>DASYRX010000357.1:0-5304 GCA_036003845.1 Gemmatimonadaceae bacterium | reverse complement strand
TTTAGTTTTGCTGAGGAGATTTGGTGAGCCAGATTTTCACCAGTTGGAACCAAGTTGGGAAATGGCTCAGTCGGCTCGAGGCGCTCAGACGAGGTGCCTAAGCACAAGTCCTCGTCTATCGCGGTACGCGCCCAATCCTATCCATCACGGCCTCACACGGCACTTAGTCCTGGTAGCCATCTCGAATGCAACGCTCCAGTCGCCATGCAGCAGTAGGGTAGACCCACTACCTTGCTAGGGTAGAATGGCTACCATGTCAACAACTGACAAGCCGCGAGAGAGAACTGAGCTACTCCAGGGCACCCTCGACATGCTGATCCTGCGCACCCTGCTCCTCGGCGCCGCGCACGGCCACGAAATTGCCAAACACATTCAGCGCACCAGCGACGAGGTGCTGCGCCTAGAGCACGGATCGCTCTACCCCGCGCTCCACCGCCTCGAGCGCCGGGGATGGCTCGCCTCGAAGTGGGACACACATCGCGAGCACAAACGCGAGTGCAAGTACTATCGGCTCACCCCGGCCGGACGGAAACGGCTGGTGGCCGCGGAATCGAAGTGGAATCGGCTGCAGCTCGCGATCGCACGCGTGATGACCGCCGCCGTAAGGGCCTGACGACCATGAAGCCAGACGATCTCGATCGCGAGCTCCACAATCATCTCGAGTTCGAAGCCGAGGAACAACGTGAAAGGGGTTTGAGCGCCGAAGACGCGCAGTACGCGGCGCGGCGCGCGCTCGGCCGAGAGACGGTGATCAGGGAAGACGTTCGTGCGCTCTCGCCTCTGGCGGCGTTCGACGACTGCGTGCAGGACCTGCGGTATGGACTGCGCGTCCTGCGCAAGAATCCCGGCTTCGCATTAGTCGCCGCGCTCACTCTAGCGCTCGGCGTAGGCGCGACCACCACCATCTTCTCGGTCGTGGATGCCGTGCTGCTGCGGCCGCTGCCCTATGCGGACGCCGACCATCTTGCCATGGTCTGGGAGAACGTCAACCTTCCGACGTACACGAACACACAAAACACACCCGCCCCCGGCAACTTCCGCGATTGGCGCAGTCAGAACTCTACCTTCATCGATCTCGCCGCCGCTCGGGATAGCGCATGGAGTCTCACCGGGACAGGCGAGCCGATCCGCGTCGACGGCGCCATGGTATCGGCGTCACTGTTTCGGCTCTTGCAGGTCCAGCCGATTTTCGGACGCGAGTTCAGCGGCGAAGAGGATCGCGTCGCACCGTCGCGCGTGGTGCTGCTCGGGCACGGCCTTTGGGCGGATCGATTTGGCTCGAGTCCATCGATTGTGGGCCAGAGTATTCAGTTGAACGATGAGCCGTACACCGTAATTGGCGTCATGCCGCGCGGGTTTCATTTCCCCGATCCGGACGATCAGTTGTGGGTGCCCCTCGGACTCACATCGGAGCAGCTCGCGAATCACGACAGCCACTTCCTGCGGGTGCTCGGCCGTCTCAAGCCAGGCGTGACGATGGCACAGGCCCAAGCCGACCTCGACACGATTGCGGCGCGGTTAACGACACAGTACCCGAGGTCCAACACAGGCGTGGGTGTGACGGTACTGTCGCTAGCCGAGCAAACCGTCGGCGCTGTCCGGCGGCCGCTGCTGATCGTCCTGGGGATCGTCGGATTCCTCCTCGTGATGGTCTGCACGAACATCGGTAATCTGCTGCTTGCGCGGGCCTCGGCTCGCGGCCGCGAGTTCGCCGTCCGGGCGGCTCTCGGCGCGGGCCGGACGCGCCTGCTCCGACAACTGCTGGCCGAGGGCGTACTACTGGCCGCGATGGGAGGCGTGCTGGGTTTGGCGCTGGCTTGGTGGGGCGTGAGCGCGTTGCGCTGGCTCGCGCCGACCGACCTGCCACGCGTCAACGATATCGCCCTCAACGAATCGGTCGCCGTCTTCAATTCACTTGTCGCCCTTGTCGCCGGATTGATCTGCGGCGTGATGCCTGCGCTCCAGTCCAAGACCGATCTGAATGGCGCGCTCAGGGACGAAACACGCGCATCGGCTACACGGGCATCCCTGCGTACTCGCAATTTGTTGGTCATCGTTCAAGTTGCGCTTGGTGTCGTCGTGCTGGTGGGAGCGGGCTTGCTGCTCCGGAGCTTTACGAGGCTGATGCAGGTGCCAACCGGGTTCAAATCCGAAGGAGTACTCACGTTCAGAGTCGAGCTACCCGCCGCCCGCTATCGAACGGAACAGCAACGGACCGCCTTCTATCGACAAATCGCTGAGCGGCTCGAAGCGCTCCCAGGGGTTTCATCGGCTGCCGCGATCAGTTTCCTGCCACTCACGATGGCCGGGCGAACCACGGGTGTGTCAGTGGAGGGCGCGCCGCCGCCCGCGCCCGGTCAGCTGCGGATGGTCGATTTCCGTTCCGTGTCCCCGGGCTACTTCGGCGCGATGTCCATTCCGATGCGCTCGGGCCGCGACGTGGCGTGGAATGACACCTCGGAGACGCCGCCGGCAATTGTCGTCAGCGAGACGACTGCCCGCACGTTCTGGCCGAATCAGAACGCCCTTGGCAAACGGTTGAAGCTCGGTCGGCCGGACGATAACGCGCCGTGGCTCACAGTTGTCGGTATTGTCGGGGACGTGCGACAGCTTGATCTCGTTCGCGTGCCGCGCCCCGCCATGTATTTTCCGGCATCTCAGGATCAGGGCACCGGCGACACGCTGCGCGATTGGGTGGTACGCACCTCGAGCGATCCGGCCGCGCTCGTCCCGGCGGTGCGCAATGCCGTCTGGAGCGTTGATGCCATGCTGCCGATCACCCGCGCGCAACCGATGGCGCACCTGCGGACGGCGGCCACGGCGTCGCAGCAATTCACGCTGTTGCTCGTCGGGTTGTTCGCAGTCTTGGCGCTGGTGCTGGCGGCGATTGGCCTTTACGGAGTGATCGCGTACAGCGTCGCGCAGCGCACGCGGGAGATCGGCATTCGGGTCGCGCTCGGAGCACACCGCGGCGCGCTGCTGCGAGTCGTACTCGCGCATGGTGCCCGACTCGCCATCGCCGGCCTAGTGGTGGGAACGTTGGCGGCGTTCGTGCTGACGCAGTTCATGTCGACGCTGTTGTTCGACGTCGGCGCGCGCGATCCCATTACCTTTGCCGGCGTGGCGCTGCTGCTGCTGGTTGTGTCGCTCATGGCGTCATTCGGCCCAGCGTATCGCGCCACGCGCGTCGATCCGGTCGTCGCGCTCAGAACGTAACACTCCATTGTGCAGCACGAGAAACGCAGACTCGACATACAACTCAGAAGACAACGCGCCGCAGGTGCCGCTAGCCGCGCGGAAGCGGGGCCGACGGGCCGGCTTTCAGGATACCTCCCGAACTTCGCGCCGTCGCCGCATGCAGCGTTGCGGCAACTCCGACTGACTATTCGACGGTCGCTTGGAATTAGGGGTTAGCGCTGGCGACCCTGATATTCGCCAGTTGGAACCGGATTGGCGATTGGCTGAGGCGGGTTGAGCAGCTCGGAAGAGCAGAAAATAGCCGCCTGCGCCCAGCTAAGGGGTTTTCACTTGACTCCCGACGTCCTCGCTTGTACTTTCCTATCAGTAACTGAGAGGAACTGGATTGAGCAAACCCACCGACCTCGTTCAAGGGACCCTTGACCTTTTGATCCTCCGCGTTGTGGCTCTTGAGCCGATGCATGGCTGGGCCATTGCTCAGCGCATCCGCCAGATGTCGAATGAGGAATTGCGCGTCGGACAGAGCGCGTTGTACCCCGCGCTCCACAAGCTCGAATATCAAGGCTGGATCGAGGCGGAGTGGGCTCCGAGCGAGAACAATCGCCGCGCCAAGTACTACAAACTCACCGCGGCGGGCCGCAAGGCCTTGAAGACTGAAACGGCACAGTGGCAGCGCCTGTCGACAGCAATCTCGTTGGTTGTGAAACCGACGTAACGAGGTGACGGCCGATGCGCTGGACCAGCAAACTTCGTCTGCGTGTCCGGTCTCTGTTCCGAAGCAGCCAAGTGGAACGCGAGCTCGATGAAGAGCTCCGATACCATCTGGAGCATCTCGTTGAGGACCACGTCGCCACGGGTCTGTCTCCGCGAGAGGCTCGATATAGGGCGCTTCAGGAGATGGGCGGGATCGATCAGCGGAAAGAAGAGTGTCGAGACGCGCGCGGCCTCGCTCTGGTCGACAGCGTTCGTCAAGATGTGACGTACGCGTTTCGCGCGCTTCGAAAGAGTCCGGGGTTCAGCACCGTCGCGATCCTCTCGCTGGCGATCGGCATTGGCGCAAACACGACGATCTTCACCGTCGTGAACGAGGTCCTGCTTAGACCGCTGCCCTATCCAGACTCCGACCGGCTGGTTGTTCTTCACGAGCACAAGCTTGATTCCCCCGAGCCGTTGAACGTCCATCCCGTGAACTTCGTGGAGTGGCGCTCCCGGGCTCATTCGTTCGAGGCGCTCGCGCTCGTGCAGACCCCGCCCTTGAATGTGATGGGCAGTAATGGCGCGGAACAGATCGGCCGAATTCTGACCACGTCGGAGCTCTTCCAAGTGTTCAAGGTAAGTCCCGTGCTGGGACGTGCGTTCACGGAAGAGGAGACGCGACCGGGGAGTAGTCGGGTTGTCATCCTCGGCTACGGCTTCTGGCAGCGCTGGTTTGGGGGCGACCCGGGCGTCCTCGGACGGCAATTGGCGGTGCCGGCTGGGTCGCCGCTCACGATCGTCGGCGTTGCGCCACTGGGGTTTCGAATCGGGTTAACAGAGCCCGACGCCTTTACGCCGATGACGATCGATCCGGCGAATCCAGCGTCGACAGGGTCACGCGCTTTCGAATGCTACGGCCGACTCACTTCCGGCGTCAGTCTCGATGCCGCAAGGGCCGAAATGACAGCAATTGCGTCTGCGCTCCGACAACAGTACCGCTTCAATGAAGGGATGGGCGTGTTCGTCTCCGGGCTCCACGAGTTTCTCGTCAGAGAAGCACGCCCTGGACTACGGCTGCTGATGGCGGTTGTGGTGACGGTGCTTGCAATAGCCTGCCTGAATCTCGCCGGACTCTTGATGGCCCGGGGTATCGGCCGTCGCAGCGAGCTAGCCGTACGTGCGGCGCTCGGCGCCAGTCGCGGACGTCTCGTGCGCCAGCTGGTTATCGAAAGCTTCGTATTGTCTTCATGTGGCGGCGCAGCCGGCGTGGTGATCGCCTACTGGGCGACCCAAGCGCTTGTGGCGCTGACCGCTGGCGCGCTCACGGCTGGAGCTTCTCAGCCGATCCGCCTGGATGCGAGTAGTTTGATCTTCACGTTTGTGGTGTCCACGGCGACGGCAGTGGCCTTT
>DASYRX010000356.1:0-9565 GCA_036003845.1 Gemmatimonadaceae bacterium | reverse complement strand
TACGCAAAGAGCAGCCCCTGAATGATCATCGACGCGAGCCCCATCGGAATGATCGGCTCCGACCGCATGATTGAAATCGCCGCGTAGTGCTCGGCGTTGATCGCGAAGTGCGATGCACCCTGAACTCCGAAGGTGACGATCATGTAGGCAAGCACGGTCAGCACGATTGTCATTGGGCTGCGGCGTTCCATACGGCCTCCTGAAAGCGAAGTTGGGGCGAAGCTTGTATAATGCAAGCCTAGAATACGATGCCAACTTGCATGATGCAAGTAAAGGGAGACACGTGAAACGCACCGCTCGTCGCTCGGACTGCCCGATTAACTTCGCCCTGCAGGTCTTCGGGGACGCCTGGAGTCTCCTTGTGATTCGTGACCTCATGTTTACCGAGCGGCGCACGTACACGGACTTCCTCAACGCCGAAGAGGGGATGGCCACGAACATCCTCGCTGCGCGCCTCAAGCAACTTCAGGCGGATGGATTGATCCGCAAACGTGGAACCGGCCGAGGAGCCGAGTTCGCGCTGACGAAGAAGGGAATCGACCTCCTCCCGGCCATGCTCGAGCTGATCTCATGGAGCGGGAAGTACGACCGCGCTACAGGCGCACCGAAAGAGTTTCTCGCGCGGCTACGCTCGCACAGAGCGCAGGTAACCGCAGACGTCCGTAAACAGCTGGCCAAGCGGTACGCGCCATAGAACGGTTAGGCACGGCAGCCTGCGGCCATGCGCGCACAATTTGCTTGCTGATTTTGGGGCGCGAGTAACATTTTGACGCCGTGGCTCGTTTGATCTGCATGCGCGCAATCTTCGCACTGAAATGCTCGCGATTGACGCTCGTCGTCGCGTTGAGCACGAGCTGCGTTTCGGCTCGGCACATGGTCACAACCGCAAACGACGGTGATTCCGAACCGGTCTCGAACGTGCCGTGCGAGATGTGCGCGACGCTACCTGTTGATTCGACGGTCACTCGCGCGATCGAGAAACGTGTCGCGGATCTGAAGGCCCGTGGCGGCCTTTGCTCGGACTACGCGGCCGTGCTGGAAAGCTCGTATCGCAAGGGCCAGATCACGATTCGCCCTTACATGTGGCGCGTGGGCTCACATCTCGCGTCCGGTGAGGCCAAGCCTAACGGCGAGATGGTGCTCGCCCGAGAGATCGATTCGCTCAACGTGGGCGTGCGTACGCTCGACGATCTGTTGTGGTCGATGGAGCACGAAGCGGCGCACATTGCGTTCAGGATCGACGCGCAAGGCGGCATCACCGAGGACCGCGCCAACGACTACGTACGAGCCTGCAAGTAGCACAATCCGGAAAACACGCCGTGAAGTAATGAGCGACGCCAGGCGTAGACGTGGCCAGTATGACGTCCACATCTTGACAATCAAGAGGAGGTAGCTGATCGTCTCTGGCAGAACGCTGCCGGAGATGCTGTGGACGAGCCGAACACCGATGTTATTCAGGGAACGCTCGACATGCTGATTCTCAAGACGCTCAGCTTGCGTCCCCTGCACGGCTTCGGCATCGCCCGTCGCATCGAGCAGATCTCGCGCGGCGTCTTCAAGGTGAACCCGGGCTCGCTACTCACTGCCTTGCAGCGCCTCGAGCGCGCCGGTTGGCTCGACGCCGAGTGGCGCGACACGGAGAACGCGCGTCGCGCAAAGTTCTACGCCCTCACCCGCACCGGGCGCAAACAGCTCGAGGTCGAAACCGCGGACTGGTCGCGCCGCGTCTCCGCTGTGACGCGCTTGCTCAAAGCGGAGGGATAGCTCGTGTCACTCTGGCGGCAATTCACTAGAGGGCTGCGCGGCATCACGAGCAGCTCCGCGGCGGATCGCGACGTCGACGACGAAGTGCGGCATTACCTCGAGCAGGCAACTGCGGCACATGTCGCGCGCGGGCTGCCGCCACATCTCGCGTTGAGAGCTGCGCGACTCGAGGTGGGCAGCCTAACGAATATCAGGGAACAGGTGCGCGGCTCCGGCTGGGAGAACGTCGTCGAGACGACGCTCGCTGACGTGCGCTACACATTTCGCCGTCTACGCAGCGCTCCGGTCTTCGCATCTGTAACGGTCCTAACGCTGGCTTTGGGCATCGGTGGCGCGACAGCAATCTTCAGCGCCGTCAATCCGATCCTCTTTGAGCCGCTCCCCTACCCTGACGGGCAGCGCATCGTGATGCTGTGGGAATCGGGGCCGGATGGGTCGCGCGGTGAAGGGAGCTTCGGGATGTACGCGGCGCTCGCCGCGCGCTCACGGTCGTTCGAGGGTATCGCCGCGCTCAAATCGTGGCAGCCAACGATCTCGGGCGCAGATCAGCCGGAGCGGCTAGTGGGTCAACGCGTCAACGCGAGCTACTTCGGCGTGCTTCGCGTCCCGCCATTCCTGGGGCGCGACTTCCAGGCGGATGAAGATCGCCAGGACGGGCCGAAGGTCGTGATCATCAGCGACGCGCTATGGCGCCGGCGCTTCGCCGCCGATCGCGCGGTCATTGGTGGCACAATCAGGCTCGACGACGACAGCTACATGGTGATCGGTGTCATGCCTAACGGCTTCGAGAACATCGTCGCCCCCGGCGCCGACGTCTGGGCACCGCTGCAGTACGGCCTGGGCCAGGGTCGCGCCTGGGGTCACCACTTACGAATGATCGCGCGGCTGGCACCGGGCGTAAGCACCAGTCAGGCAACGCAAGAGCTGGATGCAATCGGTCGCGTGGTGCTGCGCGAACAAAACCCGGAGACGTATCGCGACAGCGTCGGCTTTCTTGTCGCCTCGTTGCACGAAGACATGACGCGCGGCGTAAGAGGTGCGCTGCTCGCCATACTCGGCGCCGTCATGCTCGTCCTGCTCATCGCCAGTGTGAACGTGACGAATCTGTTGCTCGCCCGCGGCGTGCAGCGTCGCGGCGAGTTCGCGCTGCGCGCGGCCTTGGGAGCCGGACGCGGCCGATTGGTCCGGCAGCAGCTCACAGAAAGCCTGGCACTGGCGGCGTTAGGTGGCGCACTTGGCATGGTCGTCGCAAGGTTAGGCGTTAGCGCGCTCACAGCGTTGAGCCCAGCGGATCTGCCGCGAGTCAACGCCATCGAGATAGACGGCGCAGTATTTCTCTTCGGTCTCGTAGTTACAACGCTGCTCGGCGTCGCGATCGGGTTGACGCCGGCGCTCCACGCGGCGCGCAGCGATCCGCAACAGCAACTGCAGCAGGGATCTCGGCGCACTGTCGGACAGCAACCTCGCGTGCGGCGCGCGTTGGTCGTCGCCGAGGTGGCGCTCGCGTTGGTGCTGCTCGTCGGAACCGGTTTGCTTCTGCGCAGCCTGCAGCGCTTCTTCGCGATCAGCTCTGGCTTCGACCCTTCGCAGACTCTCACTATGCAGGTGCAGCTCTCCGGCCATCGTTTCGACCAAGACAGCGCCACGTACCGATTCTTCGCCGACGCGCTGGAGGCGGTTCGGCAGGTCCCGGGTGTCGCATCGGCGGCCCTAACGAGTCAGCTCCCGCTGAGCGGCGACATCGATATGTACGGCGTGCGCTTCGAGCCGCCCGTCCCTGGTGAATTGCCGGAAGGACGCGGAACGTATCGCTATGCGGTGAGCCCGGGCTACATCGAAACGATGCGCATACCGCTCATGGCTGGCCGTACGCTCGTCCAGCAGGACAACGAGAATGCGCCACGCGTTGCGTTGGTCAGCGAAAGCATGGTTAGGCGCCGGCTCCCGGGAGTGGATCCAATTGGGCGCCAGCTGCATGTGGGCGATTACGGGCCGTTCACCGTTGTGGGTGTCGTTAGCGACGTCAAGCAACAATCGCTCGCGATGAATGACGCGGACGCCGTTTACACCACCGCCACACAATGGAAGTTCGCCGACAACGCGATGTCGCTCGTCGTTCGTGCACGCGGCGACGCCAGCGCGCTGGCGCCCGCCATTCGCCAGGCAGTGTGGTCCGTCGACAAGGATCAGGCGATCGTTCGCGTGGCAACGATGGAGGATCTGCTCGCGCAATCCGCGGTGCAGCGCCGCTTTGCTCTCATTGTGTTCGAGGCCTTCGCGCTAGCTGCACTCATTCTCGCTGCCGCAGGCATCTATGGCGTGCTCGCAGGCAGCGTCGCCGAACGTGTGCGAGAGATCGGCGTTCGTCAGGCGTTAGGTGCGTCTCGTACTGAGATCCTGGCGCTCGTGCTGCGTCAGGGCGCCGTCCTCACTGGCGTCGGCGTGGCAGTCGGCGTCGTCGGCGCTGCGGCTGCCAGTCGCGTGATTCGCGCACTGCTGTTCAGCGTGTCGCACCTGGACCCGATCACTTACATCGGGGTCATCGTCGTTATGGGTGCCGTCGCAACGCTCGCGTGCGCGCTACCGGCGTGGCGCGCCACTCGCATTGATCCGGTCCGAACACTTCAGGCCGAATAGTCGGCCTGCCAGGCGGCACTTCGGCCGGCAGTTCTGGGATCGTTAAGGGACGGATCGGATAAAGCGACCAGTCGCGGAGCACCACCGCGGGCTGCGTGTGCGCCGCTCGGCGCGCGGAGAAGCGTCGCGACCAGCGTCACCACCACCAGCAGTGCCGTCGCGATCCCGAACTCCACAACGCTGGTCGGTTCCACTTCATATAGAAGGCCGCGCAGAAAATGCCGCCCTTCAGGGCTTTCGAGCGAATTTCGCCTCAGGAAACGATGGCGACGGCGCCGCGAGCAGCGGACTGGGCTTGCCGCGCAGATACTGGTCGAAGAACGCGAGCGTATAAGCGTTTATGATCTCGTGAGCACGGCGCGGATCGATCTGGCCGGGCGACGACGGAAAGAACAGCATCAGGTCGGAGAAGCTGCCGTGGTCTGTCCCCGCAATGTCGATGTCGTACCAATCGTTGGTGGATTGTTCCTTGAGCGTGCGGTCCCAGGCGAGGACCCGATCAACCGCGTCTTTCATGACCGCGACGTCCTCTGGCTTTAGCCCCGCGAGCGGGTCGCTGGTGTTGTGTAGCAGCATGAAGGGGCGGCGCGTGCCGACGTCGCGCACCACGCCGAAGAGCTGGCCGTCGTGGTTAACCGCAGCCTTGATCCTGGGGTCGGAGCGACTCAGCTCGATCGCGGCGGCGCCGCCGAACGACCAGCCTAACGCGCCGATGCGGTCCAGATTTAACCGGCCGACCAAGGGGCTGGCGGGCTTGCGGTTCAGTTCCTCGATCCTGTCGAGCGCGAAGGTGGCGTCCTTCATCCACGAGACGAACACCACGTCGTCGAGCCAGGCCCAGGATGCGACCAAGTCGTGCTTCATTTTTCCGGTGGGCTTGAACTGGAGAGTGTCGCCGGCAAAGCGGTAGCCGTCGGGAAAGGCGCTGATCTTGGACAAGCCCGCGTGCTCAACGCTCACGACGACGTAGCCGTGACTCGCGAGCTGCTCGACGTTGAAAGTGGCGCTGAAGCGGTTCCAGCCGCCGCCGTGGTTGTACAGCAATACGGGGTATTTGCGTTCGGCCTTCGCGACGGGGGCGTCGAGAACGGAATTGGTGATGACGTGGAGCACCGGCGTGAACTCCGCCGGGTTGGCGAACTCGTTAGGGTATCTGACGTAACGGGTGGGCGTGGCGCCTAACGAGACGTCCGCCGGATACCAGATCTGCACCATCAGGTGGCGCTTGTCGCTGGAAGCCTTAGTGAATAGCTCGGGCCGGGTGGCGTCGACCCAGTAGTAATCGCGAGTGCCCACGCCGTAGGGGCCAGTGGGCTTGGTGAAGGGCCGCTCCGGGATGACGACGCCCTGGCCCAGCTGCGCGACGGCTTGCGAGGCGGCTGCCGTCGCGGCGACGAATATCTGAATGGCGATCAGGAGATGGCCGCGAAACGTCTGAGCTCTTGAGGAGGGGCGTTCGATCTCCTCGAGAGCCTTGTCCTCGATGCGGCGGAAGGCGCCTCTTGTAGCCTTGCTCATGATGGACGCTCGGTAGTCTGCCTAACGCCCACGTTCAGCTGCACGGGCAGCACATAAATGCGGCCGCACGCTTCCGGAAAGCCCCTGACGGATGCAACGCATCGTTAGGTGACTGCGCTTCCGGTGCGGTTCGCGCCTCAGCCCTCGGCGCGCCACCATGAATGTTGGTACAACTGCCATTTGCGACCGCTCCACTGATAGAGGAACTCCTTCCCCATCGTCCGGATTCCACCTCCGCGCTCTACGGCCGCCGAGCGACAGCGCAATTCCACCGTAAGCCGTCCTTCCCACTGCCCGTCGCGTACACCGGCGAGTGGTGCTGTGACCCGAGCGAGCAGGACGCGAGGTCCGACCACTCGGTCGAAGTCTGGCGGGCAGATAGGGAGCTCCCATGGCGTGTCACCCCCTCCCATCTCAGTTAGGGGCACTTCCAGGCCGCGTGCAAAGGCTGCGGTGATCGCCGCCGCTCTGGCGGGATCGAGAGCGGCGCATGCCGCTAGGGAAGCGCTGTCTACGAGCGGATGAGCGGGTTCGCAGAGGAGCATGTGCGCCACCGCGCGGATCGGATGTTGGCGGCTGGCGCGTCCGGCCTCCGCCGCAAGCAGTTCCAAGGACGGCATGCCGGTCGAGTCCATCGCTTGCGCTGGAAGGCGCTGGCAAGGCGCGCTCAATGCGCTCGCCAAGCCGACGATCAAGAGCACGCCCTGCAGCGATGATGGTCGGTGCGCCATGGTGGACCGAAATAATACCTGTGGCCCGATGAGATCAGCCGTGCAACGCTAAGACGCTCGCGAGCGTCTGCGCGCCGCGAGCCACGGCGTGCCGCGGTAGGAATCCGCCACTACCCACCCACCCGCCGTCAGTGCGCACGTCACGACGAACTCGCCCCATTGGAAGTCGTTGACGGCGCCCGCTAACACGCGGGGTACCCACACGATCAGACCGAACAGGCCCAGCTGAAGCGTCGATAGCGCGGCCGCCAATCGCGCAAACACGCCGGCGGTCACCGCCAGCCCTCCCGCGATGAAGGCCGCGCCAGTGAAGTACGCCCACGCCACGTGCCATGGCAGCCAACCCGGAATTAGCACAGTGGTCGCGTCGACGTACAGGAAGTGGGCTAGGCCGAAGGGGATCAAGGACAGGCCGTAGAGCGCCCTCGCGATGCGCACGCCCCTGTCGTCGGCGAATAGACCGAGGCGCTGCCGGTCGCGATCGCCGGCGAACCAGACGTACAGCACCCAGGCGGCCGCCGCCATCACGGCCGTCGAACCGAACGTCCAGGCAACCAGCACAAGGGGATTCTGGAAGAAGAGATTGGGCAGTCTCAGTACAAGCAGCCAAACCATGAGCGACGCGAACAGCACGCGTGCAGCCACGGCCGCGCTGCGCCGCCAGAGCAGGCCGATACCGGATGCCAGGGAGATCAATGCGACGAGATACGCCAGTGCCTCGCGCGTCGGCACCCATTTGGGCACGGGTTGCCAAACCTGAACGAAGTCGCCTTTGCGGAGGCCCATGACTCCGAGCCAGATCATGGCCGCAGCAAAGACAGCGTGCCCCGTGCTTGCGATGTGGAACGCCCTGCCTTTGGCGCTACCCGAGTTCATGAGAACCTGGCCCATGCGTTGCCTCCTCGGGTCGTACTAACCCGACCTCCACTGGCAACGTCACGGCTTCCGCACGCCGGAAGCGTCGTTCAGCCGCTCTCGCTCGTTAGGCTGACGTAGTCGTGCGACTCAGCGACCGCCTGCGGCTGGTTGATGAGAAACCAAAGCGCAGACCACCCGACGACGAAGGTGGTCAGCCCAGCGTACATCAGTGCGGGGCGGACACGAGTTCTGCGGCGATGAGCGAATTCTGCCGCCGCGCGACCAGCCATCGCGGGAGGAATCCAGAAGCCGACAAGGAGACCGAGACCGAGGAGTCGATCAGGCATTGCTAGATGGCTCCGATGTTCAGCCTAACGAGTCCTCGGCGTCTGCAGCAATTGCTCGTTAGGTGGTAAGCGGCGCGCCTACCGCCGCGTCAGGGCGACCCGTGCAAACGGTCTGCGCACGCCGGCGCTGTCGTTGTCCATGTGCCACTGCCATGAGTCCATCGCACGATCGTAGACGAAGGTCGTGTGAAAGCTCGTGGTCGCCGTGTAATGGAAGAGGAAGGGAATGGAATCACCGGCGACGGAACCGCGGCCAGTGCCCTCAGGAGGAAAGGCCGCGGCCGCCGTGTTATCCATCCACAGGCAGGCGTACGCACCGGTCTTTGGATCGCGACCGAAGAGCACCACCGCTTCATAAGCAGGAGCGCCATTCGGCGCTCGCTCGCGAGATACTTCGTGCATCTGAACGTACTCACGGCCCAGCAGCCACTCGAACGTCACATCGTGGACAGTCTGTTGGCGGGCAATCGTGCCGCGAAGTACCCAGTGGCCGACCAGACGGTCAAAGAGCGAATCGGCAGGGAGCCCTTGCGCCGCCAAGGGATGAGCCGAAAGAAGCAGCGCGCACGACCATATGATTGTCTTACGCATACGCAGCGAACGAGAGGACGCGCGGCCCCGGCTCGAGCTCGCGAAGCCGTTTGGCGTCGGCTCGACGCGCGTGAGTTGCCGCCGACGGAGAACGCACCAGGAGCCAGTTTAGCATCGTCTTACTAGTGCGCTGACTGACATTATCACGCACCCCAAGACTTGCAGCAAGGCCCCCGTGCAAGTTCAAACTTCGCGCTCTTTCTGAACCAGGAGTTGCGATGACCGAACATGCGGTGCTGATCGCCGGCGGCGGCCCGACGGGGCTGATGTTGGCAGGCGAATTGGCGTTGGCGGGCGTCGACGTCGCGATTGTCGAGCGGCGCGCTACGCAGGAGCTCGTGGGCCGGCGCGCCGGAGGCCTGTCCTCACGCACGATCGAGGTGTTCGACCAGCGCGGAGTCGCCGATCGGTTCCTGGCGGAAGGACAGGTGGCTCAGGTCACGGGATTCGCCGTGACTCGCTTGGACATCAGCGATTTCCCCACTCGGCACAACTACGGCCTCGCCCTGTGGCAGAACCACATCGAGCGCATCATGGCCGAGTGGGTCGCCGAGCTGAAGGTGCCGATCCGCTACGGCCGCGAAGTCACCGGTTTCGTTCAGGACGAAGGCGGCGTCGACGTCGAGCTGTCCGACGGCCAACGTTTGAGGGCGCAGTATCTCGTTGGGTGCGATGGAGGACGCAGTTTCGTTCGCAAAGCTGCCGGCATCGATTTCCCCGGGTGGGATCCGACAACGAGCAACATCCTCGCCGAAGTGGAGATGACCGAGAAGCCGCCGATGGGCATCCACCGCACCGCCGCCGGCACCCATGCCTTCGGCAGAAGGGAGTTCGAGATCAAGAACGGCGAGATCATTTTCAAGGATGTCGGGCCGATCGGGGTCATGGTTACCGAAGCACAGGTCGGACGCACCGATGAACCGACTCTGCGTGATCTCAGCGAGGCGCTCATCACCGTGTGCGGGACCGACTACGGGGTCCACAGTCCGACCTGGATCTCCAGGTTCACTGACATGACTCGGCAGGCCGCGACATACCGCAAAGGACGCGTCCTTCTGGCCGGCGACGCCGCTCACGTGCATTCGCCGATCGGGGGACAGGGGCTCAACACCGGTGTGC
>DASYRX010000355.1:0-41350 GCA_036003845.1 Gemmatimonadaceae bacterium | reverse complement strand
TCGGGTCCGGCGACGATCGCCTGGCGCGCGATCTCGAGACGATGCCGTGGATCGAGTTCGTCACTGTGAAGAAAGCGCTCGCGGCGGACAGTGTGGAGTTGCGGCCGCTGGACGAAGCGCGCGCCGAGCTGCGTGCCAAGGCCGAACGAGCCGTGCACAATCTGCGCGAGGGAAAGACCAAAGCGATGCGCATCTCCAGGCCGATCACGGCAGCGCTGCACGCGTATCCGCCAGCGAGCCTCGCGCTCATGGATAGCATCCCGGGAGTCAATTACGCCGATCAAACCGTGACATTCACAGCCGACGATCTGTTCCTGGCCTA
Source organism: Gemmatimonadaceae bacterium (assembly GCA_036003845.1). Lineage (GTDB taxonomy): Bacteria > Gemmatimonadota > Gemmatimonadetes > Gemmatimonadales > Gemmatimonadaceae > DASYRX01. Next base: position 41,028 of record DASYRX010000355.1, on the reverse strand, counting down.
TCGTGGCATCCGCAAGCTCACAGGTGTGGCGACCAGGGCGTACGCAGGCTTGCTGATGGACGAAGTGCGTTCGCGGCCGCAGGGTGATGACATCGCGAAAGCGTACAGCCGTCGGCTCGAGCAGCGCTGGTTCGATGTCGAATCGGGCCGCTGGACTGCGCCGACACCGACACCAGCCCCAGCCGGTACGAAGTATCACGGCTCTCGTTAGGGCCAGCAAAACGATCCCGCTTCGTTATTGCGGCGAAGCGCCCGCGAAAGACAGCCGACTCTCACACATGAGCTCGCCTAACGTGAGGGCACCGGGACAGATAGGGAGAGTGTGTCCCGCGACACAGCACGCCGCGTTCTTGGAAAGAAAGGTGACCGACTAAGAACTTCGGCTCGCTTTCTGCGTGACGGTTTTCGTCGCCGAGACCAAGTCACGTACCCCTCCATTAATCAGTGAATGCCGAACGGGTAAGACAGCGCGCGCGTGGCCGGATTGAACGCGTGCTCGCATCGCGGGTCGCACCGCTCGTGTACACAGGGCTGTTCGGCTTCTTCTGTGCTGCCATGTTGACGCTGAGTCGCGGGTGGCCGGCGCTGCCCACAATACACGATGAGTCGAGCTTCCTGCTCGCGGCCGACACATTTGCTCACGGCCGCCTAACAAATCCGGCACCGCCGCTCGCTGAGCACTTCGAAACGTTTCACGTGCTCGTGAGGCCGTCGTACGCCTCGAAGTACCCGCCCGCGCAAGGGCTCATGCTCGCCCTCGGCCAGGTTCTCACAGGATCGCCGATCGTCGGCGTCTGGCTCAGCGCTGGTCTCCTCGCGGCGACGTTGACATGGATGCTGCGCGCCTGGTTCCGAACCAGCTGGGCGGTGTGGGGAAGCGTTCTGATCACGCTGTTGCTCGCCGGCAGCATTCGCGACGGCTACTGGCTCGCGACCTTCTGGGGCGGGACAGTCGCCGCGATCGGCGCAGCACTAGTGTACGGCGCCGCGCGTCGCCTAACGCGTACCCCAAGCGCCCTTTCGGCCATTCTGTTTGCGTTAGGCCTGGGCATACTGGCGCTCAGCAGGCCTTTCGAAGGCTTGCTCGTTTCAATTCCGCCTATCGTGAGCGTCGGCGCCTGGCTCCTGCGCGATCGGAGCTCCACGAGTGCCTGGCGCATGACGCATGTTTTCGCGCCGTTGGCTGTCGTGATCGCCGCCATCGGCGGATTCGCGCTCTACTACAACGCGCGAGTAACCGGCAACCCGCTGCGCATGCCGTACGCGGAGTACGAAGCGCAATACGGCAGTGTCCCTTTGTTCGTTTTCGCGCCGCGTAGCGCCGTACGGACGATCGATTACGCGAATCGCGAGATGCGCCGCTTCTACGCCGATCCCGTGGCGCAACGAAGCATGAACACACCGTTGATGTTCCTTCGCGCGCAGGTCGGTCGGGTCATTCGGATCCATCGCTTTCTGGCTCCAGGAATGATTCTCGTCCTCGCTCTCCTTGGCGTGATCGGAAATGCATGGCGTAGGCTTGCGATGCCATTGGCTGGGACGGGGCTCGTGCTGGCCGGTTCCTTTCTAGTAACGTGGTATTGGCCGCACTACATCGCGCCCGTAATCGCACCCTGGGCGATTCTCCTGACAAACGGGGCCAGGCGCCTCGCTTTGCTGAAGCCGCGTCGCATCGGGCTCTGCATCCTGTGGCTGGTGTTCGCCACGACAGCGGCCAACGCAATCGTGACGACGCTGAACTCGTACGCAGCCCGAACACGGCGACCTTCGCAGTGGCCCGTGCAACGTTATTCGATCGAGCGTGCGCTCGAGCGACAGGGTGGTCGCCACCTCGTCATCGTGAGCTATGGCCCCAAACACAGCTTCCATAACGAGTGGGTGCACAATCGCGCGAATTTCACCACGGCGCCGGTGATTTGGGCGCGATCGCTGAGCCCAACCAAAGACAGTTTGCTCATCCAACACTTTCGCGACCGCGTCGCGTGGCGGCTCGACGTCGACACCGATTCGACGCACTCGCCGTTGCGTCCCACCGCTGAGCCAACAACATCCGAGCTGTTACAAAGATGACGACCATAGCACCTAACGCGACTCACATATCGCCTGAATACGAACGCACGCAACGTCGCCCTGCGTTATCAGTAGTCATTCCGGCTTATAACGAGGAAGACGCGATCGCGGCCATCATTGAGCGGACGCTGGCAGCGCGCGAGAGCATTTGCAGAGCGGCGAACCTTTCAGCCGTCGACATCATCGTCGTCAGCGACGGCTCGAGCGATCGCACCGCCGACATCGCGCGAGGGTACGACGAGATACGACTCATTGCGTACGAGAAGAATCGCGGCTATGGCGCGGCGATCAAGCTTGGATTCAATAACGCCGCTGGCGATCTGCTCGCCTTCCTTGATGCCGACGGCACGTGTGATCCACTCTTCTTCGGCGATCTTTGTCGCGCCCTCGAAGAGCACGACGCCGACGTGGCGATCGGTGCGCGCTTGGGTCCAGGAAGTGAGATGCCACGCATCCGCCGACTCGGCAATCGGCTTTACGCGGGACTGCTCAGAGTGTCAGGCGCGCAAAGCGTCACAGACAGCGCGAGCGGGATGCGCGTTATGCGACGATCGGCGCTTCGTCGCCTGTATCCGCTCCCCGACGGTATGCACTTCACGCCTGCCATGAGCAGCATCGCGCTCTTCGATCCGGCGCTCAGCATCGTCGAGGTGCCGATGCGCTACTCGGAGCGAGTCGGCGAATCGAAGTTGAGCGTCGCGCGTGACGGCATCCGCTTCCTCAAGATCATCCTGGAAACGGCCCTCAGTTATCGTCCGCTGCGCTTCTTCGGCGTCGCCGGCGCCGTGCTGCTCTTGCTCGCACTTGTCTACGGCCTCTCACCACTCGTGCACTACATCAGCGAGCGCAACATCCAGGAATGGATGTTCTATCGTCTGTCTGCTGTGGTGGTGGCAATCACCGCGGGTGTGAACCTCATTCTCGTCGGCTTACTCGCGCAGCAGGCCGTATCGCTGATCCACGAAGAGTTCCAGCCTGCCGGCAGGCTCCGACATTTGCTCAATGGGCTCGTGTCGCGGCAGCTCATGGCTTGGGGCGTGCTCTTGTTCGCAGTGGGCGTCGGGATCAACGCGCCTTCGCTTCGTTCGTACCTAACGACTGGGCACGTCACGGCGCACTGGATCTACATCCTCGTTGGCGGCCTGCTCGTTTTGTTAGGCATCCAGTGCATCTCGTTCTCCGTATTGGCGCGCGCTCTCGCCGTGCTGACGTTTCGCCGGCGCTTCGTCAGGGATACTCCCGCGCTGTGAGACGCCAGATGCCTCACCAGGCGGCGTTACAGGACGCAGCAGGCTTCGATGCCTATGCGGAGAATTATGACGCCGCGCTCGATGCCGGCCTCTCGGCGACAGGCGAAGACAAGGAATACTTTGCGCGCGGCCGCGTGGATCGCATAAGCGCGATAGTAGGCAGTCTGGGCCTCGAGCCGAATTCCGTCATGGACTACGGGTGCGGCACGGGGTCCACGACGCCATTGCTGCTCGACGCTTGGGAAGATTGCACGCTCATCGGCGTCGACTCGTCGGTCGAGTCAGTTCGTGTTGCGCAAAGCGCGAGAGAGTCAGCACGCGCACACTTCGACGTGGTGACTGAGTACGAGCCGCGCGAGAAAGTGGATCTCGTGTACTGCAATGGCGTCTTCCATCACATACCCCCGTCGGAACGGCCAAGCGCCATCAGGTACGTCCACGATGCGCTGGTACCAGGTGGAGTGTTCGCGTGCTGTGAGAACAACCCGTGGAACCCAGGGACGCGCTATGTGATGCGGCGCATCCCGTTCGATCGGGACGCCATACCGATCTCGCCACCGGCAGCGCGGCGCATGCTGCGCGCCGGCGGTTTCGAAATCGTAAGCACGGAGTTCCTGTTCTTCTTCCCGCGTGCGCTGGCCTGGTTGCGTGCGTTCGAACGCAGGCTCTCGCGTGTCCCGTTGGGAGGTCAGTACATCGTCTTCGGCAGAAAGCCTGAATAACGCAGCGACCCGAAGTGTTCCCTCGTTAGGCTTTTCGCAAACGATAGTCGCGGCCGCGAATCGCCACGAGCAACGTCGGCACCATGTACAGCGTGATCGGCGTCGATAGGGCCAGTCCGCCGATCACCGCCAGGGCGAGGGGACGCTGCAGCTCGCTCCCCGCCCCTAACCCGAGCGCGAGCGGCAATAGGCCGAACAACGTGCACAGCGTCGTCATCAAAATGGGCCGCAGCCGGACGCGTGCCGCGTCTCGAATCGCCTCTTCCAGCGTCACTCCATCCTTGAGCATCCGGCGGCGTGTGAAATCGAGGAGGATGATTCCGTTCTTGACGATCAGACCCACCAGCAGGATGAGACCCATGAACGACGCCACGTTGAGCGGCGTGCCCGTGAGCAGAAGCAGGATCAGCGCCCCAACGAACGACAGCGGCGCTGCCAACAGCACCACGAGCGGTTCTACGAACGACTGGAACTGGACCACCATCACGGCCACCACGCTGGCGGCTGCCAGCGCGAGCACGAGGAGGAGGGAGCGAAAGGCTTGTTGCTGCGACGCGTACAGCCCGCCGAGCTCCCAACGGATGCCGCTCGGTGGAGGATTATCCGCCAGCACCTGCCGGACGTCACCCATGATGTCGCCTAACGCGCGCTCGCTGACGTCCGCCGTCACGGCGATCATCTGTTGTTGATTCTCTCGCAGCAGCTCGGCGCGCGTCTCCACTGGCTCGAACGTCGCGAGTGATGCCAGCGGCACTGCCTCGTGACTTCCTGGCGCCTGGATAGGGAGAGCACCGAGCAGCATGGGATTGAAGCGGACTGAATCCGGTGCGCGGACGCGCACGTTGATCGACCGATCATCCAGCCGCACCTCGGCAGCGTTCACGCCTAGCAACGCACCGCTGACCGCGTCTCCCACGTCTTGCGGCGTGAGCCCGATCCGGTTGGCTTCCGCCGTTTTCACGTGCATCAGCAACTCGGCTCCCGGCTCGCTTACACCATTGAAAAGGTCCTCGAGCCCATCGACGGATTCGAGCTTCTCTCCGAGTGCTGTGCCGTAGGCCTCGAGCTTCTCCAGGTCGGGGCCGAAGAGCTTGATCTCCACCGGATTCTCGACGCCGGCGAGATCGTTGATCACGTCGGTGAGGATCTGCACGAACTCGATGCGGAGTCGAGGCAACGCGCTTTCGATCCTAACGCGAACATCGTCGATCACCTCGAAGACCGAGCGAGCGCGTCGGCTCGGCGCTTTGAGACGGGCGACGATGTCACCGGTGTTCTGTGCCGTCGCGAAGAGCCCGAGCTCCGCACCGGTGCGCCGCGACGTCCCTGATATCTCGGGTGTGTCGTCCAGAATCTTTTCGACGATGTGCAGTTGTCGATCCGTCTCCGTGAGGGCGGTGCCGCCTGGCGTCCAATAGTCCAGTACGAACGCTCCCTCATCCATGTCGGGGAGGAAGCCAGTGCCCACCACGCGCTGTGCGAGCACGCCGGCGAGGACGAGGACGGCGGCGCCCACGAGCATCCAGCGCACGTGATGCAACACTCCCGCGAGAGAACGCTCGTATTTCTCGGAAAGTGAATCGAGTCGCTGGCCGATGCGCTGAAGGAACGTTGCTCGCTTCGCTGGAGACGTTTCATCCACTGTCTCGGCGTCCTCGCGGGTGAGGAACTGGTCGCTGAGTAGCGGAATGATCGTTAGGGCGAGGACGAGCGACATCAAGACTGCAATCGTCAGCGTGATCGACAGGGCGGCGAAGAACTGTCCCACGACGCCCTGCAACAGACGCAACGGCAGGAAGACGACGACTGTGGTGAGCGTCGACGTTGTGACGGGCCAGATGATCTCCTGCACAGCGTCGCGCACGGCCTTTCCGCGGTCCGGCGTTAGGTGCAGATGCCGGACGATGTTCTCCGTGATGACGACGGCGTCGTCGATCACCAGTCCGATCGCGATCGCCATCGCGCCGAGGGTCATGAGGTTGAACGTCTGACCAGCGAAGCGCATGACGAACACGGACATGGCGAGCGTCAGCGGAATCGCGGACGCGCTGATTGCGGTGATGCGCGCGTGACGCAAGAAGACCAACAACACCAGCACAGCCAGCAGCGCGCCGATGAGCATCGCGTCACGCACTGATCGCACCGCTTCGCGCACAAGAATCGACTGGTCGTACACGGGCTTGAGGAACATGCCGGCAGGCAGCGTCGGACCTAACGCGCGCACAACGCCAGCGACGGAGTCAGCGACAGCAACGGTGCTGCCGCCGATCTGGCGCGTGATGTTCAGCTGTGCGACTGGCTTGCCGTCGCCACTGATGATGCGAACATGGTCCTCGACGCCAAGCGTCACGCTCGCCAAATCGCGCACGCGCAGGCCGTGCGCCACGACGACGTTGGCTATGTCGTCGACCGAATGCGCCTCGTGCGCCGATACGATGAGATACTGTTTGTAATCGCGCGGCAGCCGGCCGACGGCGCCGACGCTGGTGGAACGCCCGATCGCCTGCGCGAGATCGTCGTATGTGAGGCCTTGTTGATCCAGCCGCGTGGCGTCGGCGGCCACTTCAATTTCGTGGATGTCGCTGCCTTCAACATCGACGCGGCCGACTCCGGGGACGCGCGAAATGACGGGTTTGATTTGATACCGGGCCACGTCGTACAGGGCTGCGGGCTCGCCGCCGGCGAGGTTGTACGATACGATGGGGAACAGAGACGGCGTTAGGCGGTCGACAATCATGTCGACGCCACTCGGGAGATCGCCGCGGACTTCATTGACGCGCTCCTGCACGAGCTGCAGCGCGTACTGCATGTCCGTGCCTGACGCGAACGTCATATTGATCTGTGTGGCCCCGCGGATCGTGCGCGAGCGCACCTTCATGACGCCGGGCACGATACTGACAGCTTCCTCGATCGGCCGCGTGATACTGAACACGACCTGACGGGCCCCTAACGAGGAGCCCTGCGCCACGATCGTGATACGCGGGAAGGTCAGCTCCGGATAGATCGCCGACGGCAGGCGGAACGCTGTCCAGATGCCGGCTGCGCTCAGCAACCCAACGGCGAGGTAGGCGAAACGCCGTTGAGTGGCGAGCAGATCGAATAGCCCAACGCGTGCGCTCACGTCTTCCCTGGCTGCACCTTGGAACTGTCGGCCACGCCGTAGGCACCGTACGTCACCACGCGCTCGCCAGCCGTGAGTCCGTGCAGAATCCATACGAGCGCGCCCGCGCGCCCTCCCACCGTCACGTCGCGTTCGTGCGCGACGTTCGCCGAGTCGACGACGAATACCTTGAATCCCTCTCCAGCGGGGACGAGAGCTTCGTTAGGCACGACGATCGCGCCGGCGTGCGTCGCGACGGTGACCTGGGCTGCCACGGTTTCGCCGATACGCAACGGACGCCGCAACACACCGGGGCGAACGCGGATCCCGACGCTGCGCGTCGCCGAGTCGACGACCACGCCGATATCGGCGATGCGTCCCGGACCGAGAGTGTCCGCGGCGCCTTCGCCGCTGCGCAGCACCGCAGGGGCACCGACTCGCAGGTGCGCGGCGTTGGCGGGCGTCATTTCCAGCACAACGTCAACCGATGTTGGATCTGCGACTTCGACGAGAACCTGGTTCACGTCCACGGAAGCGCCGAGCAATGCATCCACCTTCGTGACGACACCATCGATCGGTGATCGCAGCGTTGCGAGATCTCGCGAACGCTGCGCGCTCACGAGATTGGCGCGGGCTTGTGCGAGCTCGGCGGCCGCCTGGTCCAGGTCCTTGCGCGGCGACACCCCTGCGTCGACGAGCCGTTGCACGCGTTCATAACCGCGCTGCGCAGCCTCGAGAGCAGCTTCTGCGCTCCGCACGCTCGCGTCGAAGACTGTTGCCTCGAGCTGCACCAGGAGCGTCCCTCTGCGCACGCGCTGTCCCGGCGCTACGTATACGCGTGTCACGCGCGTCGGAGCCGGTGCGCTCAAGGCGGCGAGGTGTCCCGCTCGTGCCTGCACGTCGCCAATGGCATCGATCGTTTCGATGAACGGCTGCGGTTGGACGACGACGGTGCGGACGGACACCGTCGCGGGCATATCCTCACCCTCGTCTCCGCCGCCGTGGCATGCGCAGAGCACGCCTAACGCGATACCTGCGGAGAGCCGGTACATCGCGGATAGTACACGCTGGCGCATCACGGGTTGGCTGAAGAGGTGAGGGTGTAGAGCCTAACGGCCGACGTGGCGATCCAGGCCGCCGCCAAGTCGTCGATGTACTGCGCGATCACTTCTCGCGCCGTTCGCTGCGCTTCGAGCACGTTTGCGAGCGGCGACGCCCCTTCCTGGTAGGCGCGGATCGACATAATCACGACACGATTGGCGCTTTCAACGAGCGCCCGATCGCGCGCAACCTTGCCGAACGTCACCTCGCGTTCGCGCAACGCGCGCGTGATCAGCGAGCGACTCTCGAGCCGGGCCAGCTCGAGCTCGGCGCGAGCGCGGTCGCGCTCGGCGTCAGCTGCGAGGATCGGACCGCGATTGCGGTTGAGAAACGGCAGCGGGAAGGAAACGCCAAATGTGGGAAGAAGCGTCCGACTGCTCCGCTCGCCCGGCTCGCCGAATTCAACGCCTCCTTCGATGCTCGGCAGCATCCAAACGCTCCGGTGCTGGACGCGACGACTGAACTCAGCTGCCGTCAGTGAAGCCTCGGCAGCCGCGACTCTGAGCGGCAGCGTTGCGCCGTCCGCGCTGGAGCCATCGTTAGGTGGCGCTGCGAGCGAATCGGACAGCGTTACTACGATGCCGCTCGTCGGCATCCCCAGAATGGTCTGAAGGTCGAGGAGCGTCGCCTGCAATGTGAGAGAGTCGGAGACGGCGATATTGAGTTGCTGACCAGCATTCACCGTCGCGAGCTGCACGTCCAACTCGCTCGCGTCGCCCGCGTCGCGCCGCAACTGGGCGATGCGTCGCAAACTGTCTGCATCCTGCGCGTTTCGGCGCGAGAGCGCTGCGTGCGCCTGGGCCGCGAGCGCACGGGTGTACGTCGTGTCGGTATCGAACACCAGCAATGCGCGATCGTAGCGAAAGCGCAGGTTGGACGCGATCCGCCCCGACTCGGCCGCATGTACTCGGGCCGATCGGATCGTGCCGAAATCGAGTGGAAGACCCGCGATGATGTGGTACTGTGGTGGGTCCTTCGTATAGGTCGCGCCTAACGTGGGGTTTGGAAGAGCGCGGGCGGTTATCAGCTGCGCGAACGCAGCCACGGTGTCGGCTCGGGCAACCGCGAGGCGTGGCCCACGCGCAAGTGCGACCTCGATTGCCTGTGCGCGTGACAACGGCTGCGCGTCTGCTGCCGTGCTGCCCAGAACGCCGCCCAGCGCCGCTACGATGATGACGCACCCCGCGCCACTGACGCAGACGCTGCGCCGCTTTCGTTCACGCATGCAGTCAGTTCTTATGGTTGTACGATCAACAGCGAGAACGAGCCCGGAATGATCGGTGCTCGACCCGGAGGACCACCCGGTGTCTGCGGCGCAGCAGGAGGGCCGTATTCGACGGCGGCCTGATACACGGTGTGCGTGATGGGATCGAGCGCCATCGTCCGCGAGCCGCGCTGCGTTTGCACGGTCTGTACCACCTTGTAATCGGAACGGCCTACCTGCTGCACAATTGTGAGCGATCCATCGCTGCAAGACGCGAATGCCAGCTTGGTTTGTGCATCGAAGGCGGCAGCATCCGTCCCTTCGCAGATCGGCAGCGTCGTGATGAGCGAGCCTTTGTCGGCGTCGATGACGCCCATGTGTTTGCTGCGGCACGCGGAAAACAGAACGCGATTCTCACGATCGATCGCGAGGCCTGTTGGAATCTCGCAAGGCGAAATAGAAAAGCGGCCCGTCTCTTTCATGGTTCTTGTATCCACCTTCACGATTTCGTGTGAGTCCTCGAGATTGACCCACATCGTGCCCTTTCCGTCAGTGACAGCGGTTTCGGGCGTCCCCATGTTTGGTATGCTGCCAATCACGCTGCCATTCACCGCATCGATCACCGTCGCATCGTGCGTGCCATGATTCAACGTGAATACGCGCTTCGTTAGGCTATCGTAGATGATCGGGTCTGGGTTGGCGCCAGGGATCTGCAGCTTCTTGATGACTGCGAGCGTCTTGTAGTCGAAGATCGTGACGGAGGCGTCTCGTCCATTGGACGTGAAGCCCCGGTTGAGATCAGGGGCGAGCGCGACGCCGTGCACACCAGGCGTGTTCGGGATAATCCCGGCGACAGTGTCCTTGGCGAGGTCGTAGACCACAACAACTGTCGCATGCGTGAGAAAGACGCGTCGGCTCGCCGGGTCGGCTGTGACGTAATCAAAGCCCCCGTCGCCGCCGATTTTCACGCGCCGCGCAACATGGTACGCCGGTCCTTGCGCGTATGCAGCCGCACCGCTGAGAGACATCAGCATGGCAGCGACCGCGAGCTTGCGATTCATGCGCCTCGCCAGGGATCAAGTAAGCGTTTCAGCTGCGTTCATGTAACAGTACGTCCCTCCAGCGTCGCCGCAATGGCGACGAATGTCTACTGATGTTGTTAGGCGTTTCGCAGGACAATCGCGTACCGGGCCCGGCTGATCTGTCACATGTCGGCGTCACGTCTGCTCCAATGGCGAAAGACGTTTGCTGCCATCGGCGTCTATGATCGGCCGTGGCAGTGGCGTTGGCATCGACAACGGAGCCCCTTATGAGACGTCACGCATTCTCTCGCGCCATGATGCTGGCCTCGGCGGCATTGTCCACCGCTTGCGGCGATCAAAGCACGCCGACCGTTCCAACGACGCAACTCGCGAGTGAGCGGAGCGTGAATTTGCGCAGTTCGAGTTGCAAACCGCCCACGCCTGACGACCAGATACCGCTCCCCATCGCTCCGCCGAGTAAGCGCATCGACCTCTTCACGCCGGTGTTTTCGCGTCCCACAAGCGTCACGAACCCGCTCTTCCCGATCAGCAATCTCAGTCAAGCGATTTTGGTTGGTGCTGCTGATGGCGAGCCGCAGCGCATCGAGACGACGCTCATGCCGAAGACATTGCGTGTCCGCATAGGGACTGGGTCGGTCGAAACGCTAGCATCGCAGTTCGTCGCGTATGTCGGTCGACGAATCCACGAGTACGCGCTCGATCGCTACGCCCAGTCTGACGACGGTTCCGTGTGGTACTTCGGCGAGGACGTTTTCAACTACGAAGACGGTGAGATCGCCGACACTGAAGGGACGTGGCTTGCGTGCAAGGACGGCCCGGCAGCGATGATCATGGCGGCGAACCCTCGGGTGGGCGAGGTCTTTCGTACTGAAAACGCTTTTCCAATTGTGTTCGAAGAAGTGACAGTACAAATCGTCGGTCAAACCGTCCAAGGCCCGCGCGGACCGGTCACCGGTGCGGTGACGATGCAAGAGATGCACATGGACGGCAGTCTGGAGAAGAAGGTCTTCGCGCCAGGTTATGGCGAATTCCGCTCGGGCGCGTTCCCGGACTTCGAGGCGTTGGCGTTGGCCGTTCCCACCGACGCTTTATCAGGTGGGACGCCGGCCGATCTGCGCACCCTAACGAGTGGCGCGCGGCGTCTCTTTCAGCTGGCGGCGAAGCACGACTGGGGTGCGGCACTTCAACTCGCGAGCGGGATGAACGCGGCGTGGGGCCGTCAAAAAACGAAGCAAGTTCCACCACTGCTCGAGCCGCTGATGACCGCCGCGCTCACGGATGTTACTCAGTCGGTGAGCCAGCAACGTATTGGTGAGACGCGTCAGGCGGCCGTTGACGTGCTGCGCGTCGGGCTGGACCTCGAGCTCCAGTTCCGCTCGCGCGTCGAGATAGACGTGGAGCGGCTCGATCTCTGGCTCCGACAACTCGTCATCGACGCGAAAGCCCGCGACAAGGCAGGGATCGCGAGTGACTTGGCAATTCTCAAATGGATTTTGGATCGCTTGGACAACGTCGGATCGAACGAGGCGCAGCGAGATGCGCATGAAGTCGCGCAGCAGCTGAGGGGAATCGGAGCGGCGGCCAACCGTGGCGATTTCGAGCGCGTGGTGGAGCGCGCACGACGTCTGCTCGACGAACCGGACGAAGACGACTAAAAGAAAGCGCGGCGCCAGTCGCTGGCTGGCGCCGCTGCCTCAACGGCGAGAGCGGGCGCGGTGCCTAACGGTCGCCCAGGACAAATGCGCGGAGCGGACTTCCCCCAACGTTGTTGTCCGCCGTCACGAAGGTGCGCCCGGTCCCACCCAGCAGCGCGGTGCTCGCCAAGTTGATAATCACGTTGGCGGCGCGGTTCGCCGCGGCGGTTCCCGCTGGTACCGCTCGGAACTGAACCGTACCGGGTGTCACGGTCACATACGCCGAAGCTGCCTGGTATGCCATGGCGGTAAAAGTCGGCGTTGCGGTCGCGAGGTCTGCGCCAGCTGCCGTGATGAACACGTCGATAGAGCCGGCGGTCGGGCTCATGTTCACGACGCGAACTCGCGTCTGATTGGATGCGGCAGCCGGATTCTGATCAGTCGTGACGAAGCCCGTGACGTTCGAGTTTCCGGTCCCGCCGATCGCGTACACAGTGCGATCTTCGCCGTCGGCAACCGTGAAATTGATTGTGGCGACCGTGATGCTGGTATCTGCTGTGCGCTTGAGGACAAACGCGCGATTGCCCGCGAGCACAGCGGCGTACGGAGCGGTGGAGGGTGCTGGAAGTGTAGCTGGTGCGCTCAGCGTGTACGTGAGATCTACGGCAAAGGGCACGCCCTCGAGACTCGCGTTGATCCGCCCGCGAGTCACATCCGTGATGAGGTTGACCAACCTAACGCGGCCTTGCGGACCGGACGGTTGCAGCGGTCCGGGGGCGTCCTTCGTCCCACAGGCAGCGAGGAAGCCTAACGCTGCGAGAATAGCGAAGCTCGTACGTGCTCTCATAACGCGCACCCCGACGGAAAGGCGGACGGCTCCGTGGGATCGGGGAGCGCCGAGAACGTCGCGTTAGGATTCGCGTTGCGGTCGCCAACTGCGTAGGGGAGCCAGCAGCGCTGGCCGTCACTCGGCACGGCAGGCGCTGCCGCGGGTCCGCGCACGAGGTTGCGCCGGCGCGAATCTTCCCAACGCTGGCCTGTGCCGAACAACTCGTAGCGCCGCTGGAGGTAGATCTCGACAAGCAATTGGGATTGCGTCTGTTGGCCACCAAGGGGAGGAAGGCACGCTTTGGGATCGTCGATGCCGCGGCCGCCAGTGCAGTCAGTGCGAACCGAGTCGAGTACTGCCTGCGCCGCGGCGAGTTGGCTTTGATTCGCCAGCGCTTCGGCTTTGATCAGAAGTGCCTCGTCGGGAAAATAGACAGGAAGGGGCGACTGCGGATTTGCATAACGATTCCACGGATCGAGCAGCGCGCCGACGCGGCCGCTGACCGTCGTCGACGGCGTGACGAAGTACACGAAGCGTTGGTCTTGCGGCAGCATCGACAGGCGCCACTGACGCCTCGGCGCGATGCCGTTGGGACCGCCCGTGACTGCCGCATACGGATTCACGGCCGGGGCGGGGAAGCTGAGCGTCGAGAGCGCCGAGGGGCCACTCCGGCCCACCAGGTTCGCTGCCGCGAGCGCGCCGGCGTCGTCACGCGCCACGCGCGCGTAACGAGCACGGAACAACTGAATCACGTTCGGAAGATTGACGCCCGGCGTCAGAATGCTGCTCGTAAAGAACGTGCTGGGCGCTGTCGCGGTCAGCTCGGCGGCCGCCGAGTCCAACAACGCGCGCACATACGTCAGCGCTTCGGTGCGCGTCGTGTATGTTGGCGACGTGACGCCGAATGTGTTGATCGGCAGTTTTTGATACGATTGCAGCGCTTCGCCTAACGCCTCACCCTTGAGCGCAAAGGCGAGCGCGCGTAGGCCGCTACGTGTTCCGGGGTCGATCGCGGACGCGAGTGCGTTGGACCCCGTGAGCAAGTCGTTGGCCGTACGAATCGTACGGTAGATAGAATTGAAAACGTTATCCGCTATCGCCGTGCCTGAAGGAACCGCGCCTTGCTCGGCGTCGCTGATGGAGATCAATGCGGCGCTCGTCGACGCGAATTCGTCGGTCACGAGTCCCGCCATGTACGCGAAGCTGAAATACGACGTCGCGAAACGGCCTTGCAGACCCGTGGCCAGCGCGATCACGCCATCCACGCTCGTGGTGACCTGATCTTCTGTCGGTGAATTCGGATTCTGGAGGTCGAGGCTGCAGGCCCCAAGGAGTACCGCGGTGGCGAGCACCGCGCTTTGCCTAACAACACGCATCGGTGTCCGCCAGTTAGAAGGTGATGCGCGCGGTGATCGACCACACGCGCGGAATGGGGTAGCCGCCGAAATCGAACCCGCGGTCAGCGGCCGTCGTCTGTACCGACCCGAGGCCACCGGCGTTCGTCCCGAACAGATTGATCTCAGGGTCGTACCCGCTGTAGTCGGTCCACACCCATAGGTTGCGTCCCGACAGCGTTAGGTCGACGCCGCTGCGGACCACGCGACGGATCGGTTCCCAGTCGAGCAGGTAGCTCGCCGAGAGCTCGCGCAGCTTGATGAATGTGCCATCTTCGATCCAGTACTCGAAAATTCCCTGGGTGCGCGCGTTGAAGCCTGGCGGAAGCTTGCGAGGATCTCCGTACGGCAACAGCTCGCGCTCGAACTCCTTGGAGTTGCTCGCGATACCCGCGTTCTGCGCGCGCGTCGACAGGTTCATCACGTCGTTGCCGAACACGCCATCCAGGAGCATTCGCACGCGCAGCTTGTTGGCGATCGTCACCTCGTTGAGCAGCGATCCCATCCAGTTGGGGTTCGGATCGCCGATGATCGCGTTCAAAGAGTCGTTGCAGTTTCCACCGCTGATCGCCCGACGAGCGGCGAGCGTAGTTCCCATATCGACGGTCTGATTACTTCGGCGGTAGCGCCCTAACGAGTCGCGCAAGAAAGCGCCTGTCAGGCAATTGCGCGCCGCGTACGATCCGTAGAACACGCCCGCGGGCAGCCCGGCGCGGATCCGGTTCGGGTACCCGCCGGCGGACTGGAAGTCCTGAATCTGCAGGCTCTCGACCAGGTTCTTGTTGCGGGTGTACGTCACGGTCGACGACCAGGCGAGGTCCGGTCTGTCGATGTTCGTCGTGCGCACGAGCAGCTCGAGGCCCTTGTTCGACATCGTGCCAATCGGCGCGAACTGGCGGGAAAAACCTGTGCTCGTGGCCAGCGGCCGGAAGAACAGCAGGTCGGAAACGAGCCGGTTGTAGTACGTCGCTTCGGCGCCCACACGTCCGCCTACCGCGCCGACCTCGGCGCCGACCTCCCACTCGCGCGCGCGCTCGTTGCGTAAGGCCGGGTTGCCGAACGTAATGTCATTCACGAAGCCCGGCCGTCCGGCGAACGGGAGGTTGGCGAAGGAGATGAATTGCGAGTACGCGTTCACGATTCCGGGCTGACTGCCGGCCCAGCCTAACGCGCTGCGGAAGCGCAGGTTGTTCAGCATGCCCGGTTCGTTGTCGCGCACGACGTACGAGAGCGAGAACTTGGGGAAGGCCTGCCAGCGCTCCGACGGGGCGAACGTCGACGACGCGTCATAGCGCACGGCGCCGGTGAGAAAGACCCGCTCCTGCCAGGCAACTTCCTGCTGCGCGTAGAAGCCGAGCGTGCGCAACTCGACTTCGCTTTGCCCGGCCGCGAAGACGGAACCGGCGCTCACGAGCTCGCCCACGGGCGCCAGGCCGTTCGCGACGGCGTTCGTCGTGCGCACTTGCTGCGACGTGTAATTCAGTCCGCCCGTCGTCTTGAGCACGAAATCGCCTAACGGCTTCCAGCTGTAGCCAGCGACGAGGTCCTGGTTGATCACTCGGGTTGCCTGGAAGACCGACTGCGAGCGCCCGGTGGCGAGCGGCGCGGTGCCCAGCACCGCGCCACGCGGCACGAACTGACGCTGCTCGAATCCCGTGTTGTCGATGCCGATCGTGTAGTCCAGCAGCAACTCGGTCAGCGGCGTCCATGTGAGCTTGCTCGAGCCGATGAAGCGATCGATCTGCTGCGGATTGCGGATGCGCGCGATCGCCAGCAGCGGATTCGTACCTAACGAGGGCGGAAGGGGATAGATGCCGTTGGTGGGACGGAAATCCACCTGCGTCGGCGCGAAGAAGAGCGACCCCATGATCCCATAGTCGTTCTGCTCACCGAAGGCCTGTACTTGATTACTCGTGGAGATGTAATTCGCCGTGACATTGGCGATGAGTCGCGGATTCAGTTGCTGCTGCAGGTTGACTCGGCCGCCAGCACGACGCGACGACGTGGACCTGAGGATGCCATCCTCGTCCAGGAACGTGCCGCTCAGATAGTATCGCGTTTGATCGGTGCCGCCTTCTACAGTGAGATTGTGCTCACTCGCCGGCGCGCGATGGAAGATGTCGTCCTGATAATTGAAGCGGCTGATCGGCAGGCCCGCCGCGTCGAACGGATAGAAGTTGAACGGCTGCTGCTCTCGCAGTTCGCTCATCCCAAAGCGGGACGTTAGGGTGAATCGAGGCCGGCCTATGTTGCCGCGCTTCGTAAATATCTGCACGACGCCGTTGTTCGCCCGCGAACCATACAGCGCTGCCGCAGCGGCGCCGCGAATAACTTCGATGTGATCGACGTCGGCCGGGTTGAGATCGGCCAGCCGGTTTTGCGGATTCGAGCGGCCGCCGAGATCGGCCAATTGCGCCGAGCCGTTGTCGATGATTATGCCGTCGACGATGTAGAGCGGATCGGACCCTGCGATAAAAGAATTGACGCCACGGAGTCGTACAGACACACCACCGCCACCTGGCCCGCCGGAGTTCTGTGTGATCTGTGCGCCAGCCGTCTTGCCTTGCAGTGCTTGATCGACCGTGATCGCCTGTGCGCGCCCGATGACCGCGGAGTCAACGGACGCGACGCTCGTTCCGATCCTCCGTTTCTCGGTCGGTGTGCCGGAACCGGTCACGACGACTTCGCTCAGATTGAGCGCGCTCTGGTTCATCGCGAAGTCGACCGTTACGGTGCCAGACGCGGGGACTGTCACCGTCTGTGTCGCCAGCTGAAACCCGAGTCTGCGAGCGGTGATTGTCCTCGAACCGGCTGGCACGGCCGTCAGCGTGTAAGCTCCGTCCTGACCGCTCATTACGCCGATGCGCGTTCCCGAGACGGTCACTTGCACGTCGCCGATTCCGCGATTGGCTGCAGCGTCGGTGACTCGACCACGAACCGTTCCGGTGCCTTGGGCCAGGGTTAGAACAGGGGTGGCGGCGAGTACCAGCGCCAACGTGCCGCGCCTAACGAAACTGAGCTTCATCCGACCGATCTCCGCATGAGGGCGAGCGTCAAGCGTTCAGGTTGACGCTACCGATGACGTCGGCAACGATAGTAAGGCGTGCGGAGCCTAGCCAGTCACTTGCGCGATAAAGATGACCGAGGCGGGCTTTTGCGACGTCGGGTGTAATGGTTCGCGCATTTCCACGAGGCGGAGCGCCGTTTCGCGCAGCAATGTCACCCACGTTTCCAGCGTTCGGAAATACCAAGGCGCGGGGTCACTGAAATCTGCGCCGAAGCCCGTCCACGACCCATCCCGCCAGCCGTCGACGTAAGGCAGGTCACCGGTAGCGACGAGCGGATGCAGCGTTTGAATCACGAGCGCGCCGCTCGGGGCGAGCATCGAAGGCACGGCCGCCATCAGATTGTCGACTGACTCTTTGCCGATGAGCGAAAAGTTCGCGACAACAACATCGACGGGCGCCAACTCGAGCCGGCCGGCCGCAATCAGTTCATATGAAGCGACGCGAAAGTCGCCGCCACCGGCCTTGGATGCGGCGTCGATGAGCGCTGGAGCGACATCGACTCCAGTGACGCGGATTGCGTGCTGTGCGAGCACACGCGCCAACCACCCTTCGCCACAGCCGATATCGAGGACCGTTTGTGGCGAGCGGCTGAGCACTGCCTCGACGATTGCGCTGTCAGTGACGAGGGTGCGGCTTTCGATTTTCCGCTCACGCACGGCATCGGCCCATGGCGCGGCGTTACGCTGCCACGACTCGACGATCTTGGCATCGCTATACGGATCAACCGTCATCTCGTTAGGCCTGGGTCATCGTGTGCGCTTGATTCGTCCAGAGACTATTCGGATGACACGGATGGGCCGGATAGATCGTCAGCGACTTTTTTCCTTCGTCGCGTTAGGACCAAGGGCGCAATGAAACGGTGATGTGATTTCGTCAGGCAGCACTACCATGCAGAATGCAAAAACATCATCTCGTCGAGGAACGGCTCACGTACTCTGTCATCGGAGCCTTCTACGAAGTGTACAGCCAACTCGGCTTCGGTTTCTACGAAACGATCTATGCTAATGCACTAGAGCACGAGCTCAAATCGCGAGGCCACAATGTAGCACGTGAGGTCAGCTTCCAGATCGCGTACAAAGGTCACGTCCTTGGTATTCAGCGGCTCGACATGATGGTCGATGAAAAACTCGTCGTTGAAACCAAGGCGAGTGAGGACTTTCACAAATCGGCATTTAGACAAGTTCAGAGTTACCTACGCGCGGCAAACCTCAGAGTGGGACTGCTTTTCCATTTCGGCCCACAACCGCGTTTCTACCGTTTTCTAAGTCCCTTAAGGGTTTCTCCGCAGCTTCCGCCAAGTCTGCCAAATCCGAACAGCAGTTGCCCTTGATCTTACGATCTCGATCGCTCGCGGAGCCCAGGTCAGCGCGTAAGAAGCCCGGCGTCGATCACAAACGCCGCGCCGGTCACATAACGCGCACGATCGGACGCGAGATACAGCACCGCGTTCGCTACGTCCTCCGGTTCGATCCACGGCACAGGAAGCAAATTGCCCGCAGATCGCTCAGCGACTTCGCGCGGCGTTAGGCCCTCGAGCTCTGCCAGTCCGTCGTTCATCGGCGTATTCACGCCTGTGGGATGAATCGAGTTCACGCGGATGTTGTACGGTGCCAGCTCGATCGCCCAGGATTTCGTCAATCCCGTGAGGCCCCATTTGGACGCCGCATAGTGACTGAGTCGGTTCATCCCGCGGAAACTCGCGATCGACGCATTGTTGATGATCACGCCCGAGCGCTGCTGCATCATGACGGGAATGATGCGCCGAGCCACGAGCCAGCTTCCTTTCAGGTTGATGTCGATCATGCTGTCCCACGCGTCCTCGGTCAGCTCGTGGGCCAGCCCGTAGGCGCAGATCCCCGCGTTGTTGAACAAAACGTCGATGCGACCGAATTGCTGAACGGTCGCGGGCACGGCAGCGCTTATGGCGACGTCGTCCCGAACATCACCCGAGAACGTGAGGCACTCCGAGCCAAGCTCGCGGCACGCACGGGCGAGCGTCGCCAGCTCGTTAGGTGTCCCTAGCTGGTAGCCTGGATAGGTCAGCTGCTTGGCGACATCGAAGGCGGCGATGCGCGCTCCCTCGCGTGCCAGCGCGAGCGCCGTCGCGCGCCCCTGCCCGTGTGCCGCACCTGTAATGAATGCGACCTTGCCGTCGAACTCGCCCACTATTCGGCGCTCGCTCGCGCGCCGGCCTGACGACGATACGGCTCCAGATAGCCGTCGAGATCGACGCGCAGCGCATCGTTGAAGATGTTCGTCGCCAGCATGATGCTGCCGAACGCGGTAAGCGCCACTATTTCGTCGGGAGAGAATTGACTCGTCAGGCGCGCGTATAATGAATCGTCGACGCCCTTGGGATCCTTGGCCAGTTGGCGGCCGAAATCGACTAGCAGCTGCTCGCGGTGGTCCAGGGTGAGCTCGTCAGGATCTTCGCCGGCGTCGATCAGGATGCGTCGAAAAAAGGTGGAGCAGATGAGGCAATCGGTCTCCGCCGAAATCGCGTGCGAGAATATCGTCGCGCCCCGATCGCCCAGAAACGGACGTACCGTGTCGCGCAGCGTGTACCACTCCATCAACGCGTGGAATGACGGCAGCGAATGGAGCAACGTCCGCTTCATGTTCGTCATGCGACCGTGATGCCGCTCGTGGTCCTCGTATGCGGCCCGTGCCTCGGACGGCGCGGTTTCATAGTCGAGCGGTTTGATACGGGCCATCTTACTTCCCTCGAAAAGAGGCTGACTCGGCGGGCTGGGGCGCTCATTACTTGGGTGCCCAGGATGAGTATACTTTAGGCGCACATCTACCGCTTTCACGCTCCCCCCAAGAAGGCGACATGGCAAAGATCGCACTGACGGCATTCGGCGCCGCCCTAGCGTTTGGCGCTACCTCCCCGCGACTTCCGCATCCAGCTGCATCAGCGGCTCGCAGCACCTCTGAGCAGATCGCCATCAACGACAACCGGACTCCCGCCGGCACGCTCGCGAATGGGATCCTAACGATTCGGCTCGAGGCGCGAGTCGGCGAATGGCACCCCGACGCCGACTCCGATCCCGCCATTGCGGTTGAAGCGTTCGCTGAGGAGGGGAAGCCGCTCCAGATCCCTGGACCGGCCATTCGCGTGGTCGAAGGAACGGAAATTCGGGCGTTCGTGCGCAACGCGATGGGCAACGACACGCTCACGGTACACGGCCTGTACTCACGCGGCGCAGCGCGCAGTACGATGGCCGATACGATTCAGGTGAGGCCGAACGAAGTGCGCAACGTCCGCTTCGTCGCCGACGCCCCTGGCACGTATTACTACTGGGGTGCACCTAACGCGAATCCGCAGCTCAACCAGCGTCGCAGTCGCAGCACACAGCTGTCCGGCGCCATCATCGTGGATCCGCGCGGGGCCAATCCACGACCCGATCGCGTGTTCGTCATGAGCTTGTGGGGCGATTCCACCGCCGGTGCCGGCGGCTCCACGCGCGCCTTTCGCATAGTGATGAACGGCAAGTCCTGGCCGCACACCGAGCGAGTCTCATACCAGGTCGGCGACACGGTGCGCTTGCGCATCATCAACGCAGGCGCTGCCGTGCATCCCATGCACCTGCACGGCTTCTACTTCAACGTCGATAGTCGCGGCGCAGAAGCGCGGGACAGCATATACGCGGCGTCGTCATCACCACGTCTCGTCGTCACTGAACGGCTCACCCCTGGTCGCACTTTCAGCCTAACGTGGACTCCGACGAGGGCGGGGAACTGGCTCTTCCACTGTCACGACAATGTGCACATCGCGCGCGTGCGACCACTCGACGGCAGCGTGACGACACCCGACCATCACGTCGAGAACCACGCGCTCGAGATGATGAGCGGGCCCGTGATTGGATTTCAAGTCACGTCACGCGAAGCTCGCACCCAAGTATCCGAGTCCGGAGCGCGCCGGCAGCTCCGGCTCGTGGCGCGTGTGGACTCCGGTGGCAGCGACCGCGAGCCGTCCTACGGCTATACGCTGGAGGACAAAGGAAAGAACGCGCCGTTGTCGCGACCGTACCTCCCTGGCCCCACGATCGTACTCAAGCGCGATGAGCCGGTCAGCATAACGGTTGTCAACGAGCTCCCTGAGCCCACGGCCGTTCACTGGCACGGCATCGAGCTGGACAGCTACTTCGATGGTGTCGCCGGATTCTCTGGTTCGTCTGGTCGCATCTCGCCAGCCATTGCACCGCGCGATTCATTCGCAGCGCGCTTCACGCCGCCGCGGTCCGGTACGTTCATCTATCACACGCACGTGGACGAAGTACGCCAGCAGCGCGCCGGCCTGTCCGGTGCACTTTTGATAGTTGACGACCCAGCGACGTATGACCCCGCAACCGATCTCGTTATGCTGGTCACGGTACCGCGGGCCTTGGCTCAGAACGCGGTCGTCCTGCTGAACGGGACTTCCACGCCGGATACTCTCGAAATGAAGGTGGGATCCCGCTACCGGCTGCGATGGATCAACGTGCACACGTTTCGACCAAGCATGATCATGAAGGTCATGCGCGATTCTTCCTTGATGACGTGGCGACCTTTGGCGAAAGACGGCATGCCGCTCCCAACCGATCAGTCGACTCAGCGACCGTCGGCGGTGCAGATGGGGAATGGCGAGACGTACGATTTCGAGTTCCAGCCGAGCGTGGCGGAAGACATTCGCATCGAGGTGACCGCCGCCAATGGCACCGTCCTCGTTCGGAGGCCGATTCGCGTGCGTTAGGCATTGCGGCAGGGCCGCGACGCATCAATCACGGAGCGACGCAATGGACAGGACACGAACGGTTCGCGCCACGGAACTGGCTGGAGTCATCCTCAGCATCGCGTTCGCTTCGTGGTCAACCGTCGCCACCGCTCAGAACCAGGCCGCCGAGTGGAACCGGCGCGAGGTGCGCATCCCGATGCGCGACGGCGTGAAGCTGTACGCCGTCGTAGTCTCGCCAACAGCGCAGTCGAAGCCGCTCCCCATCATGTTGGTGCGCACTCCGTACGGGGTCGCCCAGAATATGCGACCGGGACCGATCGGTGTTGCGTACGCGGAGCTCGCGCAAGATGGATACACGTTTGTGTATCAGGACTCGCGTGGCCGTGGAAACTCGGAAGGCCAGTTTGTGATGAATGGGCCATTGCACGATGCGAAAGACCCGAAGGGCGTCGATGAAGCGACGCCAAACGTACGTGCCTAACATATTCGAGGCGAAGGTAAGCGACTTCAAAGCGCAGACTCACCGGATCTACCACTCGCCTAACGCTGCGTCGTATATCTCGGTAGGGATACTCCCAAACCAGGTTCGTGAAGGCCGCGCTCCTCACGCGCGGGATTCAGCACGTGCAGCAGCCGGTACGCCAGCTAGACTGGCGCTGGGACCAACGGCGCTTGCACCAAGATCTCCTCCTCGGCAACTGCCAACGTGGGCGGCAGCAAACGGTACATGACCGGTGTCACGAGCCGACTCAAAATCGTCGAGCTTATCAGCCCGCCGATGATGACTAGCGCCAGCGGCGAGTAGAGCGACGACCGTTCGAGCGCCAGCGGAATCAGCCCGCCGATCGCCGTCATGGTCGTGAGCACGATCGGCAGGAAGCGGATCTTCCCGGCCTGCTCGATTGCTTCGACAAGCGGCACTCCTTCTGCCCGCAGCTGGTTCGTGAAATCGACCAGCAGGATCGAATTTTTGATTTCGATGCCGATGAGCGCGACGAAGCCGATCATCGCGGTAAAGCTCAAGGTATATCCGCCGGCGAAGAGTGCGACGAGGCCGCCGATCACGCCTAACGGAATCACGGACGCCACGATCACCATGCCTTTGAACGTACGGAATTCGAGCACGAGGATGGCGAAGATCCCGAATGTGGCGAGCAGAATCGCCGTGCCGAGTCCACCGAAGCTCTCCTGACGGCTCTCGAGCTCTCCGGCTGCGGTTATGCTATAGCGCTCTGGCAGCGTCCAGCGGCCGAGCTGCGCCAGGAGGTTCTTCGTTAGGCGGTCCGTGTTGAAGCCAGTGCTGACGTTGGACGTCACCGTGACCGATCGTTGCGCATCGTAATGCTGCACGACGGGCGGCGATCCTTCGAAGCGCACAGTTGCTAGCTGATTCAGCGGGACCTGCGCGCCACTCATCGCGCTTACATAGATGCGATCCATCGCTTCGAGCGTTGGTCGGGCGCCGCGCGGCAGGCCCACTGCGATATCGTACTCCTGACCATCGTTATCGCGATATTTTCCGGCGCTGAGCCCAGCGATGCCAGCGCGCACGGTGCGGTCGATCTCGATCGCCGGCACGCCGAGCAGGCCAGCCTTCGCGCGATCGACGTTGAGTTTGAGATCCGTCCGCTCGAGCCGAAGAGGATTCACTACGACGCGCGTGCCTTGTGTGCCCTCCAGCACGCGTTCGACTCGAGCCGCCAATCCGCGCAGTGTATCGAGATTTTCGCCTGAGATGCGCAGCGCTATCGGGGCATCGATCGGCGGGCCATTCTCGAACTCCTTCACTTCGATGCGCGCCCCCACATAACGATCGAATTGCTGTCGCAGCGAATCCAGCGCAAGCGGTGTTCGGCGCGTGTCGTATTCGCGCACGCGCACGAACAACTCACCAATATTCGGACGCTCGGCGCGTGAGATCACGTTGTAATAGACGCGCGGATTCCCACGGCCCACGTTGGCGAACACGCTGACGACGTCTTCGCGGGCCAGGAGCGTCCTCTCGACGAAGCGCACCGCGGAATCGGTGTCTGCCAGCGAGGAGCCCGTCGGTGTTTCCACGCTGATGAGGAATTGCGGCGTTCCTGCCTTCGGGAAGAGCGAGAAGCCGACGACCGGCACGAGACCGAGCGACAGGACAAAGAGCGCGCCTGCCACGGCGAGGCTCAGCACGGGACGCGCCACCGCGCGATGGAGCACGCGTGAATACGTCAGGTCGATGGCGCGGTTTAGCGTGCGCAGAAAAACGTTGCCTCGCGCGTCGGGTTCTTCACGCAAAAACATGCTCGTTAGGAATGGAATGATCGTGAGTGAGACCAGCAGCGACGCCAGAATCGTGAAGACGACCGCCAGCGGCATTCCGCGAATGAACTTCCCCGGCGCACCGGGGAGCATGAGGATCGGCACGAACGCGAAGATCAGCGTCGCCGTGCAGCCCAGGACAGCTAGCGTGATCTGTCGTGTTGCGGCCACCGCCGCTTGGCGGCGGCTCAATCCGGACCGTAAATGTCGAGCGATGTTCTCCACCACCACGATCGAGTCGTCCACGAGCAGTCCGAGCGCAATGACGAATCCAACGATGGACAACTGGTTGATTGTAAAGCCCGCCGCGTTGAGCAGCGTAACGCCCACAGCCAGCGACAACGGGATCGCCACGGTTACGATGCCCGCCGCGCGCAAGCCTAACGGGAGCAGCGTAACCAGCACGAGCAGAATCGCGATCGCGAAGTCGCGTCCGAGGTGTGTGAGCCGGTGCACGACATTGCGCGACTGATCGAAACCGCGCACCAAGGCAATCGTCGGCGGTAGCGTACTCTCGAAGCGCTCAAGCGCGCTCCAAATCGCGTCGCGCACGACCATGATGTTCTGTCGCTCCTTCATGTTCGCCGTGACGAATACCGCGCGCGTGCCGTTGTAACGCCCCACGTAATTGAGCTCGGCGTAGCTCCACTGGACGTCGGCGATGTCACGCAGATACACGGCGCGTCCGTCCGCGGCGCCCACGATCGTTTCGCGTAGTTCGTCGAGCGACTCGTAATTGCCGCTCGTTTTCACGTTGTATTTGCGCCGACCGACGTCGACAGCACCAGCAGGTATGTTCGCGTTTTCGCTCTGGATGGCGCCTAACACACGCGACAACGAAAGGCGATACTGCGCCAGTCTCCCGAGGTCGACGGCGACGCGAACTTCGCGACGCGGATACGCCCACGTCTCCGCGGTCTTGACCCCGGGAACGGCAGTGAGCGCCTCATCGAGATCTCGCGCGCGGCTCTCCAGCTCATGATACGGTGCGGTCTCCGAAACCAATGCCAGCTGCACGATGTTCACATCGGCGGCATTGAAGCGCTGAACGTCGAGCGAGTGCAGGTCGCCCGGGAGGGACGCGCGTAATGAGTTGATCTCACGCAGGATTTCGTCGTGCTTCTTGTCGGCGTCGCTCTCTGCCGTGAACTCCACTCGCACGACTGCAACGCCATCTTCGATGGATGCGCTAAGCTCCTTTACATTCTCGAGCTCCTTGAGGCGCTCCTCGATCGGGTCCACGACAAGCTCTTCGAGGTCCGTGGGACTCGCCCCAGGGTAGATCGCGACGATGGCGAAGTTGGGGTAGGGGAACGTTGGGTCTTCGGTCTTCGGGATGGCGACGAGCGAGGAGATGCCTAACGCAACGAGCGCCGCAAACACGACGATCGTGAACGCGCGGTTGCGCACCGCGAAGGCGGCGAGGTTCATCGGGCCCTCCCGGCGGAGCGCACAGCCGTCGTGTCTATGCGCACCAGCGCGCTGTCACGCACGAACCCAGCTCCGGCAGTTACGATGCGATCGCCACTCGCGACGCCGGAGGTGATCGCGGCGGAAACGCCTGTGATGAATGCCACGTGCACCCGTCGTCGCAATGCATGGCGGCCGTCCGGCGACACGACGTAGACCGTCGCCGAGTCACCATCTCCTTCGACCAGCGACTCGATAGGCACCAATGGTACAGCGCCGTGAGCTCGCGGCGACAATTCGACGCTACCGACGAGCCCCGAAGCCAGCGCACGTTCCTTGGCGCGAACAGCGACCTCGACTTCGTAGGTCCCGGTCGACTGGTCCGACGCGCTCGCGATCTGAGTAACCGTACCGGAAAAGGTTTCGCCCGGCAGCGCGTTGAAGCGCACGATGGCGTTGTCTCCGAGCTGCAGCTGCATCGCATCGCGATCCGAGAGCCCCACGCGCAAGACGAGGCCCTTGCGCGCCGTGCGCATAACGAGAACCGACGTCCCTGCCGTGACGAGCTGACTCGCCTCTACACTCTTGCGCAGGATGACGCCGGCAGCGGGCGCGCGGATGATGGACCAGTCGCGATTGAAGCGCGCGATCCTGAGATTCGATTCTGCGACTTCCGCGGCAGTGGTTGCGTCCTGCAGTTGCTCGAGCGTCACGACCGAGTCGCGATACAGCCCCCGTGCGCGTTCGAGGTCGCGCTGCGCCTTGATTCGTGCTTGGGTCGCCTTGTCGACTTCAGACGCGATTTCGGCCTGCGACAGTTCGGCGAGAACTTGACCCTGTCGCACCTGCGCACCTTCATCCACGGCAACGCGAGCAACAATGCCACCGAGCTTGAATGAGAGCGCGATTTCTTCCTTGCCCGCCAGCATCCCCGACGCAACGACCGTGGGAGCGATCGAGCGCGCGGCGACGGCTTCGACGCGAACGGGAACGCTGCTCGCTTCGTCGCCGTTAGCGATCCTGGCGTCGGCGTCACCACCGCAAGCAGCTGCGATCAAGGCGCTCGTTATGAGCGCGACGCTGCTCATGATCTGGTTCTTGAGGCGGGCGTTCATCGAATCTCCTCCGGATAGCTCGCGGCGGCGCGATCGAAAGCGACACGTCGCAGGTAGTAGTCGTAAGTCGTAAGGATTTGGTTCAAGGCTGCGCTCGTATACGTCGTGCGCGCATCGAGAAACTCGATCTGCGATGCGCTGCCGGCCTCGTGGCGGCGCCTAACGAGATCGAAGGTGCGCCGCGCGCTTTCCAGCCGGTCTCCCGCGGTCGCAATGGCGTTGCGCGCAACCTGCGCAGCGTCCCACGCGGTCCGCACCTGCAGCGCGACCAGGCGCTCCAACTCGCTACGCTGGTACTCCAATCGGCGACGCTCGGTGCTGGCTTGGCGAGCACGAGCGACGTCCTGCCCGCCGTTGAACAGGTTCCAACTCAGGACGACCGATGCGATGGTGTGATCGCGCCTCGAGTCGAAGCGGTATTCGGTTCCTTGGAAGCCGTAATCCACCGCCAGCGCGACGGTGGGAAGGAACGTCGACAGTGCCGCACGCTCCTGCGCGCCGCTCACGTGCATCGCGTGGTCCAGCACGCGTAACTCTTCGCGCGCGAGCACCGCTTGACGAGCCGCAGCGGTGGCGTCAGGCAGTTCGTCAAACCCGAGCAACGAATCTGGAATCAATGCGACGGGCGATTCGAGATCGCGATCCAGCAGAAAGTTCAGTGCCTGACGCGTGCTACTCGCCAGCTGGTTCGCTTCGTCGCGCTTTTGCACGACGTCGCTGCGCTCCGCTCTTGCACGCAGTATCGCATCTGGCGTCGCCCTGCCGGCGGCAACGAGACGTTCGCTTACTCGCAGGTTCTCGTCGAGCAGCGGCAGTGTGCTGTCATACAGCGCGACGAGCCGGTTTGCCTTGGCGTAGTTCAGGTAGCCGCTGCGGATGTCAGCGGCGAGCTGGCGCGTGAACGACGCTCGCTCGGCGGTCTGTGCATCGAGCAGCGCGCTGGCAATTCGATTGGCCTCGATGATCTGCGGTTGAAAGACTGGTTGCGTGAGCCGAAGAGTCGTCTCCTGCGTCTGTGGCAGCCTGAGGTCGAGATCCGTTGGAAACGCGGGCCGCTGCAGGAGTTGATTGAGCGCGCTGAGCGCAGGGTTTACGACGGCGCCAAGGTCCACGACGTTGCCTGATACCTGCGAGTAGCGCGCATTCACGGTCGCGCTGGGGAGGTACAGCCCACGCGCCTGGCGCACAGCCGCTTCGGCGCGCCTAACGGCAAGATCGCGCTGCCGCCGTCCGAGGTTGCGCTCGAGTCCCATTTCGACGAGCTGGTCCAGCGGGTTGGTCGACTGTCCGCGCTGGGCGAGCGCCGGTGTGGCCCAAAGCAAGGGCGAAACGAGCAGGATCAGGACTGCTTTTGCGAAGCGGGGTATATTCGCTGCGGATCGCACACCGATTTGCTTGGTGGCTCTGGACATATTAGAGCATTCTCTCTAGTTTGAAAAGGAATTAATAGAGAGCTCACTCTAGTTGTCAAGACTAGAGCCCTCACTCTAGAATCTTGTGACAAAACGCTCCAAGCAGGCTCAGAAGAACGCGGTCCCCGTTCCCACGGAACTCGACGACTCGCGTCCGGCGCGCCAGCCGCTGCAAGATCGCGGACTCAAGCGCGTCGAATCGATTCTCGATGCAGCCGAAACGGTGATCGCCGAAGTCGGTGTCGAAGCGGCATCCACGAACGCAATCGCCGAGCGCGCCGGCTCCTCAGTCGGATCGCTCTATCACTTCTTCCCGAGCAAGGAAGCGATCGTCGAGGCCTTGGCTCGGCGCTTCGCCGAGCGCAAGCGCGAGATCAACGCGCGGGCGATTCCCGTTGCGCGCGCGCACATGCCGCTGGAAGAAGTATTCGAGCGCGTCGTTGAATCGCATGCTCGATTCCTCGCTGAGACACCGGCGTTCATTCCCGTTTATGACGCCGTGATGCGCGGACGTAGCGGCTTCTTGAACAGCGAGATGTTCGAAGCGATCGTCGGCCAGGTTCGCGCTTTTCTGGCAGTTCGCGTTCCGCAGCTCTCAGCACAAGCCCGTGAGACGAGCGCCGTGGCGTCTGTATCTACGATTCACGGTGTGCTGCTCACAGCCATGCGTTTGCCACGTGAGCAGCGCGAGCCCTTGCTAAGCGAGTTGAAGCGAATGATGGTCGCCTACTTCGAGCCGATCGAAGCGGCTACGCAAGCGAAATCGTCATCTCGCGGATCTGGTCAGCGTGGCGCGCCGCGTGCGCGCCGGCAAATGCGATCCACTCGTACGCCGTAAACTCCCCAAGGATCGGGTGGGTCGCCGTGACTGCACCTAACGAAAGGCCGTCGCCGGCGGCGATCAGTTGCTTGAGCGCGTCACGCGTCTGCATGTAGTCTGCCCAAACGCGATCCGGGTCGGTTTCGCGCGGCTCGCTGGCCTCTGTAGTCGTGATTCGGCGACCGCGCAGTTCGATGCGCACGACCTTGTCCATGGGGAAGAGCGGTGTGGCGTCCGATTCGGGCGGAAGGGTTCGGGCCTGTTCCACCAACGCGCTCAATCGCTGAACCAGGCGCCGCTCGACGATATCGAGGTGGTGCACGATCTCAGCCGGAGCCCAACGATTAGGCGCCGGCCGCAACATGCGACGCTCGTCAGGCACGAGCTCGAATGCGGCGCGCAGATTCTCGTTATGGCGGTCGAGATATGTCAGCAGCTCGGCGATACGCGGATGCACGGCGTCAAGAGGACTATGGTTGTGGAGGCCAGGGTCGATATGGCACCGGATCGGTGGCTGGAACATGATACTGCACGCGCAACTGATGCAGCTTGTTCTTCATCGTTGCCAGTACCGTCTTGTAACTCGCGTCGCCGTACACGCTACGCAGCTCGCGTGGGTCGCGCCGAAGGTCGAACAATTCCCAGGCATCGACCTCATAGTAATGAATGAGCTTGTAGCGCTTGGTGCGCACTCCATAGTGGCGCCGGACCATGTGCCAGCTGGGGTACTCGAAGTACTGGTAGTAAATCGCGTCGCGCCAGTCTGCCGGCGTCTTCCCGCGCAATAAGGGAACGAGACTGCGTCCTTGCATCGATGCAGGGATCGGAACTCCGGCCATGTCGAGCATTGTCTCCGCGTAGTCCAGGTTCTGCACCAGGTCCTGGTTCACCGAGCGCGGCCTAACGACGCCCGGCCAGCGAATCAAGAGAGGTGTGCGCAACGACTCTTCGTACATCCAGCGCTTGTCGAACCAGCCGTGGTCGCCGAGGAAGAAGCCCTGGTCCGACGAGTAAATGACGATCGTGTTGCGCGCCAAGCCAGTGCTGTCGAGGTAGGCGAGGACGCGGCCCACGTTGTCGTCGATCGCCGTCACAACGCGCACGTAGTCCGCGATGTAGCGCTGGTACTTCCAGCGCACAAGCGCGTCACCTTCCGGCTTCGCCGCCAGGAAGCGCGCGTTAGGCGCGCCATACGCGGCATTCCAGCGCTCCAGCTGCGCCGGAGTCAGGTTTCCTGGCGCGACCAGCTTGAGATCGTTCTCGTCCAGGTGCCGCGCGATCGTCATCTCCTGCTCGTGTGCTGGCGCGGCGCGCCCCTTCCAGTCGTCGAACAGCGTAGGGGGCTCGGGGAATGTGCTGCCCTCGAATAGTCCGAGCTGCGCAGGGCCAGGCTGCCACGGCCGATGCGGCGCCTTGTGCTGCAGCATGAGCATGAAGGGTCGCGACTGGTCGCGCCGCCCGATCCACTCGAGCGCGCGATCGGTGATGATTTCTGTGGCATACCCTTCCACGCGCACCGTGTCGCGCGGCCGCATGAAGAGCGGGTTGTAGTAGTCGCCCTGATCGTTCACGACCTCGAAGTAATCGAAGGCATCCGCGTTAGGCAGCGTCTTGAGATGCCATTTGCCGAGGACCGCCGTCTGGTAGCCGCTTGCTCGCAGCAACTTAGGGAATGTGAGCGTCGTGGGGTGCAGCGCCTCCACGTTTGTCGGCACGCCGTTGAGGTGCCCGAACTGACCCGTGAGCACGGTCGCGCGACTCGGCGCACAAATGGAGTTCGTCACGAATGCGGAGCGAAAGATCATTCCTTCGCGCGCCAGACGATCCAGGTTCGGCGTTTTGTTGATCGCCGAGCCATACGCGCTGATCGCGTGCGCTGCGTGATCGTCCGAAAAAATGAAAAGGATATTTGGTCGGGCACGCGTTTGAGCGTGTCCCGCGAATGCCGCACTCGTGATGAGGCATGCTAGCGCGATGCGAATTCGCATCCCTGATCCATGCTCGGTTGAGTTGCTCCAAATAAGGAGCTGGCTCCGCTGAGACGCTACGCGGATGCCCTCGATTTGCTGCGCCAGTAGTAGCGCCGCGCCTTCGCGTTGCTCCCGCACGTGGCCATGCTGCACCAGCGGCGCGACTTGTT
This sequence comes from Gemmatimonadaceae bacterium, assembly GCA_036003845.1. Classification (GTDB taxonomy): domain Bacteria; phylum Gemmatimonadota; class Gemmatimonadetes; order Gemmatimonadales; family Gemmatimonadaceae; genus DASYRX01. The sequence continues at coordinate 9,698 of DASYRX010000355.1, read as the reverse complement.
CTTGCTCGTGTCGAGAAAGAACCAGCCACAGGCTGGGCAGGTCTTCACGTTCGCGAAGCGCTCGGACGTCAGAAGTGCCAGAGCGGCTTCGACGATGCGCAAGCGCAGCGTCGATGGTCCGGCCGTATCTACCGTGATCGCGCGGGTGACGTGCTGTTTCACTCGGCGCAGTCGCGCCGCACGGGCGGCATCGCCTGCGTCACGCGCCAGCGCATCCAGGTCGCTCGCCAGCGGCGCGCGCTGGACAATGGCGCCGCGAAAGATCCGCTCCAGTCGCGCCCGCAGCTCGCGCAGGCGACGCAGCTCGGAGCCCGCGTGCATGATGCCGAGACGCCGCGCCTCGCCCGAGGTGAGCGCGCCCGATGCCGCGCCGAAACGCAGCGCTTCGCCGAAATCAGAGAGGTAGTCGCGCGGCTCCGGCACGGTCCAGTCGTGGATCGTGTTCAGGAAATCGAGCGACAGGTCGCCGCCCAGGAGCTCGAAGCGATGCGCCATGACCGCAATGTAGCAGACTCCGCCGCCTTTTACCAGCAAAGTGACCTTGACAGGTAAGACCGACAGGCTCACCATCAATATGTCGTTTACTGGTAATAGCCCTTCATGGCATCTCTCGCACTAGTTGGCGCGCCGTCGAGCATCGGCATTCGCCCGTACGATGACGGCACGGCACGCGGCCTGGATCAGGCACCTAACGCCTTACGAGCGCTTGGCATCGTCAGGCGGCTCGGCGCGATCGACGGCGGCGACGTCGTGCCGCCGCCATATCGCGACTTCACGCGCCAGGGGAAACGGCCGCGCAACGAGGATGCGGTCGCGAACTACTCGCGCGCACTGGCGCAGGCCGTCGCGGCGGCGAGCGCGCACTCGTTCGTCGTCACGTTAGGCGGTGATTGCAGCATCGTGCTCGGTTGCCTCATGGGCGTCAGACGCAACGGTCGCTCGCGCATCGGGCTCGTCTACCTCGATGCGCACGGCGACTTCGCCACGCCCGAAGTCTCACGCACAGGGTCCGCCGCCAGCATGTGCCTCGCGCTCGCCGTGGGTCGCGGCGACACGCCGCTGGCACATCTCGATGGCGCGGAGCCGCTCGTCAGGCCCGAAGACGTTGTCGTGATCGGGCGCCGCGACGATGCCGACGCGCCAATCTACGGCCAGCACGAGTTGATGGCCTCAGGCGTGTTGGACCTCGCGCACAATCTGGTGCGCGCGAGAGGTGCGGCCGCGATCGCGCGCGCCACGTTGGAGCGTTTCGAAAGCAATCGCGTCGACGGCTTCTGGATTCACGTCGATGCGGACGTGCTCGATCCTGGCGTCATGCCGGCGGTCGATTCGCCTGAACCCGGCGGGCTCAGTCTCGCTGAGCTGGCGGCGATTCTGACGCCGCTGGTGCAACACCGCCTGGCGTTAGGCCTCGAGCTTACGATCTACGATCCCGTGCTCGACCCGGAAGGGACGAGCGCCGAAGCGCTCGCCGGGCTACTCGAACGAACACTCGCTCACAGAGAAGGCCAATGATCGCGCGGACATGGCACGGCCGAGTGCCGGCAGGGAAGGGGGACGAATACTATGCGTACATCGAGCGGACTGGCCTCGCCGAGTACCGTTCGACGCCGGGCAACCGCGGCATCGTCGTGCTGCGCCGCACCGAGAACGGCATCACGCACTTCGTCCTAACGAGTTTCTGGGAATCGCTCGAAGCGATCCGTCGTTTCGCCGGCGATGACTACGCTCGGGCGCATTACTATCCCGAAGACGACAACTATCTCATCGAGCGCGAGCCGTTCGTCACGCACGCTGAGGTGCTGCTTGCGGACGTGCCGGCCGGATGACGCCAGGCCATTACGTCCGGAGTAATTGATCGCCCAGCCTCGCGATTTACCTTGCCGGCCCGAATAGCGCCGGGTGGCTCCTACCTGCGGTGCGCTGCCAAGCGACGACCTCGGCGGCGAGGCTTCGGTACCGCGGCGGTATCCACCAGCGCCTGCTCTCCCACGTTCGCCACGATGGGAATCTTTGAGAGGATTTTTCCGAGTGCGACAAGATCGTTGCGATCGAGCGCGAGAACTTCCAGCGGTGGCTCGTGCATCGCCTGCATGATCGCGTTGCGTGTCTTCGCGCCACGCGTAGTCAGCGCAACGAGCTTCACCCGACGATCGTCTGCCACTGCGCGCCGTTCGACGAGACCGAGGCTCTCGAGACGATCGACGACCCACGTCGCATTGGACGCGTCGGTGCAACACGCCTCTGCCAGCGCACCCATCGGCCTGGCTTCGGCGGAGTCGAGCAGAGCCAGCGTCTTCGCGTCATTTGGCGTGAGATGCAGGCGCTGCATCACATGCTCGCGCTGGCCACGTGTTTTTACGAACAGCTCGAACACCTGGCGCCAAACCTGGGCGGCGAGCGCCCTGTGCTCGACCGCGCGATCAATCGACATGTCGCACCGCGAGTGTGGGTGGAAACCAGATCTCAGACCCGTGCGTTGATAGAACAACCGAACGCGCTCGCTGCAAGTGGCTGAGGCTGACAGGCGCGCGCCAGCTGCGTAACGCAATTGAATAGTCGAAGTGGTGTGATTGTTTGACGGTTACCATACTTGAAATAATATAAGTATCTCCGTAGATAGTATTCAACGCCACTTTGCCGAGCCCTCCCGTATTGCCGTTTAGGCGCGCCTAACGCAGATGCCGTTCACTTCCGTTCTGGAACGTCCACAGCGCGCCGCACGGAGCGCCAGCGCTCACGACGTTCGTGGGGCGCGCATCGTGGAGCCGCGCGTCCAGTATGCGCGCACGACCGACGCTGTCGACATCGCATATTACGCGGTAGGAGCGGGTGAGCCGCTCGTCGCGCTGCCTGGTGGCGGAGGGCTGAGCCATCTGGCGCGTGAGTGGCAGTACACCGAGCAACGCCAGTGGGTCGAGCAACTGGCAGCGTCGCATCGTGTCTTTCGACTGGATCATCGTGGCACCGGTCTCTCCGATCGCGATGTGTCGTTCGACCTGGAGCTCGCGGCGCTCGATCTCGAAGCCGTGGTCGAGAAGGAGGAGCTGGCTCGTTTCGTCTTGTTAGGCCAGCTGCACACCGCCGGCGCGGCGATCATCTACGCCGCGCGGCATCCTGAGCGCGTTTCGCATCTCGTGCTCTGGTCGCCGTTCAGCAATTATCGAGAATTCCTACAGTCGTCGCCTCCTCTCCAGGCGGCGCGCGCCGCCGCGACCAAGGATTGGGTGACGTACACGGAACTCATCGCGCAGGAGGCGGCTGGCTGGGTCGACATGGAGCAAGCGCGTCGCTTCGCTGCCTATATGCGCGAATGCGCCAACGAAGATCAGTACATTGGATCGATGGAGCGCTTTAGCAAGTTCGACGTCACAGAGCGCCTCCGTTCGCTCGAGATGCCCGTGCTCGTTCTGCACCGTCGCGGCGCTGTCTTTCCATCGGTCGAGCTGGTGAGCAAGCTCGCCGCGGATGTTCCAGGCGCGCGCCTCGCGCTGCTGCAGGGGGCCGCGGCCGTTCCATTCCTGGGCGACTTGAGCGAAGGCCTCGCTGTGATCCGGGATTTCCTGGCCACGCCTAACGGGCAGCGCGCACCCGGCGGTCTCACCGATCGCGAGGCAGAGATTCTTGCATTGCTCGCCGCCGGCCACAGCAACAAGGAGATCGCGCGGGCGCTGTCCATCAGTTCACGTACTGTCGAGCGGCACATCGGTAACGTGTACACAAAGATCGGTGCGCATAACCGCGCGCAGGCCACCGCCTACGCATTCCGGCACGGGATCACATCGACGGAATAGTCCGTCTACGTAGTTTCCGCCGCGGCCTGGGACGAGGATGCTGCCTGGAATCGCCTAACGAGGTGCTCGAAGCCACTGCGCATTACGCATTTTACCGGAAGCGTGCACTCCTCGGCACCGGCTACAATCCACACCGCGTAGAAAGGAAGCGAGCAGTAGGAGCTTTCGAGCTACGGCAGGACGTCACTGAGCTGACGGCGTCGTCCGCGGCGATGCGTAGGGCTCACGGTGTGTGGCCGCACCACGCGATCACAAGAGAACGGTGCACCCGTTCGACAGAAGCAAGGGAAATGCGGACTATGTGGCAGAGACAGACTTTACTGGTGGCGCTCGCGGCCGGGATGACTTTCGCGGCGCCACTCGCCGCGCAGGATCGCGCGATCACGCTGTTCGCGCGCAGCGGCGGGTTCCAAGCACTTACGGAGCTGAACGACGCAGGGACGGCGGACTTCAAGAAGGTGGGGTTCAACGTGGGCGGTGGCGTAGGCGTGCAAGTCCAGCGGTACATCACGCTGCGAGGCGATTTCACATTCGCGGAGAATGAGCTGCGCAGCAGCGATGCGTTCGCCGGCGACAAGCTGCGGCGCTACTTCTACGATGCGGCGGTGCAGTTGCAGTACCCGTCGGCCACTGGCCTAACGCCATACGCGTTCGCCGGAGGTGGCGCAGTCACGTTCGACCAACCAGGGAACGTGAAGAACAAGAGCAAGGTCGCCGGTACCTTCGGACTCGGCGTGGGTTACGAGCTTCCGCAAACCGGGATCGGGCTCTTCATCGAGGGAAAGGGCTGGGTGTACGACCTGAGCAAGTTGAACGGCGCCCTCGCCGGCTACGACAAGTCGCAGCTGGAACTGGGTTGGAGCGCCGGTCTCTCGTACCGGATTCCGATATCCTAACGAGCGTCTGAGTATCGAAGGCGATCGGCGGCGATCTGCGGAGGGTGCACGAAGCCTAACGCAATCGTCCCCGGTTGCCTTCGATTAACGGCGCCGGCAGCGTCTCACAATCGACTGGAGCGTTTCCATGCTGGCATACAACATCGCGCTTTTCATTCACTTCATCGGTTTGATCTCGGTCTTTGGCGGCTTCGTGATCGTGGCGCGGGCCGGCTCGCGTCTGCGGGCGGCAACGGACATGGAGCAGGTGCGATCCTGGTTGGCGCTTCTCAACACGACCGGGCCGATGTTCGGCGCCGGATACGGACTGCTGCTGTTAAGCGGGATCTACATGGCAGCCACGCGCTGGAGAGCGCCGCATCCCTGGCTGGTGGTTGCAATGCTAAGCCTGGTCGCCATCTGGATCGTCGGCGGCGTGATCGTTGGCCGTCACGTGCGCGCGATCAACGCGGCTGCTGAAGCCACGAGAGTCTCGATCTCGGGTGAGCTCGCGTTGCAGATAGCCAACCCTTCGCTCTGGCGAACCGTAGGAGCGCTGAATGGCTTGGCGATGGGTGTGGTCTTCATCATGACGGTCAAGCCGGGCTGGCTTGTGTCCCTTTCGGTGGTGCTGATCGCGGCCGCCATTGGCGTGCTGGGTGGCGCGGCGAGCACACGCCGAGCACAGCGTCATGCACCGGTCGAGCCCCGAGCGGCTTAATCGTGACATACCGCGATATTGAAGTTGCCCCCTTTCGGGTTATCTTCGGGGTCCATTGTCGAAATAGAGCACGGCGGAACGACGAAGTGGTGGGAGGGATTCCGTCCTACCCACACCAGCGCAACACGCGTGATGCACGAACGAGGAGAGGCTGATGCAGTTCGCTGAGAGGTTTATCCGCAGGCCTGTGCTCGCGAGCATGGTGAGCCTCGGATTGGTTCTCGTTGGAGCGATTGGGTACACGCGGCTACCGGTGCGCGAGTTCCCGGACGCCGATCCGCCGATCGTATCAGTCACGACTTTGCTACCGGGTGCGAACCCGCAGGTCGTGGAGTCCGCGGTCACCGACGTGCTCGAAGAAGAGCTCTCGAGCGTGGAAGGGCTGCGCACGATTTCGAGCGCGAGCCAGGAACAGGTCAGCACGATCACGCTCGAGTTCACGCTCGACCGGCCGATCGAAGACGCCGCGCAAGACGTGCGCGACAAAGTGGCGCGCGTGCGCGGGCTACTCCCTGAAGACGTCGAGGAACCTGTCGTCGCCAAACAGGAGGCCGACGCCTTTCCGATCATTTTCATGAGCCTGTCGTCGGACCACTACAACCTCATGGAGTTGTCCGACATCGCCGATCGGCAGATCAAGCCGCGCCTGCAGACCATCCCGGGTGTGTCGGCAGCGCCCATCTATGGCGAACGGCGCTTCTCCATGCGCGTATGGCTCTCGCCGCGGGAGCTGGCCGCCCGGCGCCTAACGGCGCAGGACGTGGAGAACGCGATCCGCTCCCGCAGCGTCGAAATTCCTGCCGGGCGCATCGAATCGACGCGTCGCGAGTTCTCCGTGCGGTACATGGGCGAAATGAAGACGCCGGATGAGTTCTCCGACCTTACCGTGGCGAGCGGACCGAACGAGCTCGTGAAGCTGGGCGACGTGGCCCGCGTCGAGGCGGGGCCCGAGAACGACCGCTCGGTGACGCGCTACAACGCCAAGGACGCGGTGTTCATCGGCGTCGTGCGCCAGTCCAAGGCGAACGTGCTGGAAGTTTCCGACGGTGTTTACAAGGAACTGCCCGGCATCAGGGCGTCGCTCCCACCTGGCGTCAAGCTCGACCTGGCCTTCGATGCGACTGTCTTTGTCGAGCGCTCTATCAGCGAGGCGAAGGAGACGCTGGTCATCGCCGCGGTGCTCGTCATCGTCATCATTTTCCTTTTCCTACGCACGCTGCGTGCGACGATCATCCCGGCGCTCGCGATCCCGGTGTCGATCATCGCCACGTTCGCTGTGCTCGCCGCGTTAGGCTACTCGGTCAACACGTTCACCTTGCTTGGCCTGATCCTCGCGATCGGCATCGTTGTCGACGACGCCATTATCGTGCTCGAGAACGCGTACAGGCATCAGGAAGAGCTGCACAAAGACCCGCAGACGGCTGCGATCGACGGGACGCGTGAGATCACGACCGCTGTGATCGCGACCACGATCGCGCTGCTGGCCGTGTTCTCGCCGTTGCTCTTCCTCACCGGCGCGACGGGGCGCCTCTTCAACGAGTTCGGCGTCGCTGTCGGTGGGTCCGTTCTCGTATCGGGTATCGTCGCGTTGACCCTAACGCCGATGCTCTCGGCCAAGATCCTGCGCGTATCGCCGCGTGAATCGCGATTCTCGCACGCCGTAGGGTCTTTCCTGGACGCGATCACACGCCAGTACAGCCGAACGCTCGAGTTCGCGGTGCGAAGGCCGGGTGTTGTCATCGCCGGCGGCCTCGTTCTTACTCTCTCCGCGGTCGGTCTGTTCAAGGCGCTCGAGCGCGAGTTCGTTCCGCCCGACGATCGCGGCTTCTTCTTCACGTTCGTCGTCGCGCCGGAAGGGGCGACTGTCCAGTACACCGACGACTATCTGCGGCAGATCGAAGCGATCGCTCTGCGCACTAAGGACGTCCGCTCGACGTTCGCAGTGATCGGCTTCGGTGGCGGTGCGGTCAACTCAGGATTCTTCGGCGCCATTCTCGAGGATTTCGAAAAGCGCAATCGCAGCGCACAAGACGTTATCAGCGAAGTGCAGCCGCAGTTCTTCTTCGATGTCCCCGGTGTCTTCGCCTTTGCGACGAACCCGCCAGCGTTCGGTGGTTTCGCGCCGCCGGTTCAATTCGTAGTGCGCAACCCCGACTTCAACGCGCTGGTGCAGGGGATGGATGCCTTTGTGCCACGGGCGCGTGGAATCAAGGGGCTCATCAACGTCGACACGGATCTGCGCGTGACCAAACCGGAGCTGGTCGTGAGCCTCGACCGTGACCGGGCCGAGGATCTCGGTGTTCCAGCGCGCGACATCGCGACGACGTTGCAAACGTTGTTAGGCGGCCGCGATGTGAGCCGTTTCACGTCGGAGAACAAGTTGTACGACGTCATTCTGCGCCTCGACCCGCAGGAACGCGCGACGCCGTCCGACATCACGGGGCTCCAGGTGCGCGGCAAGAGCGGGGCACTTGTTCCGCTCGACGCCGTGACGAAGATCGACGAGCGCAGCGGCCCGCGTCAGCTCAACCACCACAACCGAGTGCGTTCCTTCACGCTCTCGGGAAGCATGGCGCCGGGATTCACGTTAGGTCAGGCGCTCGATTCGCTCAACGCCGCCGCGCGAGAAACGCTGCCGCCGGGCAGCACAGTCGATCTGGCCGGTGAGTCGCGCGAGTTCCGCGACAGCGGCGGCACGTTGTACTTCGCGTTCGTGCTCGCGCTGGTATTCGTATTCATGGTGTTGGCAGCGCAATTCGAGTCGCTGCTGCATCCGTTCACGGTGCTCCTCGCCGTACCGCTCGCTGTCACCGGTGCGTTAGGCGCACTCTGGCTGGCCGGCTCGACGCTCAACGTCTACAGCCAGGTCGGCATGATTCTGCTGATCGGGCTCGTGTCCAAGAACTCGATCCTGCTGGTGACGTACGCCAACGACTTGCGCGCACAGGGTCGCGACGCCATCGCGGCAATGCGCGAAGCCGGCCGCATCCGCCTGCGACCGATTCTCATGACGTCGGTGGCCGCCGTGTTCGGTGCGCTGCCGATCGCGCTGGGGATTGGCGCCGGAGCCAACAGCCGTCGCCCGTTAGGCTACGCCATCATCGGCGGACTGGTCGTGTCCACGCTGCTGACGTTGTATCTCGTACCGGCGGTGTTCGTGGTGTTCGAACGCGCGCGGCGACAAAAGGTCGCGGCGGCGCATTCCGGCGGCCGACGGTCGCCACAAGAGTTTCAACCGGTCGCGACTCCAGCGGCCGCAACAATGGAGGCGCAGTGAAGTTCCGTAAGATTTCGAAATCGATATATGCCGCGCTGCTCGTCGCCGGCATTGCTCCAGCAGTCGCGTTAGGTCAGTCGCAAGGTACTGCGCCCGTCGTCACGCTCGCCGAAGCCCGACGTCGCGCCGCAATCGTCGACCCCGACGCTGTTGCTGCCCGCAGCAGAGTGTACACGGCATCCTGGGAACGCCGCACGGCGTTGGCCAATCTGGTCACGCCGCGCTTACGCGGCGGTGTGAGCTACCTGCACTTCTCGGAGCCGTTTTTCAATTTCGGCACCGCGAGCATTAGCCCGAATGCCACGTCAGCCACACTAGAGGCCAGCTATGTCCTGCTGGGCGCGGGGAAACTCGGCACGTTAGGCAGCTCGCGAGCGTCACTGGCGAGCGCCGAGGCGAACGAGGATGCTGCGACGTATCGCACGGCTCTCGCTACGGACGCTGCGTACTTCTCGGTGCTCGCCGATCGCGAGCTGGCGCGCGTCGCCAACGACCGACTGAAGCGCGCCGAAGAGCAGTTCGGCATTGCGCGCGTACGCGTGCTTGCGGGTGAAGCGATCGCTTCGGATTCCCTGCAGCTGCTCCTCGAAGTGAATCGTGCGCGACTGGGGATTCTCAGTCGCGACTCGGCGCTCGTAACCTCGCGTCTGCGGTTGGGAAGTCAGATCGGTCTTCCCGGCCCAGCCGACGCGACGCCAATGGATACGGCGCTCCCTCCACCTCTGCCGATGACGCAGGACGAGGCTGCCGAAGAAGTGCGCAGGCGTGGGCCCGCCGTCGAGGCTGCGCGAGCCGATGAGCGACGTGCCGATGCCGTGATCAGTGCCGAGCGCGAGAAATACTTGCCCGAGATTTCGTTAGGCGCGATGACCGGAGCGTACGACAAAGAGTTATTCCCCTCCGCTACTCGTCGCTCGCAGGTTACCGTGACGGTGTCGCTTCCATTCTGGGACGGCGGTCAGCGCGAGCTTTCGGTGGCGCGTCTGCAGGCCGATCGCAACGTCGCTCGGGCGCGGCGTGCCGAACGTGAG
>DASYRX010000354.1:0-7295 GCA_036003845.1 Gemmatimonadaceae bacterium | reverse complement strand
CCAACGCCGCGGAACTTCTACTTACGACCACGACCGCCGACAACCTGCTCCTCATCGGCGCGACGACGTCGTCGCAAGGCAGCGATACGAGCACCGCCAGAACGGGAACGATGAAGCGCCGCATGGTCTTCCCTCTCGGATCGCTTATGCGTGGAACGGGGCCGTGGCAGACGGCTCCCGCTAGCGTACGATGGACCGTCCGCCGTCGCAAGCAGGACCGCCGTCCGACCTCGCCCGCCCATGTCCGAGCACCGAGTGACACTGAGGGGCTGGCCCACCTCGGCACGCCGAGCATTACGAGCAGTGATCCACACGCTGCATGAGCGCCGGCGTGACGGCGCACTCACAATTCTAGCGCACGCTGCCTAACGGCACTGGCGTTCAGGTACACCGCAATGCGTAGAGGCCGCCGTGGCGCAGCCCGCGGTGGCTGTCCTTCGTTAGGTTCAGTCGGGTTTTCGGTCGGCTTTTGTGGACAACAAATCCGGAAACTCCAGGTGGTTGAGAGAGTTAGGCGCCTCGAAACTCGGCACGCACGCGCGCTTGCGGCGAATCGCCGCGACGGCAACAATTGCGAGTCCATTTCCAGGTGCTCACATGACCGGTAGCCGTCGCTCGTTCCTTGGCGTGTTGTCTGCCATTGCTGGCACTGCCGTGCTTCGCCCAGCAGAAGCACGAGCTTCGGCGGCATACTCGCGTCGGCCCTTCCCGCCGACTGAAGAGTGGGACCTCTCGTGGCTCGACGAGCTTCAGGGGAAACACAGACAGGTGTTCGACCTGGGAGTGCCCGAGCTCGAAGCCGCGGCCAACTACCTGCGCGCTTTTCGCGAGGTATATCGACTCGAGCACCCGCAAGTGAACGCGGTGGTCGGCATCGCGTACAAAGCGTACCCGATCAACGCCGTCGACGCGCTATGGGTGAAGTACGAGCTCGGCGCCCGGTGGAAGATCAACGATTACCTCACGGGAAAGCCTGCCACGAGGAACATCTTCATCGAGCCGCCGGCCGGTGCGTCCGACGTCATGCGCGAAGTTGCGGTTCGGGCGTTGAGGTCTCGCGGCGCGATTTTCTGGCAGTGCAACAACGCGCTCAACAAGGTGGTGGAGGAGTTGTCGCGCGACACGAAGCAGCCGTTCGACGCCGTGCGAGCGGAGTTGATCGCGGGGCTCGTTCCCGGCGTCAAGCTCATCCCGGCGCACACGATGCTCATTGGGCTGGCGCAGGAGCACGGGTGCACCTACGAGAAGCGGTAGCGACGCCTAACGGGAGCGACCGGCCAATGCACCCAATCGACCGAGAGCCTGCGGGGTTGGCTGCAACGCCTCCTGAAAGCCTAACGTCCACAATACTAGATCGTGCCGTCCAGCACTCGCCGCAACGTCGCGCGGTCGATGTTGCTCCCGGAGAGCACGATCCCCACGCGCTTGCCTGCGAGCTTCTCCCGTAGCTTGAGCAGCCCCGCGAGCCCCGCCGCTCCCGCGCCTTCGGCCAGTGAGTGCGTAGTCTCCAGGAGAAGCCGCACAGCGGCCGCCAGCTCCTCCTCGGTTGCCGTAACGAAATCCGCGAGTCCCGCTTTGAGCGCCGGGAAAGTCAGTTCATATGTCGTGCGCGTAGCGAGACCGTCCGCAAAAGTATCGGCGCTCTCTAACACACGATTCGTCCCGCTGTGCCACGCATCGTGCGCCGCGGCCGCACGCGCTGCCTGCACGCCGTAGACAGCGAGACCGGGCTTGAGCGCGCGCGCAACCGTTAGGGCCCCGACGGCTTGCGATCCACCACCCACTGAGATCACGAGCGCGTCCAGATCGGGCACCTGCTCGATGATCTCGAGCGACATCGTCGCGGCGCCGGCGACGATGTCTCGATTGTTTGTGGAGTGCGCCATCGTCGCCCCTTCCTCGCGCTCGATGCGCTCGGCGACCACAACCGACTCGTCGTAGTCCTTGCCAGCTTCGACAAGGCGCACGCCGTACGCGCGCATTGCGGCGTTCTTATCCGGGTTGTTGCCTAACGGCACGACAACGGTGGTCACGACTCCGAATATCTGTCCGGCATACGCCAGTCCCAGCCCGTGATTCCCGCGCGTCGCCGCGACGACGCCACGCCGTCGCGCCTCTTCTGGCAGCGCCGACATGAATGAGAGGCCGTTGCGGACCTTGAACGCGTTTGTCGGATTGAAGTTTTCGTGCTTGACGTAGACGGCGATGCCGTGGCCAACGGCGGCGTCGAGCGTTGGATAGCGCCGCATCGGAGATGGACTGAAATGCGGAGCGATGCGGTCGCGCGCGGCGCGGGCGTCGTCGAGAGAGATGGGCCAGAGGGACAAGGGGGTAGGGGATAGGGGATAGGGGATAGTCAAAAATAGCATCACACATTTGGCTGGCATGGTCCGCTGGACTAACTTCGCGGCGCCGCACGGCTATCCCCTATTCCCTATCCCCTATCCCCTATAACTACTGATTCTTGGCAGTACGTCCTAATTCGCTGGCTGACCTACGTCGCCCTGGCCACGTCCATCGGCGTCCTCGTCGCCCACTTTCGACTGCGCGCGGAGGAAACGTTAGGCGATCCCGGAAGTCAGCGCAGATTGTCGCGCTGGGGATCTCGTAGCTGCATCGCGCTCGTCGTACTTGCTGTCCCGCGACTCTGGGCACAGTGGCTCACGCTAGGCGGCAGCGAGGCCGGAAGCTTTGCGGAGCTCATGCGCCCGATGCTCCTCGAGACGTACTGGGGAGGTGCGCTCATCGCTCAAACTATTCTCGCGCTCGTTGCCGCCCACGCTTTCGCCGCTGTCCCCCGCCCGGGCGCATGGAATAGAGCGGCTGTCGCGACCGTTCTCCTGAGTCTGACGCCCGCCTTCAGCGGCCACGCGATCGGCGAGTCGCGCCCGGTGCTAGGTGTGATGCTGGACAGCATCCACGTGCTCGCCGCGGGCGTCTGGTTAGGCACGCTCATCGTTCTCGTGGCAATCGCCATCCCGCTCCTTGGGAACGCAACCGCGCGCGCGGCGCTGCATGGCCTGCTCGTTCGCTTTTCGCGCATCGCTTTTGTTTCGGCAGCGCTGCTGACGCTCACGGGTCTCTACGCTGCCTGGGTGAACATCGGCTCCTGGCACGCGCTCTGGTCCACGGCCTACGGCAACGCACTCGTCCGCAAGTTGTGGGCAGTCGTCGTCGCCGCCGGACTCGGCGCGATCAATTGGCGCGTGACAGTTCCGCGTCTCACGTTAGGCAAGGCTCAACGATTCGCGGCTAGTGGCATCGCCGAGGCAATCGCCGCTCTGCTCATATTCCTACTGACGGCAGTGCTCGTAGGTCAGCCGCTGCCGCTCGAATAGCCCTTGCCGCTCCGCGTCTCGTCCGGCACAATGGCGCCTTCACACATGCTTCCCGCCCAGGCATCCCAATGATTTGCAGTCGCCGCTTCTCGCTAGTTCTCCTTACGCTTTTCCTCAGCGTCGCTCCGCTCGCTGCGCAAGGTACTATCGCCGAACGCACGCGCGGCATGCAGCGGATCGAAGGACTGATCCCGCTTACAATCGACGACAAGCAAGGGAAGCTGTTCATCGAAGTCCGCGATTCCACGCGCGTGCTCACCTTTGTGCTGCTGGCGACTGGCCTGGGCTCCAATCCCATCGGACTCGATCGCGCCGGTGGCGGCGACAACTACGTCACCCGCTTCGAGCGCAATGGCGAGCGCGTGCTCGTGGTCTTCGAAAACTGGAACTATCGCAGCTCGCTCGCCGCCAATAATCCACATCAACAGACGATCGCGGAGTCATTTCCGTCGAGCACCGTCGCGGCGCTGCCCATCATCGCCGAGGAAGGCGGTCGCCTGCTCGTCGACGCGACGGATTTCGTTGTGCGTGACTGGAACGACGTGTCCGGCGCGCTCACCCGCGCGAACGAGGGGACGTACACACTCGCCCGCGACCGCTCAGGGATCTCGCGTCAGTCCACGCGCGCCTTTCCCGACAACAGCGAGATCGATGTCAGCCTAACGTTCGCTGCGCAGGGCCGGCCGGGCGGAACGGTATCATCCATCGTTCCGGACGGCCGAGCGTTCACGCTGCGACAGCATATCAGTTTCGTTAGGCTTCCCGATGACCGCTACCGCCCGCGTCGCTTCGATCCGCGCGCGGGTTTCTTCGGCATCGAGTTCAAGGACTTCGCGCAGCCGATTCAGAACTGGCTGGAGCAGCGCTGGATCTCGCGACACCGGTTGCAACGTACCAATCCCGCCGACCCGAACAGCCCATTCGAGAAGCCGATCATTTATTACGTCGATCGTGGGATTCCGGAGCCGCTGCGCCGCGCGACATTGGAAGGGGCGCGCTTCTGGGAAGAAGCGTTCAATCGCGCGGGTCTGCGCGGCGGATTCCTCGTGCGCGATCTGCCGGAAGACGCTGACCTCATGGACGCACGCTACAACATCGTGATCTGGATCAACCGCAACGAGCGCGGTTGGTCATTCGGAGGCTCGTTAGGTGACCCGCGCACGGGCGAGATGATCAAGGGCATGGCGCACATGGATTCACACCGCGCCCGCACCGACTACAACCTCTATGCGGGGTTGCTGGGAGCGGACGCAGCGGCCGCCGATACCGCCTTCGTTCTCGCGCGCGTGCGGCAAGTGACAGCTCATGAAATCGGCCACACGTTAGGCATGTCCCATAATTATCTGGCCTCCACGTACGAGCGCGGCTCCGTCATGGATTATCCGCCGCCGCGCGTGCGGCTGGACACCAACGGCAACATCGACGTGAGCGCAGCCTACGCGAGCGGTCCCGGTACCTTCGACGTGTGGGCCATCCGCTGGGCTTACGGCATCTATCCAGCCGCGACGGAAGCCGACTCGCTGCGCGCCCTCATCGGCGAAGGCCTGCGCAACAAGTGGCTCTTTCTTTCCGACCAGGACGCACGCCCCGAGTTCGCATCCGATCCGCGCGTCAATCTCTGGGACGACGCCGCCACCGCGACGGAGTTCCTTACCCATCAAATGAGCGTTAGGCGCGTCGCGCTGTCGCGTTTCGGTGAGCGCAATCTGCGTCAGGGCGAACCGCTGGCGCTGTTGCAGGAGCGCTTCGCTCCGTTGTACTTGATGCACCGCTTCGCGTTTGCAGCGACGGCGAAAACGATCGGCGGCGTGGAATACCACAACGCCGTGCGAGGCGACGGTCAGCAAATCACGCGACCGCTGTCCGGTACGCAACAACGCGAGGCGCTCCGAATGCTGCTCAGCGCAGTCACACCGCGCGAGCTCGCGATTCCGGATACTGTCATCACGCTGCTCGGTCCGCGTCCTTTTAGTTACAACCCGTACGTCGAGCTACTGGCCTCGCGCACTCGTCCCACCTTCGACGAGCTCGGCGCGGCGCGCACGCTTTCGCAGATGGTGCTCGACGCGATCTTGCAGCGAGACCGTCTTGCGCGTCTGGTCCAATTCGCAGCACACGATCCCGCGACGTTGAGCGTGTGGGAGCTGCTCCAGAGCGCCGAGGCGACGCTCTTTCCGACCGCGCCGGCTAGCAGCGCACGCGATCGCGCTCTGCAACGAGTAGCCCAGCGCGCCTACGTCGATAGGCTCATCGCCGTCGCGGCGGACAAAGATGCCTCTCCCGAGGTGCGCGGCCTCCTCGACCACCGACTCAGAGCCCTGACCTCCAGCCTCGGCAGCCGTTCGCGCGCGGCTACGCGGCCAGAGGAGGCGGCCCACCTCACGGCGCTGCTCGCGGATATCCGGCGCTGGCTCGAGAAAGGGGAGGCACCGCCGTCGACGCCTGCTCTTCGGGCGCCGCCGGGCGATCCATTCGGGATGATCGCCGACGACTGGCGTGATTCGGAGCTCGCCCCCAGGCGGCGACCATGAAACTCGACCCGTCGTTCGGCGTACCAAATCGCATCTGCGGAGTTCCTACGGGCGATGCTGGCTGGAGGCGTGTATGTCGAAGACTCGTTATGCACTGATTGCCACGCTGCTTCTTACCCTTCCCGGCATCCTGTCGGCGCAGCGAGGGCGCCGCGGCCGCAGACCCACGCGCGCCAGCGAGTACGAACAGCCGCGCGAGCAACGCGCAGATCGCCACGGCTTCGGTGTGAGCTTCAACTACGGGCAACCGACGGGCGAATTCAGAAACTTTGTGGAGCGAGGCTTCGGCGCCGACGGCTTCTATCGCTTTTCGCTCGATCGCTACGGCGTTGTCTCTCTGCGACTTGGCGGGCAGTTTCTGATTTACGGACATCAGACGCAGCGTCTGCCGCTCAGCTCCACGATCGGCAATCTCGTGCTCGTCGATGTCGCGACGTCAAATAACATCGTCGGCTTCGGTGGTGGACTCGAGCTCGCCGCGCCGACGCCAGCCGTTAGGCCGTATGTGTTCGGCCAGCTCGGCTCCTCGTACTTCTATACGCAGACGTCAGTGGAAGGATCGCACGAGCAGTTCGAGTTCGCGCGGACGACGAACTATCACGATTGGGTCTTCGCGCGGCAGCTGGGCGGCGGACTGCAGATCCCGTTAGGCCGCGCGCGTCGCGGGACGAGTGTGCTGCTCGACCTCGGCGCGACGTACACGTATCACGGTCCCACGCGCTATCTCAACGAGCAAGGCATCGTGAAGATCGCTGAAGGGCAGTACGAGTTCCACCCGATCCGCAGCGACGCGAACCTCGTCACGTACCGCCTCGGCATTTCGTTCTCGTCTCGCTAGGATTGCGCGTGGCCGCCGGCTGGTCGGCGGGGCAGTTCGGCGAGGCGTTCCCCTTCGGCGGCGGACACGCTAAGCGTGACTCGGATCGCGGGTCATAGATGGCGTGACGCCGCCGCCGGGGACGCCTCGCCTCACTTCGATCCGCGCAGCAAGAAAATGCAGTTCACGCCTAGCGGGAGACGCGGCTGCCCCGTAGGCGGCGTTGGCGCGTAGCGAGAGACGGCGCCCACACCGCGCTTCCCCTTCAGTTGAATCCGGCGCCGGCTCGAAGCGTGTAAGCGCCTCAGCCGCCGAAGCGGGTTGCCGCGTCAAGCCCGTTAGGCAATCAATCGAAGTCTTTTCGGCGATCGTCTTTCGTGCGCGAGCGTCGTTTCTTGGCGTCGATACGCGCCTGTTTCGCGGCCCTCGAGGGCTTAGTGGGTCGTCGCTTCTTCGGGATGTGAAGCGCGGCACGCACCAGCGCCGCAAGTCGTTCCGTCGCGAGCGTGCGGTTGCGAGCCTGACTGCGCGTAACGTCGCACACGATCCGCAGATTCCCGGCAGCGTCGCGTAATCGGCCGAGTCGTTCCAACACACGCGCGCGCTCTA
>DASYRX010000353.1:0-10018 GCA_036003845.1 Gemmatimonadaceae bacterium | reverse complement strand
TCACCTGCCTCGGGCAGCGCAAAGCGAGCTTTGGGATCATAGACCACGCTCGCAAATACATCGTCTGCGTGCTGTCTCGGTTCCAGTCGCGCTTGTTCACGTTCTGAAAGCTGTTCGTTTCGGTTGCGCGCCACGCCTGCTTCAGGAAACACTGGCGTACGCACCAGTTCTCCTACGACGTCAAGAGCTTCAGCCACCGCGGCAGACTGGATCGTTGTACTCACCGATAGGTCGTTCCAGTCCGTCTGCGAGTCCAGCTCACCGCCGAGTCGCTCGATCGCAGCGGTGATCTCGTCCGCGCTGCGTTGTCGCGTTCCTTCCACGAGACTCTTGGCCGTGAGAAACGACTCACCCTCTCTTCCTGGAGTATCTCGCGTCGCCCCGGCATCAACTACGACGCGAATCGTCGCCACTGGAAGCCGCTTGAAGGGCGCGACAATCACTTCGACGCCATTGGGCAGCCTGGACCGCGTGAACGGTGGCATGCGATAAGCACGCGGCGGTCCCGCAATAGGCCTCGAGACTCCCGTCACGCGGCCCCTAACGAGTCGTCGCCATTCGGTACGTACAGCAGAGTGACCTGATCCTTCCGCTTCAGATACCGCGCCGCGAACTGGTCCATGCGTTCGGCTGTGACGGCGCGCAGCCGATCGGCGTAGCCGAACACGAGACGTGGGTCGCCGAGGTAAGTCGCAAACTTCGACAGAGCATCGGCGCGCCCTTCTGACGACTCGAGAGTCAACACATACTCGTTCTCAGCGACCGCGATCGCCCGCGGCAGATCCGACGCCGCTTCGACGCCTTGCACGACAACACGCTCGACTTCTCGCGCCACCGCTCCTTCGAGCTCTTCCGCTGCAATACCCGGATGTGCGGTCACATCCAGTATGAGCAGATCCATCGCAGTCGGCAGATCGAACGTGAA
The DNA here is from genome assembly GCA_036003845.1 of Gemmatimonadaceae bacterium. Taxonomy (GTDB): domain Bacteria; phylum Gemmatimonadota; class Gemmatimonadetes; order Gemmatimonadales; family Gemmatimonadaceae; genus DASYRX01. The sequence continues at coordinate 9,093 of DASYRX010000353.1, read as the reverse complement.
GGCGCGCACCTCGGTGGCCAATTGCGAACCGCGCACCAGCGCCTGGTGCAGAACACTTCCTCGGCGGCTGCCTAACAACGTCCCAAAAACGGAAGCGACGACTCCGTCCTCCGTGCCGAACGGCGGAACCTTATAAGCCGCGAACAGGCGAGTGGCTGCAACTGAGTCTGACACAACTTCACGCGCGCCCATGCTCGGCGCCTCGGGAAGAGCCATCGATGGGGGCGGCGGCCGCCGCGACCCGGCTGCGATTCCTGCGAAATGCTTCGCAACGAGAGTGCGAGCCTCGTTAGGGTCGACGTCTCCCACGATCGACAGCACCGCATTGTCCGGCGTGTAATGCAGCGCGAAGAATTCGCGGACATCATCGAGCGTCGCCGCGTCCAGATCTTCGAACGACCCTATCAGGGAGTGGTGGAAGGGATGCCCGGCCGGATAGGCGAGTGCCGGAAGGCGCTCCCACCAAGTGCCGTACGGTTGGTTGTCGACGGACCAGCGGCGTTCGTTTTTCACGACGTCGCGCTGTGTGTCGAGCTTTTCCTGAGTCATAGCCGGCAGCAGCCGACCCATCCTGTCCGCTTCGAGCCAAAGCGCCAGCTCGAGATAATTCGCAGGAACCGTTTGGTAGTAGTTGGTCCGATCGAGCCACGTCGACCCATTGAGTGTGCCACCTGCGCGCTGAATCAGCTCGAAGTGCTCATTTGCCGCGACGTTCTCCGAGCCCTGAAAAAGCATGTGCTCGAAAAGGTGCGCGAAACCCGTTCGTCCCTCCGGCTCATTCGCCGACCCGACGTGATACCAAAGATTGACCGAGACGGCTGGCACAGTCTGATCGCGCGCAATTGTTACGCGCAGACCATTGTCGAGGCGGAATGTTTCCAGGCGCTGTTCCACAGCTAGCGCGATCCGACGAGCGGGACAGAAACCCCATACATGAAGTCGGGCCGGAAGCGATCGCGCTCGCCCGAGGTCGCGTCTGCGTTAGGCGTGAGGTTCTGAAACATGTTGATGAAGGCGCCGAACCGAGACCATGGTGCGCCCAGGTCCGCAAACAACTTCCTACCGACGTACAGAATGATGGTCGCCTCGCCAGCTATGTCCGTACCGTACAGTCGCGTGTTGTCTGTTCTGCCGCCGCGGTACGAGTACACCGCTAACAACGGCACGTACAAGCTGAACCAGCCACCGGTCTTGTGTGCTGGAAGAAGCGTTAGCTGCACACCGCCGAACACGCTCGGAGCGTTTTGATTTCGCACGCCTGAACCACGAAAGCCAAATGGGAGCGCGCTAGCCCCGAGAAGTCCTTTAATGCGAGATGAGTCTCCGCCTGTAACTGCCATCGCCCGCACGTAGAACGCGGTCAGCGGCGTCGCGCCTTCCGGCGCCGAAATGGCCGATGCGGTGAGCAGGCCGGGTTCGAACACCAGCGAGAGGCGCTGGTTTTCTTGAGCACCCAACCTCACCCCAGCCACCGCGAGCACGGCGGTGAAAAGAGGGTACCTAACGAGCCGCACGATTACGCAGCCACCCGATCCCCGCTTCCACGAGGGTCCAAGGTACCTTGATCGATTCCGCAAGCACGTATGTCACGAGCTCGAACGTGTTGCGCGAAATCGGGCTAGTCCGCGTCGGAGAAGTCAAAGGGACTAGCCCGTGACTTCTCGCCACGATGTCGAGGCGCAGCATGTGAAAGGGATCGCTCACTAGCAAAACTCGTTTCAATTGCTTTTCACGTAGGATCGAGGCTACGCCGCGCATCGACTGTTCGGTCGTGCGACCTATCGCCTCCATGAGCACGTTCTTCTGCGGAACTCCGAGTTGGCCGAGGAAGCGCTGACTGACCTTTGCTTCACTCGTGGTGTCGCCGGCACCAACGCCACCAGTAACAACCAGCCATGGCGCTTGACCATCACGCCACAACTTGTGTGCATGCTCGAGGCGCGCTCGCAAAACCGGCGACGGCCGCCCGTCCCACTGCGCTGCACCGAGGACGACGATCGCGTCGGCGGGACCCGCTTCGTTGCGCCTTCCCCAAATGACCACCAGCGCTAGCGAAACAAGCCACGCACACAACAGCACGACCGCCACTCGCAGGGGCGCTCGCCATCTGCGTCGCTCCCGAGCCATGGGTGCGAACTATACGCACCCGCCAGCAGCCGCGCACGAACGGCTGTGACTCTCTAACGCGAGCTGCTGGGCTACCATAGCGCTAAACAACGACCCGCTCACCGAGCGCTGGCATTTCGACGCGCAATCCGAGTGAACGCACAGCCTCAGCAAAAGGATCCTGCGCGCGAGGCTCACCGTGTACGAGGAACACGCGCGACAGCCGAGGTGATGCAGCTTGTACAGCACGTAGCCATTCGATCAGCTCTTTGCGATCCGCGTGCGCGCTGTAGCCGTTCAGAACCTCGACGGTAGCGCGGAGCGGCACCTCGTCCCCAAAGACCTTGATCACCGGCTGCCGCTCGACAATGCGCCTGCCTAACGTGTTCTCCGCCTGGTAGCCAACGATCAGGATCGTATTCCGCGGATCGGAGGCGCCATGCGCGATGTGGTGTAAAATGCGCCCCGATTCCACCATCCCCGACGCGGCGATGACAACCATCGGCCCACGCATGGTGTTCAGTGCCTTCGATTCGTTGACTTCGCGCGTGAATTGCACCAACCCAAAGCGAAAGAGCTCTTCGACAGCCTGAACGAGTGCTTCCGAGTTGTCGAAGCAGTCCGGATTCATACGAAAGACTGCCGTCACATCAGTTGCCAGAGGACTGTCGATGAAGATCGGGATCGCTGGGATTGCGCTTTCCCTAACGAGGATGTGCAAGTCGTACAGGATCTCCTGGACACGGCCAACAGCAAACGCTGGGATGAAAACCTTGCCCCCGCGCGCCGCGCACGTCCGAACGACACGCCCCAGCTCGTCTCGTGCATCGTGAACCGAAGCGTGGTCACGATCACCGTACGTGCTTTCCATGATCACAACGTCAGCATTCTCGGGAGGAACCGGGTCGCGGATTATCGGCAGCCCGCGCCGTCCAATATCCCCGGAAAAGATGAGGCGCTTTGATGCGCCTCCTTCGGTGTAGTCCAGCGTAACCGACGCTGACCCGAGGATGTGCCCAGCGTCCACGAACATCCCGTACACACCGGGCACCACATCGAACTGCTTGTTGTACGATACTCCTATCATCAAAGACGTGGTGCGCGAAGCGTCGCCGACGCCGTACAGCGGCTCAATGGCCTGCTTGTTTCGCTTCGTTAGGTGCTCGGCGTCTTTTACCTGGATGTTGGCCGAGTCCGCGAGCATGAGAGCAGATAAATCGCGCGTTGCCGGCGTGCACCAGATCTTCTTGTCGTAGCCGTTGCGGATCAGCACAGGAAGCCGACCTACGTGATCGATGTGCGCGTGCGACAAGACGATCGAGTCAATCTCCTCGACATCGAAGAGCAGGCGACGATTCTTCTCGTCCGATTCTCTGCGTCGGCCTTGAAAGAGCCCGCAATCCAAAACGGTTGTCGTGCCGTTGAGACGAATCACGTGGCAAGACCCAGTAACCTCTCGTGCGGCTCCAGCGAACATGACTTCCATTCGATCGGCTCTTTCTCCAGCTGGTGTTCACGCCGCAAGCAGCGAGGTTATTCTGCCGCTCGCGTGAAACTAGTAGCTTGGCCGCATGGACACGCACCAAGCACACGCATCGCTGATTCTTATTCGTCATCCGCTGCTGCAACACAAGCTCACGCTTCTTCGCGACCACGCGACACCGACGAAGATCTTCAAGGAGCTGGTCGACGAACTCGCCATGCTGATGGCGTACGAAGCGACGAAAGATCTCGCGCTACAGCAAGTGCAGGTCAGAACACCACTCGAAGAGACCGCTGGAATGAAAGTGCGAGGCAAGAAGCTCACACTCGTTCCGATTCTTCGCGCAGGGCTCGGCATGGTCGAGGGAATTCTCCGACTCGTTCCTTCCGCTCGCGTCGGTCACATTGGGATCTACAGAGATCACGACTCACTCAAGCCTGTCGACTACTACTTCAAAATCCCGCGCGACACTGAGGAGCGTGACTTCTTTGTTCTCGATCCGATGCTCGCGACAGGTGGAAGCGCAGTTGCCGCCGTGACGTCACTCAAGCGATCTGGCGCTCAGCGAATTCGATTCTTGTGCCTCGTTGCCGCGCCAGAAGGTGTGAGCCGCATGGAAAAGGCGCATCCCGACGTACCGATTTACGCAGCGGCGCTCGATAGGCAGCTCAACGATCACGGCTACATCCTTCCCGGACTCGGCGACGCCGGCGACCGACTCTTCGGCACGCGCTAATTAATAAGAACAAACGTTTCGCGAGGAACGGACCGCAGATCTTACGCGAGCTCCGTTCCTTTCACGTATATACTTGTTCGCTTTCACGTGCACCCTTACATTGGGCCCCTTCGTTAGGTCGCGTCGCGTCGGCGCAAGGTGACGACGGGCATGCTCATAAATCTGATCCCCGACTTTCTCACCGTCCTCAGCAGCGCAGACCGCATTGCCGCATACCATAGATACTTCGACGCCCACCGACGCTGGCTAGAACCATACTGGCATAACTACGTCCTGGACCCTAACGGTCCTCACTTTAGGGACGTCGTCCGCATGGCCGCGCTAGCTGATCGTTCGGATCTCCGCTCGTTGCTCGAGCGTACAGACGTCATCGAGCTCACTCGTCAGGCAGAGCGTCGTTGCGCAGAGTTACTCGAGCCTGACGTCGACGTCGATCTTCTCCTTATGGTCGGAGTTGGCGCGGCCAACGCCGGTGAGCTTGTGGTAGATGGTCGCGGCATCGCGTTTGTCTGTCTCGAGCACTTCACGTCTGTCGCTAACCCGGAAACGCAGGGCCTTGGCCTCGACCCCGAGCTGCTTCCACTCTGGATGTCTCACGAGATCGCACACGCTGTGCGATACACATCTCCAACCAGTCGAAGTGAGTTGCGCGCTGCGATCGCACAGTCTGGTGGCTACTACTCGTACTGGGATACCGGCCGGCACGTGCCGTTGCGCGAGCACTTGATCAACGAAGGTTTAGCTGTGAACGTCTCGCGCGCTGTTTCACCGGGACATGCTCCGTGGGAGTACTTCGGCTACGGTCGCCGCCAGTACGCGCGCGTACGCGAGCTCGAGACTCATCTTCTGCGCTTTGCAAAGACAGAATACGACCAGGCCGCCCTTGGTTTGCGCCTGCGATATCTCTCCGGTGGTATGAGCGACGATGCACGCATGATGGATCGTGTCATCGCGCCGGAGCGTGCCGGCTATTTCATCGGTGCACGATTGACGGAGCCGGCTGTTGAAGCAAACGGGCTGTCGTGGGCGATCCGTGCGAGTGCGTCAGAACTATTCGCGATCGCCGATAGGCTCGCAGAAACAGCCTGACGAGCAGTTCTCCTACTTACCTATACAAAAGCGGCTGAAGACCTCGTCGAGCAGATCGTCGACGCTGACAGCGCCTATGATTTCCTCGAGTGCTGCAACCGCCGCGCGAAGATGCACAGCTGCGATCGTCGGCGTCGTGTTCTTCTCCATCGCATCAACGAAGAGCGAGAGCTCATCGGCCGCTCGTTTGAGCGCGGCCTCATGTCGCGCGTGCGTGATGACAGGGCTTTCATAGTCCACTCGGCCATAACGAGCGTCGAGCGTTGCTGCGATCGCAGCCTTCAGTTCGGCCAGCCCAGCGCCAGTAGCTGCACTGACACAGAAGGCGCCCACCGCAAATGACTCGCCGTCGCGAACATCGGTTTTTGTCTCCACGAACAGAGTTTCCGTAACACCGAGCCCGCGGACGATCTCCTCCATCTGCCTTCCCGCATCGTTGGTCCCATCGCTACAAACGATGCCGACATCCGCGTCCTTCACATAACGCTCGCTGACCTCGATCCCGAGCCGCTCCACAAGATCGTCGCTTGAACGTAGCCCTGCGGTGTCGACCAGTCGTACTGGCCACTGGCCCATCAGGCAGGGATGTTCGATCGCGTCTCTAGTCGTCCCCGCGATTTCAGTGACGATGGCGCGCTCCTGCCCCAGCAGCGCGTTGAACAGCGAGGACTTTCCTACGTTAGGCGGCCCCGCAAGAACTACGAGGGCGCCGTCCCGAATAATCGCCCCACGTCCCGCCGTGCTGAGCAGGGCATCTACGCGGCTGGAAACATCCCGCGCCATCCGCATCGTCCGATCACGTGGGACCTCGCCGTCATCTTCCTCGGGGAAATCCACGCTGTATGCCATCAGCGCCTCGAGCTGCAGCATGGCAGCTCGCAGTTCTCCAACTTGCTTGGAGAGTCCACCGCCGACTGTGCCGAGAGCGACTCTCCGCATCGGTTCCGACGCTGCATCGATTAGGTCAGCGACTGCCTCAGCTTGCGCGAGGTCGAGCTTTCCATTCAACAGCGCTCGCCGTGTGAACTCGCCGCTGCGTGCTGTGCGGGCTCCGAGCGACAAGCAGCTCGCGAGTATCGCGCGGCTGGTCGCATGTCCTCCGTGGCAGCTGAGCTCCAACATGGCCTCGCCTGTATACGACGCTGGTGCGTCGTAGCGCACGGCCACCAACTGATCGAGCACGATGCCGCTCGCCGGGTCTCTGGCGGTCGTTAATGTCGCATGGCGCGGCCGGGCAGGGTACGGTGACAACAGCCGCCAACCTATGTCGACCGACCCGGAGCCACTCAACCTAACGATGCTCAGTGCAGACCGTCCGCTGGCGCTGCTGATCGCAACGATAGTATCAGCGTGATCAGCAGCGCTCTCCATGCCGTTATGCCGCCGTGTTATGCAGGCTTTGCTGCCTGGCGTTTTCGCGCGCGCTCACGAGCAATCAGCCATTGCTGTGGAAGCGATGCGATATTCTGAGCCGCCCAATACAGGTTGAGTCCGGAGGCCATGTTAGCCAGCAGAACCGTCATCATGACGGGCAGGATGTACGTCATCATGCGCGTCTGCGGGTTGGGAGGCGACGAGCGCATGCTCAACCAGGATGTAAGGAACATCGACCCGCCCATCAGTAACGGTGCGATGTAGAGCGAATCCTTGATTGAGATGTCCCCCAGCCACAGGAACGGAACGCCACGGAACTCGATCGTACTCTGGAAGACGAAGAACAGCGCAAACAGAACCGGCATTGAAAGGAGAATCGGGAAACAGCCCGCTAATGGGCTGAAAGGACTCATCCCGTGCTCCTTATAGAGCTTCATGGTCTCGGCGCTCATGCGCTGAGGATCGCTCTTGTAGCGCTTCTGTACTTCGGACAAGAGCGGCTGCAGCTCCTGCATCCGCATCGATGACCGCATAGCCGTCTGGTTGAGCGGCCACATTGCGATGCGCACGATTACACCGAACAGGAGCAAGACCCAACCGTAGTGCAGATTCAGCGCGCGATGTATCCATAGGAGCACGCGCATAACGATTGTCGCAAACGGTTGCACGACTGGCTGCAACCATCCTCCATACGCGTTGGCGCTACCGAATTCGCGTCCGACCTCACGCATAACGTCCCACTTCTGTGGACCAGTGTAGACGTCAAATCCGAATTTGCCTGCGCGCACTTGCTTCACTACATCGATTTTCGCGAGTGGTGTATTCCGGTCAGGCCGAGGCAATCCTTGAACTTGCAGCTCCGCAAACGGTGCAGTGCTATCGGGCTCGATGAGCCCCAGGATGAAGTACTTGCTCTTGAAGGCAACCCAGCTTAGCGGGCCTGACTCAATACGACGCTCGTTAGGATCAACGGATCCGAGCCGTATAAGTGACGCGCTGCGAGATGCTCGCTTGAAAGCAGCGGTTGCGCCGCGAGCATCCTCAACAGGGTTGGCTTCAAACGATCGCAGCCCACGTGGTAGGGTGATGACCAGATACGCGCTGTCGCCGACTGGGCGGCCGGCAGTATCAGTTATTTCGCCACTCACACGTGTGAGATATCGATCTCCAGTCGGCGCGTAGCGCACTAGTACAGATAGCTCCTTCACGCGCGCACGATATTCTACGGATCGGCCCGTTGGATCGACGGTCTCGGCGAAGAGCGTCCGTTGCAGCGGGATAGTGTCGTTAGGCAGGACTATGCTGTAGGAAAGCAGCGGGTCCCACGGCGAATCCAGATGAGCTATCGCACCATTTCCATTCAGCGCCTTGAACTCGGAAAGCTGAACGCTCTCGAGTTCAGCACCGAGGTTTCGAAAAAGATGCGTTGCCTGCGGCGTGGTGATCGAAGTGGTGTCGATGCGTGCGACCGAGCTATCCGCAGGAGTTACAGCCTCTGCCGGTCGCTGCGATGGCACTGATGGCGCAGCACTCGGTACTGTGGTTTGCTGCTGTGGCGTGTCGACTTGCGTCGGAACTGGAGGAACAGAACGCCGTGCCGGCGGGAAAAGCCGCGGCGTGAGAAACAGAACCGCAACAGCCAGCACTATGGCTAGAACGACACGACGTTCCATGGAATTGGCGAGTGGCCTAACGAGAAAGGTCAGGGAACCGGATCATAACCGCCTTTGCAGAGCGGTTGGCAGCGCAAGATCCGCTTTCCCGCGAGAATGCTTCCACGCCACGCGCCGTGTTTGCGCACGGCCTGAAGCGCGTACTCTGAGCACGATGGATAGAAGCGGCAGGCTGCAGGCAACACAGGAGCAATAGCAACCTGGTATGCCCGAATTACCCCTACACAGCAGCGCTCTGCAACCTCAGCAACTCTCATTCGGCTAAGGCCTTCTTGATCGAGTCACGCAGAGTCTCGAAACTGGCTGAATACGCTGCGGCACGAGCGCTAAGCAGCGTATCAAAAGGAGGCGTGTCTCCTGTCTGAATCTCGGTCCGCACTAAATGCCAGAGCCGGCGCCTGAGCCTATTGCGAGCGACTGCTGAGTTCCCATGAAGCGCTACAATGATTGCCACACGCGGGTGTGTAGATGCCCCGTCTGATCGCCAAGCTCTTAGTAGTGGAACGTTGACAACGCGGCCAGAGTTACGGACACGCGCGAGCTCATGACGTTTTCGGAGACGGTACTTCCGCCCAAAGCTCGTTCGAGCTACGCCGCGCTGTACTTGCTCGGAAGCTTTACGGTCAGCGCGC
>DASYRX010000352.1:0-4402 GCA_036003845.1 Gemmatimonadaceae bacterium | reverse complement strand
AGCGCCCAGCCGTCGAAGAGCATGACGGCGACGTAGATGCCAGCATTGCCCGCGGCCTTCACTCGCTCTCGCAGCCGATCGAAGAATGTCTGATCGAATTTGGACAGGTCGAACTTTGGCTTGCCGTCCTTGGCCATTCCTGGTCCGGTGCGCAGCCAAGGCTGCGGCGCCATGCAGAGGTGATAGCTCCCTCCTGCGGCTTGCGACTTGAACTGCTCCCAGCGCCAGAGTCGGATGAAATTGTTGCCACGCTCGTTGAGGAACCCGAGATACGAGTCAAAGTCGAACGGTTCAGGCGTTGCAGCACAGGCGGCGCCCGGACCCATTCCATCATGCAGGTTATTCCAGATGTGCGAGCCGGTGAGATACACGGCGCGGCCCGCGCCTTCGTGACCTGGCGCCACAGTGAAGTAGCGCGGATTAGCCTGCGACACGACGAGCGGTCCTAACGCGGATGCTGTTGTCGCACGGGTTGTCTGTGCGTTTGCTGTGGCAGTCATGGCAGCGACAATGGTTGCGAGTCTGATGCTTCTCAACTCGATCTCTCTGGAGCGGAGATTGCTTCCGCTCTGTTCGATGCAGCGAGAAAGGTTTTGTCGACGTCTCATACGTAACCCACACGTCGTCGAATGGCATCTTTTCTGACATTCCGCTCACTGCTGCGCTCGCCGGCGCTCGCGCTCGGCGTCGGTGCGATGTTAGCCGTTGGGGTCGGCGCACTCACTGTTACGTTCGGAATCGTCAACGCCGCCCTTTTCCGGGAGCCGCCGTTTGAAGACGCGAGACGACTGGCGGCACTGTACATCGTACGCAACCCCATCGGAGAGCCGCCGCAGCAGCGTCAGCGGTGGTCGTATTCTCGTTATGAACTGCTGCGCGAAGGTCAGCGCAGCTTCGAGCTCGTCGCGAATTATTCAAACCCGTCGCTCACTCTCTCCGGGACCGGTGAGGCCGAGCTCGTGCGCGGCGAGATGGTTTCTGCGAGTTACTTCCCGCTGCTGCGTGTTCGCGCACTGATCGGACGCACGTTCGCCGAATCTGAGGACGAAGTCGCAAGGCCTACGCCGGTTGTTCTGCTCTCGCACACTCTATGGCGCCGTCGCTTTGCCGCGGATTCCACGCTCGTCGGTCGCGCGATTCGAGTGAACGGCACGATGCTGACAGTGATTGGCATCCTTCCGCAGGACTTTCATGGGCTCTCGGGGCGCGCAGATATCTGGATGCCGAGCACGATGGCGCCGCAGCTCACGTACGCGGATTACGTACGCACGAATCAGAACTTCATTAGCGTCGTGGGCCGCCTGCGCGACGGAGTTTCTTTGCTAGACGCGCGCAGCGAGCTCAGTGTGCTCGGCGCCAGCATCAATCGGACGATCCCGAGCGATCCGGCTCAGCCTAACGAGCGGGTAACGGCTACCGCGATGACGCTGAACCAGGCGCGCGTCGATCCAGCTGTCCGACGATCTCTCGTCGTGCTCCTGAGCGCCGTCGCGCTGCTGCACCTGCTGGCCTGCGCCAACGTGACGAACCTGCTGCTCGGTCGCGCAGCGAAGCGGCGACGCGACGCCGCTGTCCGCCTGGCGATGGGCAGCAGCGCCGGCCGTCTCTTCAGGCACTTGTTAGGCGAGTATCTCGCGTTGGCCGTTCCGGCAGCGCTGTTCGGCGTCCTGCTGGCATGGTGGACGAGCACACTTCTCACGCCGCCGACAAACGTCTGGGCCGCGCGCAATTTCTATGGCAGCCTCGCTGCCTTCGATACAGCTGTCTTTGGGAGGCGCGAGGCTATTTTCGGAATCGCGCTCGCGATCGTCACAGCTTTCCTGGTCGCGATACCCGCCGCGTTGAGCGCGTTCAAGCTCGACGTGTACTCGGAGATCCGGTCAGGATCGCAAGGCATCGCCAGCGGCGCGATCAGGTTGCGACGGCCGACGCTGCGCGGCGTCATCGTCGCGCTGGAGGCGTCATTGGCGGTGCTGCTCGTCGTCAGTGCGGGTCTCTTGATCGACAGCTTCCAGAGGATGCGACAGACGCGAGTTGGCGCCGACACGTCCAACGTGCTCACGTTCTGGATAATCCCATCGGAGGCGCGCATTCCAGCAGGTGGTGGCTCGGCGCGGTATGTGAGCCGAGTACTCGATGCGATGGCGCGCGTGCCCGGCGTCGTGTCGGCAAGCGTAGACGGCGGCGCGCCGCTCGCCGGTACGGCGCGGGGATTGTTGTACATCGTCGGGCAGCCGATCCCCCCGGCTTACGCTGCGCCGCCCGTTCTGCGCCACTACGTATCGCCTAACCACTTCCGCACGCTCGGCATCTCGCTCAAGCGCGGCCGAGTGTTTACAGACGGCGACGTGGAAGGCTCGCCCAAGGTCACGGTGATCAGCGAGGGTGCGGCACAGCAGTTTTGGCCTAACGAGGACCCGATCGGCAAGCGTGTCTGGTTCGCCGGATCGAGTGCATTCGGCAGTCCCGATTCCAGCGCGGAGATCGTCGGCATCGTCAGCGATGTGATGTACGAGCCACTCGACCGGCAGCCGAACCGCGCGAGCTTCTACACGCCGTACACGCAGTTCACCTACGCCTCGCGGATGGTCTTCCTGCGGACATCAGGAGATCCGCTCGCGATAGTGCCGGCCGCGCGCACGGCCTTACAGAGTGTCGATCCCGATGTCGCGATGCGCGACGTGCAAACGCTGGACGAGATCGTAAACGGCTCGTGGGCGCGAACACGATTCGAGGCGCGTCTGTTTGGTGGTTTTGGCATCGCGGCCCTGCTGCTTGCTGCGAGCGGCATTTTCGCCGTGCTCGCATATGCCGTCGCGAGTCGCACGCGCGAGTTCGGCGTCCGCATCGCACTGGGAGCCGACCGTGGGCATGTCATGCGCGTCGTGCTCGGCGAGGGCCTCGCGTTTCCGGTGATTGGAATGCTCGTTGGCGTCGCGGCGGCGTTCCCCGCGACGCGCGTTCTGCGATCGTCACTCTATGAAGTGTCGCCGCTCGAGCCGAGGGTGTTCGCCGGAACGGTCGTCCTTCTATTGATCGCTGCAGTGGTCGCGTGCCTGATTCCCGCGTGGCGCGCGACGCGCGCGAATCCGATGGAGGCGATTCGCGCAGAATAGGCTTGTCTCGTTAGGCCGCCACGCGCCTGGCCAGGCTCCACTGACGAAGGTTCATAACGGATGCGACCGAAATGAGATCTTCGCGCTAAAGCCGAGGCGGGGCCTATGCGGACGAGGTTCCGCTGATGATAATGCCTTCCGACCTGACAATGGGCTTCAAGACGCGTTTGACCGCGGAAAGGGCAATAACGCGCGGAAAGTACAGATTCAATTCGATTGCTCTTGCTGGAGTTGACCCGATTTCGTGGACGGTGGAGTTAACTCGCTATGAGGACGTCGCGTTCATACTGCACGGGGGTTCGGTAACCTAACGTTTGATGACGGCGCTGACGGTTGTACCAGAGTTCGAGGTATTCCCACAGCGCCCGTTGTGCGGCCCAGCGGGTAGGCCAATGGGCGTCGTTGGCCAGTTCGGTTTTCAGCGTGGCAAAAAGAAGCTTTCGACCACGGCGTTGTCCCAGCAATCCCCCCGGCGACTCATACTGCAGGTGAGGCCATGCGCAGCGAGCAGCTGGCGATACGCCGTGCTCGCGTATTGCAGCCCGCGATCCGAGTGATGCAGCGTGCCGGCGAACGGTCGCCGCTGGCGCAAGGCCATCCGCAGCGCGCGAAGAGTGAGGCTTTGATCCAGTCGCGCATCGGCACACCAGCCGATGACGCGGCGCGACGCGAGATCCAGCACAACGGCCAAATAGAGCCATCCCTGGCCGGTAGGGAGATAGGTGATGTCCGCCGCCCATGCCCGATTGGACTCGTTATGCATCCCCAGCGCGAATTGACGATCCAAGAGGTTCGGGGCGATGGCGTGCGCATGGCCCGACCGCGTCGTCACACGAAACGCAAGCGGCCGCTTCGAGCGCAGCCCATCGAGGCGCATCAAGCGCGCCACGCGCTTGCGGCTACAGCGGATGCCCTGCGCCTGGAGCTCTTCGTGAATCTTCGGCGCGCCGTAGCGTCGGCGACTCGCGGCGTGGGCCGTGCGAATCTCGAGGCGCAAGCGCTGATCGGTCCGCGTGTGCGCACTGGGCGGTCGGGATTGCGACGCGTAGAATCCCGCCGGCGAGACTTCCAGTACGCGGCACATGAGTCGCACGGGGAACTCGCCCAGATGGCGAGCAATAACGGCGTACTTCACCGCGACTCCTTCGCGAAGAACGCCGCCGCTTTTTTTAGGAAATCGCGTTCCATGCGGAGCCGTTCATTCTCACGCTGCAAGCGCGCCAGCTCCTGCTCCGGCGAGCGAATGATCGAGGCGGGCTGGCCCCGAGGCGGCCCCTTCGTTAGGC
>DASYRX010000351.1:0-7092 GCA_036003845.1 Gemmatimonadaceae bacterium | reverse complement strand
CGCGTACTTCGGCGCGCGCAGCGATCGACTCGTCGATCGCCTGCTGAGCGAACAACTCGTGGATGGCGGCTGGAACTGCGAGGCGGAGCGCGGCTCGGTGCGCTCATCATTTCACACGACGATCTGCGTGCTCGAAGGGCTGCTCGCGTTCGAGACTGCATTCGGCGCGACGTCGACTGTGACTGAAGCGCGGAGACGCGCGCGGGAGTATCTCCTCGAGCGTCGACTACTCCGCCGGTTGTCGACCGGCGAAATCATCGAGCCGACGTGGACGCAGTTCGCGTTTCCGCCGCTGTGGCACTATGACGTGCTTCGCGCGCTCGACTATCTGCGCGCGGCCGGCGTGCAGCCGGACGTGCGCGTCGACGAGGCTGTCACGACAGTGCTCGAGCGGCGCCAAGACTCCGGGCGCTGGCTGCTCGACGTGAGACACCGCGACACCCTTTACGCGGAATTGGCCGGCACCGTCGGAGCGCCGAATCGCTGGATCACGTTGCGTGCTCGCCGAGTGCTGGACTGGTACGCGCGTCCCGCCTAACGAGCCACTGTTCGTTGGGTTAGCGGCGTTACTACTCTCCCCGTGCAAGCGTCCGAACGGCGCCCTCGACCTCCCGTTGCGCCTCCGCGAGTCGGTTCATGTCCTCGCCAATGAGGCGCACCGCGTCCATCAGCGTCGTGAGCGGGGCGAGATCACCGGCGCCGGCGTGGAGGCGCAGGAGATCGAGACGGATTCCCTCGAGCGCAGCAACGCTATCGGCGAGGCGCGCCGCCGCTGCTGTGCGCCGCGCAGCCAGGACGTCGGCATCCGACGAGCCCGACGGAGCAAGCGCCGCCACCACGTCGATCTCCGCGCGCGCCTCAGCCGCGCGGGCCTCGAGCGCGGCGACGGTCGCCGGAAGCTCGACGAGTTGCTCCCGGTATTCCTTCGGCAGCGCCGCGTACAGCTCCGAAGCCGCGACGCCTAACGCCGCTTCCGTCGCACGAAACGCCGACGCACCCGCGAGCTGTGACCGCTCCGGCGCACCGAGCCGGCGCGCGAGCCATTGTCCTAAGCGGCTGTTCCAGAGGCGCTCGCGGATCCCTGTCTGCCACCAACTGCGAATGCGCTCGGGAATGAACTGCACGCCGAGCGCGTTGCTCAAGGCTCCCAGCGCCATGGTGCTGAGCACCGGCGCGAGGATGAACACGAGGCCGCCTCGATTCTCATGGATCACGTTCAGCAGAACCAACAAGAAAGTGACGGCGAGCCAGGTCACCGAGCCGACGGTGGCGATTCGCAGCACCCGGTGCTCGGTGGGCTCTTCTTCATCTCGAACGACCGCCTCGGTCTCGGCACGCTCGCGCCGCTCGATCTCGAGCGCCGCACGCAAGTCGGAAAGAGTGTGTCCGGCGCGGAATTGGCGGCGCGCCTGGTTGAGGTGGAAACCGACGATGGGAAACAGTGGCAGGGAGGTGATCGCGGCGAGGAACGCGATGTCCGCCGGCCCGTTAGGCCGCTGGCCGGCCAGCCAGATGGCGAGGTTGATCGTGGTCAGGGTACCAAACACTCCGGACCACGCCATGTATGGGGCGAGGAGCGGATTCCGCGCACCGAGCCAGGCACGCAGCGTGGGTGGCAGTGCCGGCCGCGTCTCAGGCGCCGGGGCGAGCGCGTCGGCCAGCGCCTCGCCATCGGCGAACCGCTCAGCGGGGTCGCGCGAGAGACAGCGGTCGATCGCGGCGGCGAGCGCCGGTGACAGTCCGGGCGCGGCGCGTGCCACGTTAGGCGCCTCCTCCGTCGCCTGCTTCAACAGCAGCGCCGGCACGTTAGGCGCCTCGAAGGGGAGTCGGCCGCTCACCGCGAGATAGCCGACCACGCCGAGTGCATAGATGTCGCTGCGTCCGTCGACTGGTTCGCCCGCAGCCTGCTCGGGGCTCATGAAGTGCGCCGTCCCCATGATCTTTCGCGGATCGGTTGCCGTACTCGGGTCCTTGCCGCCGTGCGCAATTCCAAAGTCGGTCACTAGCGCGCGCCCCGTGCCTGCCTCGAGCAGGATGTTGTCCGGCTTCACGTCGCGGTGCACGATGCCGCGTCCATGCGCGTAGGCTAACGCCCAGGCGACTTCGCGCAGCACGCGCGACGCGTCGGCTGGCGGGAGCGGGCCCCGCGTGCGGAGCCGCTCGCCTAACGACTCGCCCTCCACGTAGCTCATGACGAAGAAGACGAAGCCGTGTGTCTCGCCGACGCGATGGATCGGCACGATGTGCGGGTGCGAGAGGCCGGCTGCCGTGCGGGCCTCTCGCAAGAACCGCTCGCGCGCCTCCGCGGTGCGCGCGAGGTGCGTCGGAAGAACCTTGATGGCGACGTCACGGTCGAGCTGCACATCGCGCGCGAGGTAGACAACGCCCATGCCGCCTCGACCGAGCTCGCGCTGCAGCGAGTATTCACCGGCCAGCGCAGCCTGCAGATCCAAGAACTCAGCGGATGGATTGGTCAAGACTCGGATAGGCGTGGGCGAATGCAGCCAGTGGTCGCCTCGTTGAAGCTAACGGTCGGCCACTTGTGGAGAGCTTCAAGTGGCCGTCACAATTGGGAAGCGCCGAACGCCACGACACCACATTTGTCCGGTGAGCGCGGCGCCTAACGTGTTCTTGTAATGGAGCGCTGAAGCCCATGAATAACCTTTATGCAAGAGCTGTCTTCTTCGTCAAAGACGCTGAGCGCTCATTCCGCTTCTACACCGAGCAACTTGGTGTCTCCGTGGATTGGAAGGACTCAAACGAGGATCCACCGTATGTGTTTCAGGTGAGCTTGTTCGGTTTCGAGTTGATCCTCAATCAAGTTTCCGAACGGAACGGAGAACGGGCCGGACATGGAAGAGTTTTTATCGGTCTTGAGGACGATCAAATCGAACCGGTGCGCAAACATTTTGCCACGACAGGCATCCAAACCGAGCGCGTTGATTGGGGCCAGCCGACGATGGTCGTCCGGGACCCCGACCAGAACGAGCTTTTCTTTTGGGACTGGCCGAGCAAAACAACGCCCGACGTCGCGCCGAGCGAAGTCGCCGCGCCGATGAAGTGACTCGACTGAACTCCCGCATCCCTCGTTAGGCTGCCGCTGGACCTTACCATATCGGAGCCATTATGGAACGCGCAGTGCCAGTCCTTCCAGGGGACAGTGTCCAGATCGCGAAGGACTTCTATGTAAATCGTCTCGGCTTCAGCGTACGCTTCGAGGCCAGCGAAGATGGCACAAATGGACTGATCGGTTTTGAACGTGGCGGTATCATTTTGACGATTGACTGCCCCATGTCGGGCCATGGCAGGAACGCATGCGCCACGCTGGAAGTTGAAAGCGCTGACGCGTACTACAATGAATGGAAAGACAAAGTGCCGCTGCAGCGTCCGCCGATCAACGAACTCTGGGGCCGCCGCACATTCGGCGTACAAGACCCATTCAATAACACGATTTTTGTAATCGGACCCCTCGTATAATGTCCGTTCGGGCATAACCACCATCGATTAAACTTGGCCTTCCGGCCCGGTGATCAGAGATGAAGTGACGGTCGATGGCGCCGACGTAGTAGAAGTTGCCGGCGATGCGAAACGGTTCGGCAGGCGGCTGGCCGCCGCGCCTGCCCGCCTCGTGCCACTTGCAGAAAAGAACAACAGCGGGAACAGCGGCGAGGCCTGACAGGACCAACAGCCAACGTCTTCGTTAGGCGCATCTACTCGGCTTCTCGGTGGTGGACCTGCCTCAGGGCAGCCTCTTCGCCTCGCTCTCGGCACGCCCCACTTCGGCCCAGTCATCACTGGCGGGTAAAGCGCGCTTCTCCGCCATTCTGGCCAGCGCCAGCGAACCCGCGGCCGAGAGTGCGCTCATTCCAGTGATAGAACCGACGATCAGGAAAGGCAGCCACGTCGGGAGTGTGGGATTCACGGACCCCAAGACGAATGGAAGCATGCCCACCAGCAGACCGGCCACCGCACCCCAGGCACCGAATCGGGAAATCGACAACTGATCGAATCTGCGATTGCGCGCTGCAATCCCAAGGACGACGGAGAAAATCACACCGCCGATGAAGCCGGGGAGCG
Organism: Gemmatimonadaceae bacterium; assembly: GCA_036003845.1. GTDB lineage: Bacteria > Gemmatimonadota > Gemmatimonadetes > Gemmatimonadales > Gemmatimonadaceae > DASYRX01. The sequence continues at coordinate 3,015 of DASYRX010000351.1, read as the reverse complement.
TCCCCACCAGCACCCACGGTTCATCCATGGACCCATCCGGATCCACGATCTCGCCAATCAGCAAACCAACGGGCGCCCATGCCACCGCCCAGATCAGTCCCATCCCGATAGCACCCCGGATGCGCCTCACCCACTTCGGCATTGCTACCTCACAATCGGCGTCGCTGCCGCAGGGCAATCTGCGGGCGGCGTGTACTCCGCCACCAGTCGACGCGCTCGCGCATCGCCGAGGTTCCAGGTCCGCCAGCCACCGCGCCGCTCACCGGACCAGCGCTCCTTGAGCATGGCTGCGACTCGGCAGCGCTCCTCGTTAGGCAAGGTGGTCAGCTGCGCGATCAACGTGGGAACGGCGTCGGCGCTGAGTGTGCGTAGGTATTTGGCGTCGAATTCGGCACCGGAGGCGGAGCGCCTGATATTGACGCGCGCAATCAGCGCATGCGGGTTCAGCACGTGCAGCGCGGCGATGCTGGCCAGGCCGCCCGCGATGGCAGCGAAGGGGAAACCACGCCGACGGCCGCGCAGCACGGTGACAGCAAGCCAGCCCAGCACGCCGGTCAGCCAGACCATGAAGACGCTCACGTACAGTCGCTGCTCGGTCAGGCCGTACGCGTCCTGATACAGCTTCATGCGATACGCCGCGGACGCGAGCACGCCAGCGAGCAACACGACGAGCAGTGTCGATGTCGCGCGCAGCACGCGCCGCTCGCGCACCCTGTCCTCTGCGGCCGCCCAGTCGGCGACGAGCAGCACCGGCACGACGAAAGCGGCGGCCGCTACGAGCTCGAAGAAGCCGCGTCTCGCGTATTCGGCGTAGGTCAGACCTTCCGTGACTTCAACGAGGCTCGCACCGCCAAACAGGTAGCGCACCTGCACGGCCAGGAAGACGAGGAACAGGACGTTGAGCAGCGACAGCGCGATCGCGATCTCGGACGGCGCCAACGCGGGGCGCGGGAGGCGCACGCGTTCCATGACTGCCTCGTCCTCCACCAGAAATGCGCGCAGGTACCCGCTGGTGAGCCATGCGATCATGGCGACGAACGCGACATGCTCGAGCAGCGGCTCGATGCCGGCAAAGAGCGCCTGCTGCAGTACGCGCTCGAACACGGGGTCCGCCGAAGTAAGCAACGCTCCCAGCACGAGTAGCGGCGGCAGCGCCATGACAGTGCCGCGTGCAACCATCCGGAGACGCGGCCACGAGCGACCGCCGGTGACCGCAGGCACGGCCGGCTGGCGCGAGGCACCAAGGCTCCAGCCCAGTGGTCCGATCGCGATCAGCCCCGCTACACGCGCGGCCGCAGCTGCGACATCCATGATATACGCCCGCTTCGCCCACTCGAGCGCGCCTCGGCCAGCTGCGAGCCCGAGCAGCACGACTGTCGAAAGCAGGCAGAAAACAGCTAGGGCTTCGGCATCGCGAAGCGCGAGCAGGCCAGCAAACGCGACGGCGCCGCCGATTAGCCACCAAGTCTCCCGCGAGACCGGATTCTCTCGGCGGCGCGACAACAGCCAGAGTACAGCCGTGCCGGCGACCGCCCACAGTGCGAAGTTCAGCCCGGGCCGGCCGGGTGCTCGCACGACTTGGTCGACGAGCAGGCCCAGTAGCAGCGCGCCCACGAGCGCAGTGTCGCGGATGGATCGCTTTAGCATCAAGTACTTTACACCATAAAGGACAATCCGTCAACCGGAGGGACGTGCGCCGCTACCCGGACGCTCGATTGGCTAGACGACGCAGGGGTATAGCGCCTGCGAAATCGCGGTCTTGCGCTATTCCGCCGATAGCGTCTGCCTGGGGTTCACGAGCGCTGCGCGGCGCGCCGGCACCCACGTCGCGGCGGCGGCGACCGTCAACAGAATCAACGCGATCGCACCCCCGATCAGGTAGGGATTCACCTGCGGTGCGATGACTACTCCCTGTGCGATGCCGATCTTGAGCGCGGCCACGCTAAGGGGTAGTCCCAAGGCCAGCGCCACCAGGCTCGCCCGCAATCCGGATACGAGGAACATCCGCGACACGCGCATGGGTTGGGCGCCTAACGCGAGGCGGATGCCGATCTCCCGCGTGCGTTGGCGCACCGCGAGCGACACGACGCCGTACAATCCCAGCGAGGCGAGCAGTAGCGCCAGCGCGCCCCGGGCACCCGCGAGCGCGGACATCTTCAGCGTCTCCGCGTACTGCTGCTCGTCCAGCTGCGCGAGGGTGAGCATCGATGTGACCGGCGACGACGGAGCTTGGGCGCGTACGAACTGCTGAAGCTCCTGCAGGTACGGCGCAGCGGACCCGTGGGTGCACACCAGGATGCGATCGCGGTCGTGGCTGGTGTTTCAGTTTCCACCGTGGGGGACCATCGCCGCCGGAATCTTTTCTTTCGATGGCGCCTCAGCCTTCAACGTCACCCCTTCGACATTGTCGTCATCCTCGCGCTCCTCCCAGTCGAGCAAGTGGTGCGGGTCGATGCCGGCGAGCACAGGCCTGCCCTGCACCGTCACCGTGATCGTTTGCGCGCCGGATCGGATACGGTGCTTCTGTAGATAGAGCGGCTTGCCCAGTTCCCCGGCGTTCTCGTTAGGCGCAAAGATGCCGATCTCAATCCACTCGTTCATCGGTATCTCAGTCTCGACGCCCGCGCTGTCAAACACCACCTTCCGCGACCGCACGTCGAGCGTCACCTGCCATGTGCTGTCCCCGGTCTGCTCTGCCGCGGCGTGTTCCGTCCTGAGCTGCCAGTAGGTGTTCACCTCGAACAGATCGTGCAGCAGGTATCGCATCGAGTCCGGCGTCACCGCCTGCAGCTCACGATACAGATCGAGCGTGGTTGCCGGAGGAGCGTCTGCCGGGCGATGCGACTCATACAGACGCCGCAGCGCCCTGTTCACCTGCTCTTCGCCGACATACTCGCTCAACGCGTACAGCGCGAAGGGTCCTTTGCGATACGACATGTACGGATCGAGCCCGCGAAGCAACGGTTCACCGCGGCGGATCGGTGCAATCGGGTACGGCTGCCGCATGAAGCTGAG
>DASYRX010000350.1:0-11524 GCA_036003845.1 Gemmatimonadaceae bacterium | reverse complement strand
CCGCTCGCCGAGATCGGCTTCACGAAGAGCGAGATACGCGCGCTTTCACGGCAGCGGGGCATCCCCGGGTGGTCCAACCCGTCGTCACCGTGCCTCGCCTCACGGCTGCCATACGGCTTCGAGGTGACGACCGAGCGGCTGGCGCAGGTGGAGCGTGCCGAAGCGGCTCTGCGCGTGTTAGGCATCGTCGGCGACATGCGCGTGCGGCACCACGGCGATCTCGCGCGGGTCGAGCTGCAACAGGATGAGCTGCTGCGCTGGCTCGCCCCGGCCGCGCGTCGCGCTTTGCGCCAAGCCGTGTTGACGGGCGGCTTCAAGCGAGTCGCACTGGACCTGCGCGGCTTCCGCTCCGGCTCTCTCAACGTGCTTGGTGGAGTGACGGCGGCGTGAGCGAAGGTCTGGAGCGAGATCTCGCAAGAGCCGGAATCGCCGCGCGCGTGGAAGTCCGCGACCGTCTGGCGCTTCTCATTCCGCGTGACGCTGACGCGAGCCTAACGAGCGAAGGCCAGCGCCGCGTGGCGCTCGCGCTGGCTGCCGCGGCCGGCTTCACGCACGTCGCGCTGGAGCTGTTGGACTGAACGGACATCCGCGCCGTGCGCACCTTCATCGCGGCCAACTTCGACGCGCCATTGCGTGAACAACTCCACGTGGCGGCCGCGCCTCTGCGAGAGGCGGCGCCGAGCGTCGCCTGGGTCGCGAGCCACCTCCTGCACGTGACGCTCAAGTTCCTCGGCGAGCAGAACGCTGATTTCATCGCGGCGCTCACGTCCTCGCTCGAGTCGCTCAGCGGAAGGCAGATGGGCGGCAGCGTTCGCCTGCAGGGCTACGGCGCCTTTCCGAACTTTCGCGCCGCGCGTGTGGTATGGATGGGCGGAGAACGTCCGCCGTTGCTCCAGAGTTTGGCCACGGCCGTGGACGACACGTGTGCGGCGCTCGGAATCGAACGCGAGAGCCGAGCGTTCCGTGCGCACGTGACGTTAGGCAGGGTCAAACGGCCGCTCGGCCGCGCCGAGGCGCGCCGGCTGGAGGAGACGGCGGGGGAGCGACACGAAGTGTTCTCCTGGCACGTACGCAACATCGACATAATGCGCAGCGACCTGGGACGGGCGGGACCAGCGTACACGGTCCTGCATTCGGTTCCGCTCACACCGTAGCTCGAACAAGGCAGGGGTCCATGCTTGGTGGTTGCCTCAAGACAGTCGGATGCGTCACGCTGCTCGTAGTGGGCGCGGGTGTGGCCTGGCTCACGCGCGACCGTTGGTATCCTGCGTTGCGCGACGGTCGCGATCGCCCAGTCGTCGAGGCCGTCGCTGACACGCTCTCGCCGACCGGCGCGGAGCGCGCGGCATCGGCCATCGCCTCGTTAGGGCGGCCGACCGGACCGGCCTACGTGAACATCGCGCCGTCCGATCTCGCGGCGCTCATCGTGCGCGAGGCGAGCCGCCGCAATCCGCTGCCGCTCAAGAGCGCCAGCGCGGGCGTCGTGGAGGAACGCTTGCTGCTGCGCGGCACGCTTGACATCCGGCAGCTGCGCGCGCAAGGTGCACTCGGCGCGTTAGGCGCATTGTTAGGCGACGAGGAGGACGTCGAGTTGCGCGGCACGCTCGACATCGTGCGTCCCGGCCTGGCCCAGTTCCGCGTGGAAGACTTCAAGGCCCGCAACCTGGCCATCCCGCGAGCAGCGGTCCCGAAACTTATTTCCCAGCTGCAGCGCGGCTCGCGGGTCGAAGGCGTCGCCGAGAACGGTGTGCCTTTTGAAGTGCCTCCATACATCGGCGACGTGCGCATCGCAGACGGACGCGTCACACTCTACAAAACCGTCGCGCGTTAGGCCGACAACAAACTTTAGTTGGAGCCGGGGAGAGTGTCGGGCGGCTCGAGCGGCGGACCAAGTCGCATTCGCTGAAGCAGCTCGGCGAAGCGCGGATCGCGCCATTCGCTTCTCAAAAACGGGCTCGTGCGCAGACTGTGCATCAAATCGCCGCGCTCGCGCACTCCCCGGTCCAGCCACTCGTACGCCTTTTCATGTTCACCAATCGTTAGGTGCAACAGCGCCATGAAGAACGGCGGGCCATTGGGTTGGCTCAGCACATCGCGAATGACTCCCATGGCTTCCGCGGCGCGGCCGACTTGCCCGTACGTGCCCGCTAGCAGGCCGCGAAACGGCAACGCGCGCTGACTGGCTTCATACGCCTCTTCCGCGATGCGCACGGCATCATCGAACCGGCCCAAACCGATATAAGCGTTGGCGAGCCAGCTATGGGCGTGAAGAAAGCCGGGCTCCATCGCCATCGCGCGCTCGAGCTGCGCCGCTGCTTTCTCGTACTCCTGGGCGAAGGTGTAGGCGATGCCGACGCGAACCATGGCAGTGATTGAGAACGGATCGACGGCGGCCGCCTGCTGCGCCGCCTCGATGGCTTCGTCGAACCGCGCCATGCTCGACAGATAGCTCGAGTACCACTGTCGCGCCGTGGAATAGCTCGGATTGAGCTCGATGGCCTTGCGAAACTCGCGCTCCGCTCCTTCCCAATCCCAATCGTAGTTCAGCCTAACGAGCCCGAGCGAGGCGTGGCCTTCGGCCAGTGACGAATCCAGCTCGATGGCCTTGAGCGCTGCCTCGCGTGCCGCCGGATAGGCCTTGGCCGGGATCTCTAGGCTACTCGAGGCGAGCAACGCGTACGAGTCGGCGAGGCCAGCGTACGCCGGTGCGTACGTCGGATCGGCGTCGATGGCGCGCTGGAAGGCTGCCAGCCCCTCGCGCAGCGAGGCGGCGGAGCGCTTGTTCCAGTGGTAGCGTCCCTGGAGATACTCGTCGTAGGCCGTGACGTTGCGAGCCGGATGCATGCGGGCCGGCGTCGTGGCGCCGGACGTGCCTAACGCTTCGCGAACCGTCCCGGTAATGCGGCGTGAGAGATCGTCCTGCACCTCGAAGACGTCCGCGACCTTCCGCTCGTACGTCTCCGACCAGAGCAGGCTGTCGTCCGCCACGCGCGACAGGTGCGCCGATAGGCGCAAACGGTCGCCGGCGCGCCTAACGCTTCCGCTGAGCACGAAGCCCACGCGCAGCCGGGCGCCGATCTCGGCCAGCGCAACGTCCTTACCGCGGAAGGCGAACGCCGACGTGCGCGACACGACGCGCAATCGCGGCACACGGGCCAGCGCTCCGATGAGCTCGTCCGTCATCCCGTCGCTGAAGAATTCGTTGGCGCTGTCGCCGCCGATATTCGAGAACGGCAGCACAGCCAGCGAAAGCCGAGCGTCGGCCGATTCTGGAGAAGGCCCGATGCTGGCGGCGTGATCGCCCGCGCCGCGCAGCGCCTCGGCAAAGCTCGCCGTCGACGGCCATCGCTCGTCGGGCTTCTTGCTGAGTGCGCGAGTCAACGCCGCGGCTATCGTCGGCGTGACATCTGGTCGCAGCTCGCCAATCGGGCGGGGCGATTCGGTGACCTGACGAGCCAGCACCGATCGGAGTGAACCGACGAACGGCGGACTGCCCGTGAGCATCTCGTACAATACGAGGGCCAGGCTGTACTGGTCCGAGGCCGGGCCGATGCCTAGCTCGCCAGCGGCCTGCTCCGGACTCATGTATCCCGGCGTGCCTAACCATGCGCCCGCGCGTGTGAGGCGCGCGTCCTCGTCCCCTGAGGCCGCGTGCGCGATCGAGGCGATGCCGAAGTCCGCAACGACGGCATGACCACGCCACAGCATGATGTTTTCGGGCTTGATGTCGCGATGCACAACACCCTGTGCGTGCGCATAGGCGAGCGCATCGGCGACTTCGATCGCGATGCTCAGCGAGTCCGCGATCGGCAGCGGGCCGTCGCGGAGCATCCGATCGCGCAGCGCCTCTCCGTCTACATAAGGCATGACGAAGTACAGCGCGTCACCGGCAATCCCCGAGTCGTGCAACGGCAGGATGAGCGGATGCTGCAGGCGCGCGAGCAGTTTGATCTCCCGCTCGAACCGCTCAACACCGGCGGCGGTATCCGCACCTGTGCGGAGGATTTTGAGCGCGACCGGCCGGTCGTTGCGTTCGTCGCGCGCAAGAAACACGGTAGCCATGCCGCCCGCGCCGACCTCCCGCTCGATCGTGAAGCGTGGGGTCAGCGCGTTGAAGACGTCGGGCGGAAGGTCGATATCGGAAGTCACCAGAGGGAAATGGAGCGACCGCTTGGGTGCAAAGATACGCAGTCGAATGGGCCGTGGTCGCCCTGCCGGTGCCGAGGCCGATGGCGTACCCTTCCACGTGCCGACATCATCGGTTGTCGCAGCGCCACCGGACGTGTTCCGCGGTATAAAACTGTAGCGCTTTCCAAGCCCTAACTCCGAACCCTCACAACTAGCTCTTAGTGCCTCCTCGAATTCTCGTCGTCGACGACGAACAAGGCATCCGCGCCGCTTTGGGTCAGCTCCTCGAATACGAGGGCTACGACGTGCGCACGGCGAAGTCCGCGACCGAGGGTCTCGCTGAGTTCGAGAAGTGGCGTCCGGAGCTTGTCTTCATGGACGTGAAGATGGCCGGGATGGACGGGATCGAAGCGCTGCGTCGCATCAAGCAGATCGATTCCAGCGTGAGCGTCGTCATGATCAGCGGTCACGCGACGATCCAGACGGCTGTCGAAGCCACGCAGTTAGGCGCGTACGACATCCTCGAGAAACCGCTCGACACAGACAGGATTCTCGTGCTCCTGCGCAACGCGCTGCAGCACGTCACGCTGCGCGAAGAAAATGCGCGACTGCGTGAGACGATCGAAGCGCGCTACGAGATGGTCGGGAAGTCGTACGCGATCCGGTCTGTGCTTGATCAGATCGAAAAGATCGGAGCCACGCCGGCGCGCGTACTGATCACAGGCGAGAACGGAACCGGCAAGGAGCTCGTGGCGCGCGCGATTCATCGCATGTCGCCCCGCGCGCAGCGTCCGTTCGTCGAGGTGAATTGCGCAGCGATTCCGTCCGAGCTGATTGAAAGCGAGCTCTTTGGCCACATGAAGGGTTCCTTTACGGGCGCCACCGCCGACCGCGCCGGAAAATTCGAACAAGCGCACACGGGCACGCTGTTCCTGGATGAGATCGGCGACATGTCACTCAGCGCGCAGGCCAAGGTGCTGCGTGTGCTGCAAGACGGCGAAGTCACGCGCATTGGCGGAACGAAGAGCACCAAAGTCGACGTTCGCGTGCTCGCTGCCACAAACAAGCGGCTCGAAGACGAGATCTCTGCCGGTCGCTTCCGCGAGGATCTTTTTTATCGGCTGAATGTGGTCCCGCTGCACGTGCCGCCGTTGCGAGAACGAAGAGACGACATCCCGCTACTCGCGCAGTACTTCCTGCAGCAATTCGCTCTGCGCGACGGAGTGCCGCCGCGGAGCATCGACGAAGGCGCGCTCAAGGCGCTGCAGATCATGGAGTGGCCTGGCAACGTGCGCGAGCTGAGGAACACGATCGAACGCTTGCTGATTCTTGCGTCGGGCTCTCGGATTACAGCCGCAGACGTGCACCGACTCTCCAGCGGACGTCCGGCGGAGACAGCGGGTCTAGGCTCGCTGCTCGACAGCAAGACCTTTGAGGAGTTCAAGCACGCCGCCGAGCGCGCGTTTCTCGTGGCGAAATTGCGCGAGTATGATTGGAACGTATCGGAGACGGCGCGACTTCTCGATATGCCACGCTCAAACCTCTACAAGAAGATCGAGAAGTACGGCCTAACGAGGGAAGGTGTATCGTGAGCCGCGACTGGGAAGCGGAGCTCAAGAAAGTCGATCGCGCGCTGGAGTCGGTCTCGGACGAGGCGCTGCTCCCGACGAAGCCGAGCGACTCACCGGCTGAGAAGGCGGTCAAGGTCGAGAAGCAGCGCTCGACAAAGACGCTCGGCGTCATGCTGCGGCTCCTGCTCGCAGTGGCACTCGGCGTCGGGATCATTTTTTGGCCGTACGACGCGCGCTGCGGCATCGGATTGTTTGGCTATCTCGCGGCGACAGCGATGGTCTCGGTAACAGGATTGTGGTCGGCGATCTGGACCTGGCGGCATCGCTCAACCCGCGGGCACGTGCTATCACTGCTGCTCATCGCGTGGGGTGGAGTCCTCGCCGCGCGTGAAGTCCTGCCGCGAATCGGCTATGCAACTCCGACTGAAGCCAGACCAGGAATATGGTTTTGTGAGTAGATAGGGGATAGGGTTAGGGAACAGGGGTTAGAAGAGCAGTCACCTAACGAGTTAATGACGACATATTCGAATTTTGTTGCTGGCGAGTGGATAGCGCCGAGTACTGGTCAGTACTTTCAAAACTTGAATCCCGCGGACACGCGCGACGTCATCGGCGAATTCCCGCTTTCGGGAGCAGCCGACGTCGAACGCGCGGTGAAGTCGGCGCAAAAGGGATTCGCGCAGTGGCGCGCGACGCCGGCACCGTTGCGCGGCGACGTACTGCGCCGCGTTGGCGATCTGATGGCCGCGCGCAAAGAAGAAATCGCGGAGCTGATGACGCGCGAGATGGGGAAGCCGCTGGCTGAAACGAGAGGAGACGTTCAAGAGGGCATCGACACCGCCTATTACGCGGCAACGGAAGGACGGCGTCTTTTTGGCCACACGGTGCCTAGCGAGCTACGAAATAAGTGGGCAATGAGCTTTAAGCGACCGATCGGGGTGTGCGGACTCATCACGCCGTTCAACTTTCCGATGGCGATTCCGACGTGGAAGATGTTTCCGGCGCTGGTCTGTGGAAACGCGGTCATCTTCAAGCCCGCCGAGGACGTTCCGCATACGGCGACGGTCCTCGTCGAGCTACTGCTCGAGGCCGGACTTCCTCCCGATGTGATTCAGCTCGTGCACGGTGCAGGAGAAAGTGTCGGCAAGGCGATCGTCGAACATCCCGCAATTCCCGTGATCTCGTTCACAGGATCGACGGACACTGGCCGCATCGTCGGCGAGACGTGTGGTCGCCTGCACAAGCGGTTGTCTCTCGAAATGGGCGGCAAGAATGCGCAGATCGTGCTGGACGATGCCGATTCGGACCTCGCGCTTGAAGGTGTCGTGTGGGGCGCATTTGGTACGACAGGGCAACGTTGCACAGCTACTAGTCGTCTGATTCTACAGGCGGGCATTCACGACAGGTTTCTCGAGAAGCTGTCGGATCGAGTCGCGAAGCTGCGCCTGGGCGATGGCCGCAAGGCCACGACGGACGTCGGCCCGCTCATCCATGGAGACGCGGTGGACAAAGTGCAGCGCTACGTCGAGATCGGACAACGCGAGGGTGCTGAACTCGCGTTAGGCGGGGTGCGGCCGACAGAGTCCGAGCTGGCGCACGGACACTTCTTCGAGCCCACCATCTTCGCCGGCGTTAGGCCGGGCACTCGGCTGGAGCAGGAAGAGATCTTCGGGCCGGTGCTTTCGGTCGTGCGTGTGGAAACGCCTGACGAGGCGATCGCTGTCAACAACGACGTGAAGTACGGGCTCTCGTCGTCGCTCTATACTCGTAATGTGAATGTTGCCTATCGAGCGCTCGCGGAGCTCGACACGGGTATCACATATATCAACGCCCCCACGATCGGCGCCGAAGCGCATCTCCCCTTCGGTGGCATCAAGCAAACGGGGAACGGGCACCGCGAGGGTGGATGGCAAGTGTACGAGTTCTATTCCGAGACGAAAGTGGGTTATATCGACTACTCAGGTGCGCTGCAGAAGGCGCAAATCGACACATATCAGGCATGATCTCTGCACCCTCGCCTGAGATGCCTGTGCAACTTGCGCCGGCTCGACACCCAGAATTAATTGACCGACCGATGGCGGAATCGCAGGGCATTCGCACGCCAGCTAGTACCTCTCCTCTCCCGCAGTTTCCCGACGCGTTGCGCGCCGACGCACTACGTGCGGTCAATAGGCCCCGCGCGCGTGTGTGGCATGCGCTTGTCGAGTGGGCGAAGTCGGTGTCCGTCGCGATCGTTCTCTTTCTCTTCGCGCGCACGTTCTTCATCGAAGCCTTCAAGATTCCGAGTGGCAGCATGGAAGGGACGCTGCTCGTCGGCGATTTCCTCCTCGTAAACAAGATGCTCTATGGCGCCGAGGTGCCGCTTACGGGACGTCGTCTTCCCGCGGTGCGCGCGCCGAAGCACGGCGATGTGGTTGTCTTCGAATATCCACGCGATCCGAGCAAGCACTTCGTGAAGCGACTCGTGGGCCTTCCAGGTGACACGCTCGCGATGCAGGACGGCGTGCTCATTCTGAACGGCGTCGCGCGGCAAGAGCGTTATGCGCATCACTCGGAGCCAGGAGTCGACCGCGCGTACGAAGAGTTCGAGTGGCAGCGCGACTATCTGGTTCGCAGCGCTGCCGCAAGCGGCGTCTCACGGGTGCATCCCTCCCGCAACAACTGGGGCCCTATTGTCGTGCCACCGCGTCACTATTTCATGCTTGGTGACAACCGTGATAACTCGCTCGACAGCAGATACTGGGGCTTTGTGCCCGATAGCATGCTGAAGGGCGCGCCGTTATTCATCTACTACAGTTATTCGCCGGATACAGTGGCGCGGCTTCCGTGGCTCAGTCACATCCGTTGGCGCAGACTTGGTACTCGAATTCAGTGAGCGAGCTCTCGCACTATCCGGATGAAGAAGCGACGCCCGACGCCGAGTTCGTCGTCGAGCGCCCGCGAGCTACGACGAACGGTCGCCCACGCCGCACTGGGCGTCGCGCAACGCTCGATGAAGGATCCCTCGATCAGTACCTGCGCGACATCAGCGCATACTCGCTCATCACACGCGAGCAAGAAGTCGAGCTGGCAAAAGCGATTCGCGTTGGCAATCAAGACGCGCTCGACGCATTAGTGCGCAGTAACCTTCGCTTCGTCGTGTCGGTTGCGAAGAAATATCAGAACCAGGGCGTCTCGCTCTCCGATCTGATCAACGAAGGGAACCTCGGTCTCATTCGCGCGGCGCACAAATTCGACGAGACGAAGGGGATCAAGTTCATCTCCTACGCTGTTTGGTGGATTCGTCAGGCAATTCTTCAGGCGCTCGCGGAGCAGTCGCGGATCGTTAGGGTCCCGCTAAACCGCGCCGGCACCTTGCATCGCATTGGCAAACGCGCCAACGCGCTGCTGCAAGAGTTGGGACGCGAGGCGACGCACGCTGAGATCGCCGACGGGATGGACATCACCGTCGAAGAAGTCGCCAAAACGATGTCGATCTCGCAGGCGCATCTGTCGCTCGACGCGCCAATCACGCCGGGCGAAGACAACAAGCTGCTCGACTACCTCCCGGACAATCTCAATCCGCCGCCGGACGAGCAAACGTTCGAAAAGGCGTTGACAGAATCCGTCGAGGAAGCGCTCGCGAGCCTCAAGGAGCGCGAAGCCAAGATCCTGCGGCTGTATTTCGGTCTCGACGGCGAAGAGGCGATGACGCTGGAGCAGATCGGCGCACTGTTAGGCATCACACGCGAGCGCGTGCGCCAGATCAAGGAAAAGGCCCTTTCCAGGCTTCGGCACGTCTCGCGGGCACGAGCGCTGGAGTCGTTCCTCGGCTAAGTAGCAAGGGGTTAGGGTTCGGGGTTAGGGGTTAGCCCCTTTCCACCGCGTGGCGCGCCTATGCATCATCCCTCCGCTGACGCCCGCTTTGACCTTTGACCTTTGGCCCTCGACCTCCGGCCTGTAGTGAAGCCTAACGATTTCGCTCTACCATACCACCCCACAAAGATTCTGATCGGCTACAACGTCCATGACAAGCTCGTGGCGTACCTGCGCGAGCGTCGGGATGATCTCGACTATCGCAGCAAACCATTCATGGACGTGACGAACGCCGACTTGGCCTGGGCCGAGGTCTTCGTCGGCTTCAGGCGTCCGCCGGTAACCGATTGGGGCAGCGTTCAGTGGATCCACTCCGTCGGTGCGGGCGTGGACGCATTTCTCTTCCGTGCGCAGCTACCGCAGAATGTGCTGGTGACTCGCACGAGCGAACCATTCGGACCACAGATTGCCGAGTACTGCCTAACGCGGGCGCTGATGTTCACGCAGCAGGTACGAGCGCTCGAGTGCTCGCAACAGGCACGCAAGTGGGAACCGCTGTTCATCGAGACGCTGGCCGGCACCTGCGCCGTGATCGTCGGCACTGGCGAGATCGGGAGTGAGATCGCCAAGCGCTTTCGCGCGATGGGCTGCCGCCTCGAGGGTGTTTCGCGCAGCGGCAACGCCAACGATGCTTTCGATGCCACGCATCGCATAAAAGACCTCGCGAGCGTGGCGACGCGGGCAAAGTGGTTGATCTGCGCGCTGCCGCTGACGGAAGACACGTTCCACCTGGTCGATCGCGTGGTCTTGGATGCGTGTCGCGAAGCAGTGCTGATCAACGTCGGACGCGGGCCCGTTGTTGACGAAGCCGCGCTGATCGAGGCGCTGGACGGGAAGCGGTTGCACGGCGCCGCCCTGGATGTTTTCGAGGTCGAGCCGCTGCCGGAGGACTCGCCCCTCTGGAAACACGAGCGAGTCATCGCGTCGCCGCACATCGCCGGCCTAACGACAACAGCCGGCGCCGGCGACGGCTTCCTCGAGTGCCTGCAGGCGCTGGAGCAGGGGAAACTGCCACGCTGGACCGTAGATCGCGCCCGCGGCTACTAGCCCAGTTTCTCAACCAGTACCTGTCCCCTAACCCCTAACCCCTATTTCGTTGCGCTTCTCCGTCGTCACGTTAGGCTGCGACAAGAATACAGTCGATAGCGAGCGCTATCGCGCCGAGTTGCTCGCGCACGGCGGCGAGCAGGCCGCGTCGCCAGACGAGGCAGAAGTGATCGTGGTGAATACGTGCGGCTTCATTGACGCCGCCAAACGCGAGTCGATCGAAACACTCGTCGAGGCGGCCCGCTACCGTGGCGGCGGGAGCTTGCGCGTCCTCGCTGCCGTCGGCTGCATGGTACAGCGCTACGAGCAAGAGCTTCGCGACGCGCTTCCTGAGGTCGACCTCTTCCTCGGCGCTTCCCAGGTGGACCGTCTCGTTCCGGAGCTGGCCGCGCGGGGACTACTCTCTCCAGAGCGCAGCGCGCCGCACCCAGGCGAGCGCATCTACGAGGGCGACCTGCCGCACGTTCGCTATCTCAAGGTCAGCGAAGGGTGCGATCATGGCTGCGCATTCTGCGCGATCCCGTTGATGCGTGGCAGGCACCGCTCGTTCGCGTTAGGCGATGTCGTGCGCGAAGCACAGCTGCTCGAGCTGCAAGGCGTGCGCGAGATCAACCTCGTGGCGCAGGATCTGGCGCACTACGGTCGCGACGTTCGTGACGGCAACGGGCTCGCGGAGCTGCTCGACGCGCTCCTGCGCGAGACTGACGTGCCCTGGTACCGTCTTCTCTACATCTATTCGGCGGGCCTAACGCCACGGCTCCTCGAGACCATTGCGCGGCAGCCGCGCATCGTGCGCTATCTCGACATCCCGATGCAGCACGCATCCGACGCCGTACTCGCGCGCATGCGACGCCCGGAGCGCCGCGAGCGCCAACGAGAGAAGATCCGCCAGATTCGCGACGCTATTCCGGGGGTAGCGATTC
>DASYRX010000349.1:0-46627 GCA_036003845.1 Gemmatimonadaceae bacterium | reverse complement strand
GTCCGTAGTTCGCGAGCGTTAAGGTCGTCAACTGCGTCAATCCGTTTACGTCGTTGACGTCTTGACGCTCTCTCTGACATACCGCCTAACGCTTTTGCATCTTAACTCATGACGCCGTCGACGTCGTAACAGGCCTGGACTATTTGAGCTTTACCCGGACGGGTAACTCACCCGGCTTGAAATTGCTCTTCCCCACCTCGACTTCGTTCGGCCGAGCCTGTCCGTCGATCATGAGCGTGAGGCGCAGGCCTGTGGCGCCGTCCGTGACCTTCACATCGAGGCCATCGACATCGTCGTTGGTATTCGTCAGCCACCGGACAGTGTGCTCGTCCTCCTGCTCGATCTTGTCGAGATCGCGCTCCGCGACGACCGGCGCTCGGCCGGGTCTCGTTCCGACGATCCGTCCGCGCGGTCCCCGGACGACGTGCGGCGCTACGCCAGGGCGAATCACTTTGCGCTCCTCGTCCACATCGATGCGCTTGAAGGACTTGATGTCGCCGCCCTCGACGACGATCCGCCCGGTGATCGTGTGATTCGCGCCAAAGGTCATCCAGCGCAGCTTCCACGTGTCGCCGTCGCGCCAGACGAAGTAGCCGAGGGCCTTTCCTTCCTTATAGGTCGGCCTGCCGTCGAACGTCTCCGCAGGGAGCTGCGCCGCCGCGGTGGCAGGTCGCCCGAAAACCGCGATCAAGACGAAAGCAAGCGTCGTGCTCGTTAGGCGCATTCGCTCCTCCGGCTGGCAGGTAGGCTCAAATTGTAGCGCTCGGCAACGGCGGCGGGGAGGCGCCAAACGCTCCGGACATTAGCGCTTTCTTTCTTGCGCTCAGTTCGCCTGCGCCATATAGTCGGCCCCGCCACCGCTTTTTGTATACAAAAGCAGCGGTCGGGTGCGTGCTCCCCGGCATTTGCCCGTTCCCGCCCTCAGTCCCCCGCGACGTCGGAACCCCTTACCGACGCCGCCGAAGGAGGTCAGATGATGTCCAGATTCATCCGCGCCACAAGCACGGTGGCTTTCGCCTGCGCGCTCGCCTCGACGGCGCTCGCCCAAGGAACCACCGCGCGCATCACCGGCCGAGTGACCGATCGAGAAACGGGGCAACCTGTCGACGCGGCGCAAGTGCGCATCGATGGAAGCACCATCGGCGCGATCACCAACGGCGAAGGCAACTACTCGATCCAGCGCATCGCACCCGGCACCTACCAACTCCGCCTCGTCCGACTCGGCTACCAATCCATGCTGCAAAGCGTGACGGTGCGAGCGGGCGCGCCGACCACGGCGAACTTCGCCCTAACGAGGGCGCCGTACCAGCTCGAGAGTGTCGTCACAACAGCCACGGGCGAACAGCTCACACGCGAGCTGGGGCACGCAATCGCGCACCTGGACGCACCCAAAGTCGTGATGGAGCAGCCGATCACGAACTTCCAGGATCTGCTGAACGGTCGGTCGGCTGGGGTCACGCTGATCGCATCCAACGGGACGGTCGGTGGCGGCTCGCGCGTGCGGATCCGCGGCCTCAGCTCGGCGTCACTGTCGAACGACCCGCTCATCATCGTCGACGGTGTGAGAATCGAGCAATCGAGTCCCGCGATGGTCGGCACGCTCTACATCGGCGGCGGGCGTCCGAACTTCATGAACAACCTGAACCCGGAAGAGATCGAGAACATCGAGATCGTGAAGGGGCCGTCGGCGGCGACTCTCTACGGGACGCAAGCTGCCAATGGCGTGATCGTCATAACGACGAAACGCGGTCGAACGGGTCCGCCCAAATGGAATACGTATGCCGAAGGCGGCATCTCAAAGGATCCGGCGGAGTATCCGTCGATCTATTACACGCGCGGCGCGGCGCCTAACGGCTCGCTGCGGAATTGCCTGCAGTGGCAGGCCGTCGCCGGCCAGTGCACCATCCAGCAGGTCTTCTCGCGCAATTTGCTCGAGGACAAGGAGACTTCACCGATCGGCACAGGCCAGCGCCAGCAATACGGCGCCCAGGTGTCCGGCGGCAACGAGTCGATTCGCTACTTCGTCTCGGGCGACTGGGAGAACGAGAACGGACTGCTGCGCATGCCTGACTCGGAGCGCGATTCGCTCTTCAAAGAGCGCGGGGTGGATCACATCCCGCGGCGACAACAAATCCCGAACCAGCTCACGAAGACGAGTCTCCGCTCGAACCTCGGCCTAACGCTGAGCCAGACGTCGGAAGTGAACCTCTCGTCAGGCTACGTCTATTCGTACAACCTGCTGCCGCAGACCGGTGACAACCTGCAGGGCGTCGTCGGCTCCGCGATGTACGGGATTCCGAATCCGGCGCTGGCGAGCCACTGGGGCTTCGCGCCGCCACGCGACGGCTTCTCCAAGAGCGTGTCGCGCGTAACGAATCAATTCATCAACAGCGGTACGCTGCATTATCGCCCGCAGGATTGGCTCAACACACGAGCGACGGTCGGACTCGATTGGATGCAGTTCAACGATCAAGCAGACGTCGCGAACGGTCAGGGGTGCCGCATCTGCGGCATCGAGCGCACAGGAGTGCGCACGATCAACAAGTGGAACAACCTGAAGTACTCGGTGGACCTCAACGCGTCGGCGTCGTTCACGCTGCCGTGGTACGCGATCAGCTCGAAGACCGCGGTCGGCGCGCAATGGAATCGCGACGGCCGTTACGGGACGCTCAACACGGCGCAGACGCTTCCGCCCGGTGGTACGACGATCGACGCCGGCGCCGACAAGACGTCAGGCGAGCAGACGATCGAAACGGTGTCGTACGGGACGTACATCGAGCAGCAGTTCGGTTGGCGTGAAAAGCTGTATGTCACCGGAGCGCTGCGGCGAGATCAGAACAGCGCGTTCGGCGGCGACTTCGGCGCCATCGTGTATCCCAAGTTCGCGGTGTCGTACGTCGCTCTTGAAAGCAACGACGCGCCGTGGCTGAATCAGGTGCGTCTGCGCGGCGCGTTAGGCGAATCCGGGCAGCAACCCGGAGCCGCCGCGGCGATCACGTACCTCACCCCGACGACGTCGACAGTCTTCGGCTTGGGCGACGTGCCGTCCGTCACGTTCGGCGCGCTGGGAAACAACAACATCAAGCCGGAGCGTTCGCGCGAGATCGAGGCCGGATTCGACGTCACCACGCTGCGGAACCGCGTGTCGGTGGTTCTCACGTACTACGACAAGAAGACGACAGACGCGCTGATCAACCGTCCACTCCCTGGCTCGTTAGGTGCGGGCGGGGCTCGGGTCGAGAACGTCGGCGTCGTCACGAACAAGGGGACAGAGCTTTCGGTCAACGCGAGAGTGCTCGACCGCGTCAATCTGCGCTACGACCTCGGCGTGGAAGCGTCATGGAACAAGAACCGGCTGGAAGAACTGGCGCCGGGAATTCCGCCGCTCACCGGCTTCGGGTTCCAGAACCGGCCGGGGTATCCGCTCTTCGGACTCTGGTGGCCGAAGCTCACGGGATTCAGCGACGCGAACAAGAACGGGACGATCGAGCCTAACGAAGTCACCGTGACTGATACGGCGGTCTTCAACGGCAGCACGGTACCCACGCGAACGATCACCGCGTCGAACACGCTCGGTCTCTTCAAGGACCGCCTCCGTCTCTCGGCGCTGGTGGATTATCGCGGCGGGTATATCTCGCATAACGTCAACAACCTCTTCCAGTGCGCGTTCGTGCAGAATTGCGCGGCGTTGCACGTAAAGGGCTTCGATCTGGAGGAGCAGGCCAAGGCCGTGGCCGGACCACGTGCCTTCGCGGCGTACGCTGAAAAGGCGGACTTCGTGAAGCTGCGCGAGCTTTCGGCGACGTACCAGATTCCAACGACATGGTTGAGCCGAGTGCGCGCGAGTCAGGCGTCCCTCGTGGTGACGGCGCGCAACCTCGTCACGTGGACGGACTTCAATAGCTGGGATCCCGAGAACAACACGTCGGGCTCGGACGGCCCCAACTACAACTTCGTGCAGTTGGCGCAGCCGCGTGTCTATCTCGTCCGCCTCAACCTCGCTTTCTAGGTGACTGCCATGAGAAACCTAACGAAGATCTCACACGCGCTCGCGCATGTGCGCGAGAGCCTGGTCGTCGTGGCAGCTCTGGCCGCGACCGCATGCTCGACGGAACGATTGCTCGACGCCGCTCGGCCGGATTTCATCGACCCGGGTGGTCTGAGCGGCAACCTGCAAGGCGCCGCGGCGCTCTACGCCGGGGCGTTAGGCGACTTTGCCGTCTCGCACGACGGCGGGCTGGGAACCGGAATCGGCATCGGTCTCGTGGTCGCTACGGGCTTCATGAGCGACGAATTCCGTTTCGGGGGTACGCCACCGGAGATCCGCGAGATGGATCTTCGCTCCGTGCGCGAGTCCAACGGTGCGTGGCTGCAGACGTATCTTGACCAGCACCGCACGCGGGCCGCTGCCGATCGCGCGGCGGAAGCGCTCAAGGCCGCGGTGACAGGCGCCGATTCGCGCATCGGCGAGATGTACGCGATCGCGGCCGCCGAGATCATCTTGCTTGGCGAAGCGTACTGCGCTGGTGCGCCGTTAGGCGCCACGGAGCCGGAGCTCATCTACGGCGATCCGCTCAGCACGCAGCAGCTGATGCAAGCGGCAATCGCAAAGCTCGATCTGGCAGCGCAAAACACCGGTGGCAGTGCACGCATCTCGAGCCTCGTGGCCGTGCTGCGCGGCCGAGCGCTGCTCAACAACGCGCAGTTCCCGCAGGCTGCGGCTGCCGTCGCAAATGTGCCGACGTCGTTCGCGTACACCACGCTGCACAGTACCAAGACCGAGCGGCAGAAGCTCTTCCCGCATAATTACATGTACAACCTCGACTCGTGGCTCGTATCCGATCGTGAAGGAGGGAATGGGCTCAACTTCGCGACCGCCGGCGATCCGCGCGTGCCTATCGACGGCGACGGATCTCCTTCACGGTTCGATCAGCGCACGCCGCGCTACTACTTCCGCAAGTACAACGGCTTCGACGCCTCAGTGACTGTCGCGAGCGGAGTCGAGGCGCGATTGATCGAGGCCGAGGCGGCGCTGCAAGCGAGCAATACCGCGCTGTGGATGACGAAGTTGAACGAAGCCCGGGCGCCGTACGCGATGACGACCGTTACGGATCCGGGTGCGGCAGCGGCGCGCGTCGATCTCATGTTCCGCGAGCGCGCATTTGCATTGTTTGCAACGGCGCATCGCGTCGGTGACTTGCGACGCATGATCCGGCAGTACAGCCGCGGGGCGGAGACCGTCTTCCCGACGGGCGCGTACCACAAGGACAACCTCACACGCGGCAGCGACGTGAACATCGCGCTGCCGATATCGGAGAAGAACAATCCGAAGTTCACGGGATGTCTCAACAGGGGAGCATAGGGGTTGGGGGTTAGGGGTTAGGATATAAACTGACGCGGGGCGTGGGCTGTCTGAGGGACATGCTCATGCCCCGCTTTGTTTACACGGCGCTGATTCTTCTCGCGCCTGCAGCGATCATCGCGCAGAGCACCGCGGCCATCGACTCGCTCATCACGCGCGAAATGCGCGAGCGGCGCATCCCTGGTGTCGCTTACGCGGTCGTCAACGACGGCAAGACCGTGTTCAAGAAGGCGTACGGCTTCGGCAACCTCGAGACCGAGATGCCGCTCACCGTGAAGAGCGTCTTCGAGCTGGCGTCGGTGACGAAGCAGTTCACGGCGGCGGCGATCATGCTGCTCGTGGAAGAGGGGAAGGTCAAGCTCGACGATCCGATCAACAACTATTTCGAGCCGCCGCCGGCGATCTGGCAAGGAATCACCGTTAGGCAACTGCTCACGCATACCGCGGGGTTGCAGAGCGGCGCCGTCGTCGACCATCAGGGATCGCCGCTCCTGTACATCTCGACAAGACAGGCGTACGAGATGATCTCCACTCGGCCCCTCTTCCTACAGCCGGGGACGCACGGCTTTTACGCCGACGCCGGCTACTTCTTGTTAGGCATGATCATCGAGAAGGCGTCGGGGATGCCGTACCGCGAGTTTCTGCAGCGGCGGATCTTTGGCCCGCTGCTGATGGCGCAGTCGAGCGTGCTGGACAAACGGCGCATTCTCAAAGGGCGTGTTGCCACGTACGAGTTCGGTGGCGGCCCAGGCGGCGCCCCGCGCTCGCCGACCAGCACGGACGATTCGCTCGTGAATTGGCGGCGGGACTGGCAGTACGAGTTGCCTTCATTCTTTGGGATCTTCTCGACGCTGGACGACCTGGCGAAATGGTCCACGTCTTTGCACCGCCATGCGCTGCTCAAGCAAGAAAGTCTCGAGCAGATGTGGACGCCGGCCAAGCTCGCGAACGGCGGCCACGCGATGGTGATCGGCGATCTATATGGATTCGGCTTCCTGCTCAGTGATGTGCGCGGCCATCGCTACGCCGGACACGGCGGCGCATCGGGAACGTTCATCCTGCATTTCCTCGACGCGCCGATCTCGGTCATCGTACTCACGAATCTGTCGTCCACGGCCGGACGGCACGCGCCGATGCTGGCTCGCGCGATCGCTGGGCTCTACAGCAGGGACTACCAGTCCATAGATCGACTTGGCGTAAGCCAGGACCCGGAGCCGGAACTGACCGCCAAGGTGCGGTCGCTCTTGCCGGAGTTCGCCGCCGGTCGTGCGACCGACTTCATGACAGAGGCGCACAAGACCTACTTCAATGATATGCCCGCTTCGTTCCGGAACCGGTTGAATGAGCCCTTGGGCAAGGTGGCCGGGCTGGCGCGCATCACGTGCGACAACGTGGAAGGTCGCGGGATCCGCTACACAGACCCGATCGCACGGATCTGCTACTTCAAGGGCGAGGGCGGCCCTAAGCCCATATACGTCAGCGTCTATCTCACCAAGGAAGGGAAGGTGGCGCAGCTGACGTTCGAGTGACGCGGGGTCAGACTCCAGGCCGGGGTCAGACTCCACGTGGAGTCTGACCCCACGGTCCGACCCCGTGGAGTCTGACCCCAGGGCGGAGTCTGACCCCGGTGGTGACCGCTGCAGCATCGCTGTCACGCTGCGGCTCACACATTTAGCCCTGGCCGCCTAACAGCGTCACACAGCCGGACGACGTAGCTCTCGCACCCCGATTGGGGTGTATTTTGGGATTACTATGACAACCGCCCCAGCCTCCGACGCCACGGTGACGAGCGCCCCCGCCACGAGCTCGCTACCCCGGTCCACGACGCTCGTCTCTCTACGCGAATTCCGCGACGCGGCGTCGACGATCCGCGATGTCACTGTGCGCACGCCGCTCCTGCCTAGCGACGCGATCTCGCAGCAGTGCGGGGTGCGCGTTTGGCTCAAGCCTGAGAATCTGCAGCGCGGCGGCGCGTTCAAGCTGCGCGGCGCGTACAACTACGTCGCGACTCTACCCGGAGCGAAGCGCGAGCGCGGGGTCATCGCACCCTCGTCAGGCAACCACGCCCAAGCCGTCGCGCTGTCGGCCAAGCTTTTTGGTGTACCGGCCACAGTCGTTATGCCCGTCACAGTCACGCCGGCCAAACGCGCCGGCGCGGAGCGGCTGGGCGCCAAGGTGGAGTTGGCGGGGACTACCACGCAGCACCGCTATGAGCGCGCGCTGGAGCTGGCTGCACGCGATGGGTTGACGCTCGTCCCGCCGTACGACGACGCGACGATAATCGCCGGGCAGGGGACCGTCGGGCTGGAGATCGCCGACGATCTCGATGCGTTAGGCACGGTGCTCGTGCCAGTTGGCGGCGGTGGCTTGAGCGCGGGCGTGTGCGCCGCGATCAAACTGCTGCGTCCCAAGGCGCGCGTGATCGGCGTCGAGCCGGAAGGGGCGCCCAAGCTGGCGCGCGCGCTCCTTGCCAAAGAGCCCGTGACATTGGACGGGACCAATAGCATCGCTGACGGACTCCTCGCCGTTCGCATCGGGACGCTCAACCTGGCGCATCACCTCGCGTACATCGACGAGGTCATCTCGATTCCCGATAGCGCCATCAAGGAAGCGATGCGCTTTTTACTGGATCGCGCGAAGCTCGTCGTTGAGCCGAGTGGGGCGATTACGGTTGCCGCCATGCTGACGGGCGCCGTCAAGCTCAAGGAGAACTCGGTGGCGATCCTGAGCGGAGGGAACATCGAATGGCAGGGGTTGAGGTCGTTGTTAGGCGATGAGTAGACCGCGCATCCTCATCGCGGACGACGACGCCTCGATTGTGCAGACCATGACGTGGGTGCTCAAAGAGCACGGCTACGACGTCATGGCAGCGCAGCGCGGCGCAGATGTCGTCCCGATGATGGAAGAGCGCGTTCCCGACCTCGTACTCCTCGACGTCACGTTTCCCGACGCCGACGGCTATCAGATCCTCGAGCGCATCAAGAACGACGATCGCTGGCGCGATGTGCCGATCATGATGATCTCGTCGCTCCCGCCCGAGGAAGCGTCCGTTCGCACGTTAGGCCTCGGCGCGGCGGACTTCGTGCGCAAGCCGTTCCGGGTGAAGGAACTGCTGGCGCGGATCCAGGCCCAGCTCCGCATGCGAGCACTTCTGCGATCGGCTCACACGGCGCTGCACGAGCGCGAGCTGGAGCTGAGCCGCGTGCGCGAGGAAGCTGAGAGCCGGCGCAAGCTCGTCGACATCCTGCACGACGTCACCGAGGATCTCTCGTCCGACGAGATCTATCACCTGCTCGCTCGGCGCGTCGCGCGCGCGCTGGAGCTGACGCACTGCTCGGTCATACTCGCCAGGCAGGGAGATCGACCGCGAGTGGTCGCGACGGCGTTCGAGCGCGGCAATGGTGGCACGCCGGCGGCGGCGATCGGCGTCGGTGGCATCGGAGCTGTCGCAGGTGGTGCGAACGGCCAGGACGAATTGAGCGTGGACTTGGAGCTTTATCCGGAGATCCGCTCGGCACTCGAAGAGGGCAGGCCCGTTCTCGTCGAGAACGTGATGACGAGCCCGTTGTACGCCGAGGTGCGCGAGCGTTGGCGCCGCGACGGGACGGCAATAACGACGCGCTCAGTCGTCGCGCTCCCCTTCGCGCTCGATGCGACGCAGGCTGGAGTTTTCTTTCTACGGCGCAGTGTGCACGAGCCCCCGCTCACGCCGGGGGATGTCGAATTCGCTGACACGGTGATCAAAGCGGCGGTCAGCTCGATTCAGCGCGCGAAGCTGATCGAATCGACGATGGCGGACAACCGCCGCCTCGAGGTACTCGCCGCAACGGACCCGCTCACCGACGTACTCAATCGTCGTGCGCTCACGGACCGCTTGTTAGGCGAGATGGAGCGCGTGCGGCGTTATGAGACGACGGTTTCGATCCTCCTGATCGACCTCGATTTCTTCAAGCGGGTGAACGACACGCACGGGCACCTCGTTGGCGACGACGTGCTCACGGAGGTCGCCGAGCTGCTGCAGCGGGCGGTGCGATCGGTGGACGTCGTGGCGCGTTATGGTGGTGAGGAGTTCGTGATCGTGCTTCCCGAGACGGGAGCCGTCGGCGCCGCGTCGTTCGCGGAACGCATCCGGGAGCTTGTCGAAGCGCACCCGTTCGTGCAGTCACCGGAGGGTGGGGCTCTACGCATCACGACGAGCATAGGGGTTGCGACCTTCCCGTCGCCGGGGCTACAAACTGTCGAGGATTTGCTCGCAAAAGCAGATCAGGCCCTCTACAGGGCGAAGGCTGAGGGGCGAAATCTCGTTAGGACTTAACTAAAGCTGACAGCTACCAGCCGACAGCTGGAAGCTGACAGCCTTCGTTCACGAGGACTCGATGCCGCTGAAGAATTCCGCCCTCATCGTCGGGCTCACGTTGGTTGCCGGCAGTTTAGCAGCGCAGAGCAAGACCGGCGGCTCGCGCCCCGGGATCGACATCCTGCATTACAGCTTCGATCTGAATTTGCCCGATCGCGGGCGCGTGATCGACGGTCGCGCGGTGATCACGCTCAAGCGAAAGGCAGCGCCCGACGCGTTGATGCTCGATCTCGTTGGGATGAAGGTCGATTCAGTGTTGGTGAACGGAACCGCGACGCAATTCTCGCAGAGCGACTCGACGCTGCGCCTAACGCTGCCGCGGGATGGAGATTCGCTGAACGTCACGGTGCGTTACTCCGGTGAGCCCAAAGATGGACTCATTTTCTCGAACGACGCCCAAGGCCGCTGGCAGGCGTTCGGCGACAACTTTCCGAATCGCGCGCGCTTCTGGCTTCCGGTGATCGACCATCCGTCCGACAAAGCGAGCGTCAGCTGGACTGTGCGCGCCCCGGCTGATCGCCAGGTGATAGCGAACGGCGAGCTGGATGGTCAGAAGAGCGATGGTGCAGGGCACACAGTCACGCGCTGGCGCACGTCACGGCCGCTGACCACATACCTCATGGTCATCGGCGTGGCGCCATTCGCGACAGTCGATCTTGGCGAGTCGGCGTGCGGGCTCGCTGAAAAGTCGGGCTGCGTTAGGCAGTCGGTGTGGGCCTCGCCCGAGGTGCGCGACTACTTACCGGGACCGTTCGCCAAGGCAGGTGCGATCGTCGACTACTTCTCGAAGCTCGTTGGCCCGTTCCCATATGAGAAGCTCGCGCACGTGCAGAGCGCGACGCGCTACGGCGGGATGGAGAACGCCAGCGCGATCTTTTACGCCGACAACCTCTTCAAGCGCCGCACCATGAGCGAAGGGCTCATCGCGCACGAAACGGCGCACCAATGGTTCGGCGACGCCGTCACCGAGAGCGAATGGCCGCATGTCTGGCTCTCGGAAGGCTTCGCGACATACTTCTCGGCGCTGTGGACCGAGCACGCGAACGGCGACAGCGCCTTCCGCGCAGACCTAACGAAGATGCGCAGCGGCGCGATCGGAAACGCCATCGCGATGGAGAAGGCCGTGGTCGATACGACGCTCAGCGACGTCGCCAAGGTGCTCAACTCGAACGTGTATCCCAAGGCAGGCTTCACACTGCACATGCTTAGGCGCGAGATCGGCGACTCGGCGTTCTTCCGCGGCATTCGCGCGTACTACGCGAAATACCGTCACAAGAACGCGCTCACGCAGGATCTCATGCGCGAGTTCGAGAGTGCTTCCGGGCAGTCGCTGGGCTGGTTCTTCGACCAGTGGTTTTGGCGGGCGGGCTTCGCCGAGTTGACGATCGGATGGCGCTACGATGCGAGCAAGCAGCGCGTGGTTCTCGACATCGATCAACGCGCGCGGTTTGCGCCTTATCGTGTTCGCATGGCGGTGGACCTTGTGGACTCGGCGGGCGCCGTTAGGCGCGCGTACGTGACGATTCCAGCGGAGCCGCATTCAGTTGTGGAAGTCCCGTTGGGCGCGCCGGCCGCTCCTTCGCGCGTGGTGCTCGATGCCGATGTCGGTGTGCTCGGCACCATCAGTATGAAGTCGTCGCCGCAATAACCAGAAGGCTTTCACGGCGGACTGACGCGAATGAACGCGGAGAGAGCAACAGCAAGAGCAACAGCTTCACCGCGGACTAACGCGGACAAAAGCAACAAGAAGAGCTTGTAAACAAGAGCGTTTGGTACGCTCGTTTGTTACCGCGTACATCCGCGTGCATCCGCGGTAAATGCTCTTGATCTTAAAAGCAAATTGCTTTCACCACGGATTACCGCGGAAAGAGCAACCTTGAATGTGCCGCCTTAGTCCGCTGCGATGAGTTTACGACGCCTAACGCCCAATCCGGCGCAGCTCAACGAGCAGACAGCGATCCTGCACCACGTCGATCCCTTCGTCGACAAGTCGCTTGGCGACTTCGTCGTGGCTGATGCCTAACTGCATCCACACGGACTTTGGTCGCTTGGCGAGAATGTCATCAACGTGCGGCGGAATGTCCTTTGGCCGGCGGAAGACGTTCACCATGTCGATGTCGCCGGGAATGTCTCCGAGTTTGCGATAGACGCGCTCGCCCAAAATCTCCGTCACCTCAGGGAAATACACGGGGACGGGAACGATATCGTAGCCGGCCTTCTGCGCGTATTCGGGGACGTAGTACGCCGGGGGATAGCCGTCTTCGGTCTTTATGCCTAACACGGCGATCCGTTTCGTTTTTTGAAGCAGCTCGCGAATCGCCGCGGCGCCTTCGATCAGTGCCAAAGGATGGGTGGTTAGGGGTTGGGGGTTAGCCCTCCACAGAGTAACATGCGCGCGGGTCGGAGTGGGCTAACCCTACCTCCACCCCTAACCCCTCAATTGGCAATGAAGTTCTTAGTGCTTGGTTCCGGCCTCCAAGGCTCAGCTTGCGCCTTTGATCTCTTGCAGGCTCCCGATGTGGAAGAAGTGACGCTGGCGGATGTTCGCCCCGGCGATCCGGCAACGTTTCTCACGCCGTACTCGGGCAAACGCCTGCGCTATTTGACGCTGGATGTGAGCGATCGGAGCGCCACGCTCGCGGCAATGCGAGCTGCTCACGGCGTGCTGAGCGCCGCGCCGTACTATTTCAATGGCGATCTCGCGGCGTGGGCCGTCGAAGCCGGCGTGCACTTCGCCGATCTTGGCGGCAACACCGAGATCGTCTTCAAACAGAAGGAGCTGCATAACGAGGCCGTCGCGAAAGGCGTGAGCGTCATTCCCGACTGCGGTCTCGCGCCGGGCATGGTCAACATCCTCACACAGCACGGCATCGATCAACTCGATCGCGTCGACCGCGTGAAGATTTTCGTTGGCGGTCTCCCTCAAGAGCCACGACCGCCGCTCAACTACCAGGTCGTGTACTCGCTCGAAGGAATGCTGGACTACTACACGACGCCCTCATGGGTGCTGCGCGATGGACGTCGCACGCAAGTAGAGGCGTTGAGCGAAGTCGAGCGCGTTGACTTTGATGCGCCGGTCGGCGAGCTCGAAGCGTTTCACACAGCGGGCGGACTCTCCACCATGGCGGTTCGCTACGAGGGCGAGATTCCAACAATGGAGTACAAGACGCTGCGCTATCCAGGTCACGTTCCGATCATGGCAGCGATACGCGACCTCGGCCTGCTGGATCTCGAGCCCGTGCAGGTCAATGGGACGACTGTCGTTCCGCGTGACGTGGCTGTAACGGTCATGCGCCAGCGCCTAACGCAGCCAGGAGGAAAGGATCTTGTCGCACTGCGCGTGATCGTGAGCGGCCTGCTCGGCGGCAAGCCAGCTACGTGCACATTCGAACTCGTCGACCGCTATGACGAGGCGCGCGGGATTAGCGCGATGATGCGCTGCACGGGATATTCGCTCTCGATTACCGGGATGATGCAGGTGCGCGGTGAAGTACGCGGTAGCGGTGTGCTCACACCTGACGAGGCCATTCCCGCCGCGAAGTACATCGACGAGCTGGGGAAACGCGGGATTCGCATAGCGCGAAGAGGTTAGGCTTGAGATTAGGGATAGTCAGCGCGACACTAGCGCTAACCCCCAACCCCTGATCCCTTGCTCTAGTTGTTCATGAACAATCCCTTCACGACTCCGATCTGGTAAGCCATAAAAAGCCCAAAGGCGAGGCCGAGCGCGCCGGATGCTACGCGAATGCCGCGGTGCATCCTGGGCATCCTCGCGCTGGCCGCGAAGGGGACGCCGAGTACGGCCGTGAAGAGGATCATTCCGGCGATCGTCCCGGCGCCGAATACGCCGAGGTAGAGGATCGACCAGCTGGCATCCGGAATCGTCGCGAGCACGAGCAGCGCTATGGTCGCAGAGCCGGCAAGTCCGTGAACGACGCCGACAACGAGGGGCCTAACGAGCTGGTAGCCCCGGAGCGTCCCGAGATGGCGATCGAGCCAGCTGAGCGGCGTTTTTTCCGGATCGTGCGGATGCCGCTCCGGATCGTGCTCGTGTGGGTGCGTGTGCACGTAGTCCCCGTGCGGGTGCGCATGCGAATGCACGTGCTGCTCGATGTGCACGTGGCCATGCTCGCCCGACGGCTCAACGGTCGCCACCTGATCCGGCAGGAGGGGGCGCTGGAAGATGGACGCCAGGTTCATCGCGCCTAACACGACCAACATGAGCGCGACGGACAATTCCAGCGAAAGTCCGAGGCGCGGCGAGATTACCCAGCCAAAGAGCACGATGCCGCCGCCCACAATGAGCAGCGTGATCGTGTGGCCGAGCCCCCACACGGCGCCGATGAGCGCCGCCCCTTTCACGCTCTTGTGACGCGAGACGATCGTACTTACGGCGATCACATGATCGGGATCGGTCGCGTGGCGCATGCCGAGGAAGAAGCCTAACGCGCCAACGGCGAGCGCGTGCGTCACAGGGCGGAGCCAGCCATGCTGTGCTATCTAATGGCTGGGCGCGGATTCACATAGCCCGCAGCTGTCTTGGCAGCAACAAACGCTTTCTGTGAGTCACTCGTCACGCGGCAGCACGTGCGTGACGTCGCTGCCTATCTGCTGAATCCCGCCAGCGTGGCGCCCATCGCGTCGATTGTCTCTACCGCGCCGGCGTGCTGCGGCCCGTTGTAAAGGAAGGCGAAGGCGAGTTGCTCACCGTTCATGGCGCGCACGTAGCCGCTGAGCGACGTGACCTGGCTCAACGTCCCCGTCTTGGCGTGCAGATTTCCCTGCGCCGGCGTTAGGCGCATGCGTCGCCTGAGCAGCTCGGTCTCGCCGGCAACGGCCAACGACGTATGAAAGTCCCAGGACCAACTGGCGCGATCGGCGAAGCCAAGGAGCTGCACCAGCGATCGCGCTGTCACGCGATTGAGCGTGGAGAGCCCGCTGCCATCCGTCGCGATCACAGCGCCACGAGCGGCGCCGGCGCGGAAGGTGAGGAGGCTGTCGAGCAGACGACTCGCCGCCAACGCAGATCCTGACGCATTCCCGATCCGCGCTGCCCCGCGGAACATGAGCTCTGCGAAGTGATTGACACTTTCGCCGTTCATGATTGCCGCGAGTTTTCCGATCGGTGGCGAGGCCACGGACGCGACAGGTATATACTCGGTGGGTGCGTGACCGAGAACGACGTTACCGTCGATCTGGATGCCGCGCGCCGCGAGCGCCGCGCGGAATGCGCCGGCTACGAATAGTGCCGGGTTGGAGACCATTACTGTCCAGGCGCGCGATCCATTGGACTTACCAACAGTTCCGTGCAGCACGATCGTCGAGTCGTCAGGCGTCATCACGGCGATGCGTGAACGACGGCCCGGAACGACACGCACTTCATTGACAAGGCGCATGGTCGTCGATGCCGGCACCAACTGCAGCGTCGCGCGCGACCCTTCGGGAGTGACGTAAACGAGCGCCGCGTTTTCGTTCATCGACAGCGCCGAAATTCTTGGAGCGTAGCTGGCGCCGAGATAGCGACTGGGCCAGCCCACTGGGACACGCTGAAGCTCGAATGCTGACTCGTCCGCGATGAGGTTGCCGCGCACGCGCTTGATGCCAGCCGCGGCGACGTGCGCCGCGAGGAGATCGGCCGGCGCATTCGGTCCGCCGCCGATGTAACGCCCGGACAAGGCCGGGTCGCCACCGCCGCGCAGAATGAGATCGCCTAACGCGATTCCGTCGGCGCCCAACGTTCCCGTGCGCATGACTTCGGTGCGGAATTGGAACGTGGGGCCCAGCGTCTCGTACGCGAGCACGGTGGTGAAGAGCTTCATCGTCGACGCCGGCGACATGGAGGCATCGGCGCGGTGTGTGAAGAGCGTATCGCCGCGCGTCAGCGAGATCACCGCGACGCCCCACTCGCCGCGCCTCACGCGCGCCTGCAACATGCGGGTCAGGTCGTTTGTGAGCGCTTCATCGCCCACCGGCGTCGTGAAGGCAAGCGCCTTGTACACCTTGCGCGTGCGAGCCTTCCTCGAGGGCCGCGGCGCGCGCGTCTCGACGACTCCCGCGCTGATCGTCGTCTGCGCGTTAGGCGGGGACGGCGGCGCCTGCTCCGCCGCGGCCGCATTGAGGGCCGAGGCGAGCATCACTGCCGTTGTCCACGAACGACGCACGTCGCTCACAATTCCCATGACCTATTGGACAGTATCAAGCGATTCCATGGCTGCATGCCTGACGCGAACTGCCAACGTATTCACACACGAAGGTAAACTCGCCGGCGATATAAGGTCCACAGCAGGCCTATCCAGAGGAGGACGAAAGTCACTGCGAACAGCAACGATGCATTACGTGGTGCGAGCCAGCTCGCGAACGCGCTTTCATAGATCGCTCGTTGTATCGAAACGGTCTCTCCGCGAAACGGCACCTGGATCACCGAATAGATGAGACGCGCCATCATCCCGGAACCGATGAAGGCGAGCAGCGGATTCACGCCGAAAACGGCGAACGGAGTGGTCCACCGACGCAGTCCCAGCATATCGATCAACCATGAGCACGTCGCTAACGCCGCAGCAGCCATGCCAGCGGTGAACAAAACGTACGAGCTCGTCCAAATGTTTTTGTTGATTGGAAACACCCAATGCCACATTAAGCCGGCCACCATGAGCAGACAGCCCACGCCAAACAAGCCGGTGAGCCGCTCGGCGAGCGGACGCTGGGTGCTGCCTAACCAGCGACCCGCCAGCACGCCCAGCATGGTCGTTCCAATGGCCGGAATCGTGGAGAGAAGCCCCTCAGGATCCCACGTTTTCGACGAGCGCCACAGGTGCGAACCGAAGATGCCGCGGTCGATCCACGCCGCCAGTGAGGCCGACGGCTCGTCGATGAGCGCGCGACCCGTGACCGTTTGTCCAGGGACCGGGATCAAAGTCATCGCGGCCCAGTAGCCGAGGAGCAGCGCGGCGATGATCGCGATCTGCTGCCTAACCGTTGTGCGCAGCGTGAGCAACGCGGCGCAGATGTAACAGACGCCGATACGCTGCAACACCCCAGGGAAGCGCACGCC
This sequence comes from Gemmatimonadaceae bacterium, assembly GCA_036003845.1. Lineage (GTDB taxonomy): Bacteria > Gemmatimonadota > Gemmatimonadetes > Gemmatimonadales > Gemmatimonadaceae > DASYRX01. Next base: position 29,857 of record DASYRX010000349.1, on the reverse strand, counting down.
CGTTATGCGTTCGAGCGGATAGAACGGGAAGGCGTTGAGCAGGATCCCGAAGAGGACGATGAGCGCGCCGCGCAGGAGGATCTGCCTAACAAGCTGGCCGTCGTCGACCCCGCGCTCGCGGCGAGCCGCCGCGGCGAGGTATGTGGTGATTCCGACGATGAAAAGGAAGAACGGGAAGATGAGGTCGGTTGGCGTCCAGCCGTGCCAGGGGGCGTGCTCGAGCGGCTCGTAGATTGCATTCCAGCTGCCGGGGTTGTTGACTAGCAACATAGCGGCGACTGTGATCCCTCGAAAAACGTCGAGGGCTACAAGGCGCTCGCGGGGTGGGGTGGTGGAAGCCATGCGCCGACGAACTTAACGGTTCTGTCTGCTTGCGCGCTGCGGGATTTCGTGTTGGGTATCGGGGCTGAGAACTTCCGACAGAGCAGAGCGGACCCTGGAGAGCGACTATGCGACGATTCTCGACGGTCAAGGAAGGCGTGATCACTGGTGCGATCGGGGCGACGGCGGTGGCCATCTGGTTCCTTGTTGTCGACATCGTGAGCGGTCAGGCCTTGCACACACCGGCGACGCTCGGCGAGGCCGTAAGCGCGATTTTCGGTGCGACGGAGGGTGAGTCTGCCTTCAGGCACGTCGCGCTCTATACGGTCTTCCACTATCTGGTTTTCTCGCTGATCGGGATCGTGGCGGCGTGGGTGATGCGCGCGTCCGAGCGGGAGCCATCGGTGCTCCTCGCATTGTTCATCCTGTTTATCGCGTTCGAGGTCGGCTTCTACGGCCTGACCTATGTGCTCTCGCTCTCGCCTAACTTCGGGAACCTGGCGTGGTATCAAGTCGGCGCGGCGAATCTGGTGGCGGCAGCGTTGATGGGGGCGTATCTGCTGAAGAGGCATCCGTCGGCGGCGAGGAACTTGTCGGACACTCTTGCTGCGCGGGTGTAACGAAAAGGGGTTAGGGGTTTGGGCTTAGGGGTTAGCCAGCGCGTTGTTGCGTCGATCCGGGCTAACCCCTAACCCCTATCCCCTAACCCCTCATTAGTCGTTAGGCCGAAATCTTGGAAAAGAGGAACATCAGGCCCATTAGGGTCGCCATCGCGATCAGCAACGGGCCCGTGAAGAGCGCGCGAAAGAGCTTATGGTCGTAGCGCAGGTGCATATAGAAGAGCACCACCGTCGCGAACTTCACGCCTGACATGATGAGCAGGATCGGCACGAACAGCTTTGATGCGACGAAGCTCGGGACGTAGTACGCCCACACTTCGCCCACGGTAATGAGTGTCAGGAACAAGCCTACCTTCCAATAGATGGGCCATTCCGGATGCTCGACGTGATCGGTGTGCGCATCAGCCGCGGCGAGCGCGGGCGACGTGTCTTTGTCATTGGAGTCGTGTGCCATCGCGCGCTCGTTACTTGATGAGGTAGATCAGGGTGAAGATCGCGATCCAGACGACGTCGACGAAGTGCCAGTATAGCGCGGCGATGTCGACTTGCAGCGCGTCCTTGGGACCCAGACCTCGTTTATAGTCGATTGCCAGCAAAGAGCCTAACCAGATCACGCCGACGGTGACGTGCGTGCCGTGGAAGCCGGTGAGCGTGAAGAAGCTGGATCCGAACAGATTCTTGCGGATGCTCAAGCCCTCGTGCACGAACGAGGTGAACTCGTACGCCTGGAAGCCCAGGAACGTCGCGCCCATGATGCACGTCATCCATAACCAGAGCTTCGACGAGCGCAGCGCCTTCTGCCAGGCACCCGCGTTAGGTGGCATCGGCCGGTTGCGGTTCTCGACGGCCGCGAGCGCGAGCACCATGGCCAGCGAGGAGCAGAGCAATACGAACGTGGAGACCGAGGTGACCGGAATATTGAGGATCGGCTTGAACAGCTGATCCGCCGGGCAGTTCGCGATGCGGGTGAGGGAAGTCGTATTCGTGCTCGCGCACCACCATTCGTGCGGATACGGTCCGATAACGCTGCGACCTTTGTAGATCAAGTACGTCGAGATCAGCGACGCGAAGAGCATGCATTCGGACCCGATGAAAGTCCAAATCGCGATCTTCTTGCTATCGAGACCGGTCGAGGTGTAGTGGTGGGACGCGTGAGCTACGTGGTTAGCCATGCCATGCCTAACAAGGGGTTCGGGGTTCGGGGTTAAGGGTTAGGCGTGCTGGGGAGTTAACTATCCCCCAACCCCTAACCACTATCCCCTATTCCACTGGACTCGTGAGCCACTGGTAAATGAAGAAGATCATCGTCGCAGCGCCGACGGCGATCATTGAGAACGCCACAACCTTATTCGTCGCAAGGAACAACAGGCCCGACAGCATAACGACGATACCGAACGCGACCCACAACGGCTTGATCGTCGGATACGGCATCGGGATGCCTAACTCTTCAGCCGACTTGCGCTCCGTCTCGATGTGCATCGGCGCGATATCGGATTCGTGGGCGCCACTCGCCGTAATGTGCTCGCCTGTACGATGCGCGGCTTCGTCGTGTCCCACGGCGGTATGCGGGATCTGCGCGGTGCGCTCCGGGTGGTTGAGGTCCCACAGCGGATAGCGCGACGTCACCATGGGAATCTGCGCGAAGTTGTATTCCGGCGGCGGCGACGGGATGGACCACTCCAGCGTCGGCGCATCCCACGGGTTCTCAGGCGCGATCGCGCCACTGCGCTTGCTCTTGAGGAAGTTGTACAGGAAGATCGACGTCGAGACGACGAGCAGATACGCGCCGATGCTCGACATCATGTTGAAGAGGTCCCACCCCTGGCCGCTATCGTACGTATAGATGCGCCGCGGCATGCCTAACATGCCGGCGAAGTGCATCGGGAAGAACAGCAAGTTCATGCCGATTAGGTTGATCCAGAAATGGATATTGCCTAACCGCTCATCCATCATGCGGCCGTAAATTTTGGGAAAGTAGTGATAGATCCCGCCAAAGATCCCCAGGATCGATCCGCCGTATAGCACGTAGTGGAAGTGCGCGACGATGTAGTACGTGTCGGTCTGCTGCAAATCGCTCGGCGGCGACGCGTGAGTAATGCCCGAGATCCCGCCGATCGTGAACATCGCGATGAGCGCGATGGCGAACTTCATCGCGGTCGTGAAGCGCAGCGATCCGCCCCACATCGTAAAGATCCAGTTCAGGATCTTCACGCCGGTGGGAATCGCGATGACCATCGTCGTTAGGGCGAACACCGTATCTGGGATTGGCCCCAACCCGACTGAGAACATATGGTGCGCCCAGACGCCGAAGCCCAGGAAGCCGATCATGATCCCGGAATACACCACGATTGGATACCCGAACAGCGGCTTGCGCGAGTTCGAGGGCAAGATTTCGGAGACCAACCCGAACGCCGGCAAAACCAGGATGTAGACCTCGGGGTGCCCGAAGATCCAGAAAAGGTGTTGCCATAACAGCGGATCGCCGCCCGCGCTGAGCGAATAGAATGTCGTCCCGAAGAAGCGATCGAACTGCAAGAAGAACAGCGCGATCGTGATGACAGGGAACGCGAGGATCAGCAGCCACTGCACCACGAACGACATCCACGTGAACATCGGCATGCGCATGAGCGTCATACCGGGAGCGCGCATGTTGATGATCGTGGTCACGAAGTTGAACGCCGCTGCCAGCGACGACACGCCCAGGATCTGAATGCCGAGCACCCAGAAATCCATGTTGTGCGCCGGCGAGAACTGACGCGTGTTGAGCGGCGCGTAGGCGAACCAGCCGCCATCCGGAGCGCCTAGCCAGAAGATCGGCAGCGTAATGAAGATGCCGCCGAAGAGATAGACCCAGTAGCTGAACGCGTTGAGGCGCGGGAAGGCGACGTCGCGCGCGCCGATCTGCAGCGGAATCAGGAAATTGAAGAACGCGGCCGACAACGGCATGATCGCGAGGAAGATCATGGTTGTCCCGTGCATCGTGAACAGCTGATTGAACACCTCGGCGGACACCCTGGTGCCGTTAGGCGTCATCAGCTGGTAGCGTATCAAGACCGCTTCCAGGCCACCGAAGATGAAGAAGAAGATGGCCGTGTTGAGGTACAGCTGGCCGATCTTCTTGTGGTCGACTGTCGTTAGCCAATCCATCAAGCCATAGCGTTTGCGCTCGATGGGAGGGGCGTAGGTTGGGGCGGTAGCGGTAGCCATAACACCTATTTCAGCGCTTGGAGATACGCAACAATGTCCGCAATCTCTTGATCAGTCAGTCCACCAACATTGATCACCGTTTTCATGACGGGGTCGTACTCGCCCTTCCCCAGCGTCGGCATGCTGGAGAACTGCAGAGGCTTCATCTTGCGTGCGTTCTTGATCCACAGCGCCATGTGCCGCGGATCGTTCGGGAACAGTCCCGCGCCGATCGTTAGGCGCGACCCGACGTGCGTCAGGTTCGGGCCCGTGACGCCGACGGACATCGGATTCCCTTCGATCTTGTGACAACCGATGCAAGCGCTGCTCGAGTACTTGGCTCGGCCGCGCTCGATATCACCAACGAGATTCTCCGGGAAGGACACGTCAGCCGGAACCGGCGTGGCAGGTATCGCGTACGCCGGCACACGATCGCGCGGGAAGACGTAGCTGCCGACCGCTTGCGTCGGCGCTGGCGCAGCAGGCGGTTGGTTGGCCGCCGCCGCGTTAGGCTGCGGCGTTGCAGTGGCCGGAGTGTTGGGCGCCGGAGTGCCGGCGGCCGGGGCGGCTGCCGGAGCTTGGATCATCGCCGGCGTGCGCTGATGCGCCGCCCATTGCTCGAAATTCTCGGCAGGCACGGTAAATACGCGGAAGCGCATGTTCGCGTGCGACGCACCACAGTACTCGTTGCAACTTCCGTTATAGACCGTGTATTCGGCCGAATCTGGTGTGAACCAGAGATAGTTCGTCCGGTTCGAAACGACGTCGCGCTTGCCGCCTAACTGCGGAATCCAGAACGAATGGATGACGTCGACCGTGCGAAGTGTGAACGCCACGGGGCGTCCGATCGGCAAGTACAACTCGTTGGCCGTGGTGATGTTGTATTCCGGGTATCTGAATTCCCACCACCACTGATGCCCGATCACGTCGACCTTGAGCGCGTTCGCCGGCGCCGGTGCCTGCGTGCGGAAAATCGCACGCACCGTCGGCACGGAGATGATCGCGAGAATGAGTGCGGGCAGCACTGTCCACGCGATTTCGAGCGTCGTGTTGCCATGCATCATCGCGCTGCTGGCTTCGACGCCGACGCCGGGACGCCGTCGATACCTCCAGATCGTGTAAATGAGGATCGCTTCGACGATGACGAACACGATCGTCCCCCACACGAGCAGCGTATTCCACAGCGACGTCGATTCTCGGTTGAACTCGGTGGTAGGATTGAACGTCGAGTTCGGATACTGGCCGGAGCAGGCGGCGAGAAAAACCAGCGCCAGCACGCCGACTGTCAGCGCCGCGGCCTGGCGCGGCTGTGTGCGTAAGTGCATTCGCAGCTGCGAAAGGGAGACTGAGCGCACCAAACGCGCGTTTCAGCGCACATTCGATGGTCCAAAAATCCCGCCAAAGCTACGGGAGCACCAAGAGGGGGGCAAGCGCGAGCCGGCTCAGCCACTCCCTTCCGTATTCGGTACTTGTGCTGTGACTGCGTGGTTCTCCTTCACACGCGTCTCGGCGACTTCGAGTTGCATCTTGAGTTGCGCCACGCCCTCGCGTAAGGCACGCACGCGCACTCGGTCACTCCCAGTGCGTCCCGCGATGATCATCATCTGAGTGACGTGATCAGAAACCATTCCAAATTGCGCTTTGAGCAGCGAAACGAGCGGTGCGCCTGTGCGACGCACTTGCTGTGAGTAGCTCGAAATGGGCTCGTTCTTGTGCGCCGTCGCAGCCATGTGCTCAATAAGGCCGTGAAGTCGTTGCGCGATCTTCGCGGCCTCTTCAAGAGTGGCCATTTTCAGCCGACCGGGGACATCGAGGCTATTGGCCATTTTTCCTTGGTGATCCGCGAAATCCGCGGCCAAAACATCTTGTATAGGTGTTCCTACTTAGGTTGGACCATTGCGGCAGGATTGAGTAACTCGTCCAGTCTCTCGCGCGAGAGCAGTTTGCGCTCCAGCACGATATCATAGACGCCGCGGCCGCTCTCCAAGGCGTCCTTGGCGACCTGCGACGCGACTTCATAGCCCAGCTCTGGCAGCAGAGCGGTCACGATCCCGATCGATTCAGTGACGAAGCGGCGCATGCGGTCAGGGTTCGCACTGATGCCATTCACACAGCGCGTTCGTAGCACGTCGCACGCTCGGCGCAGCGAATCGATGCTTCTGAGCAGTCGATAGGCGATAATCGGCTCGAAGACGTTGAGCTGAAGCTGCCCAGCCTCGGCGGCCATAGTCACAGTGACGTCGCCCCCAATGACGTCGAAGCAGACCTGGTTCACGACTTCGGGGATGACCGGGTTGACCTTGCCAGGCATGATCGACGAGCCCGGCTGCATGTGCGGCAGGTTGATCTCGCCGAATCCAGCGCGCGGCCCGGACGACAGGAGCCGAAGGTCGTTGCAGATCTTGGAGAGCTTGACCGCGCAACGCTTGAGCACACCTGAAAGCTGCACGAAAGCGCCCGTGTCCGACGTCGCTTCGACGAGGTCCGGCGCGGTGATCAGGGGCAGGCCGGTGACTTCGCTGAGCGTCTGCCTAACGACGTCCGCGTAGCCGCCCGGCGCCGTGATGCCGGTGCCGATCGCCGTCGCGCCCATGTTGATCTCGCGAATGAGCGAGAGCGCCTCACCGAGTCGCTCGACATCCTCCAGCATCGTGTGGCCGAATGCCGCGAATTCCTGACCCAGCGTCATTGGCACTGCGTCCTGCAGCTGCGTGCGGCCCATCTTCACTAAGCCCTGGAACTCTTTCCCCTTGGCGAGGAACGTATCGACGAGCTCGCGCATCGCGTGCCGAAGGCCTTCGATCTCGCTGTGCAACGCCAGGCGCACGGCGGTCGGATAGACGTCGTTCGTGGACTGGCTGAGGTTGACGTGATTGTTGGGGTGCACGCGATCATAGTTGCCGCGCTTCTCGCCTAACAATTCGAGCGCGCGGTTCGCGATGACTTCGTTGGCGTTCATGTTGGACGACGTCCCGGCGCCGCCCTGGATCATGTCGACGAGGAAGTGCTCGTGATGCCGTCCGGCGCGGATTTCCTGACACGCTCGCATTACGGCGTCGGCGACACCTTGCGGCAGCAGGCCGAGCTGCGCATTCGCCTTCGCGGCAGCTTCCTTCACGGCCGCGAGCGCGTCGACGAGGCTGGGGAAGTCACGCAGCGTGACGCCCGTTATAGGGAAATTTTCCAGCGCGCGCAGAGTCTGAACGCCGTAGAGCGCGTCGTCGGGCACCTCGCGCTCGCCTAACAAGTCGTGCTCGGTGCGCGCGCGTTTTCCCCCAAAGCCCGCCGCACGACCGCGCCCGACGATCGTCGCATCGGTTGCCGCGAGCCGCTGCGAGATCGCTCGCGCGGCGCGTCCGATGAGCGCCGCGTACAACATTGGGTGATTGGAGCGCATCGTCTCGACTTTGTCCTGCGTCAGCACGTAGGCATCGGTTTTTTGCACGGCGCGCGCGCTCGTACCATGCGCCGAGTCTTCGAGCAGAATCCCTTCACCGACAGCCTCGCCGGCCCCCAGCGTGGCCATGCGTACTGGCCGGCCGTTCATGGATTTCTCGATCGCGACAGTTCCGTTCACGAGAATGGCCATGAAACGACGAGGCGACCCTTCCTCGAAGAGGATAGAGTCGCCGGCGTACTCCTTCGCTTCGACGAGATGCGACAACTGGTGCAACGCCGTGTCCGTCAGTCCGTCGAGGAAGCGCGTATTGCGAAGTAGTTCGCGAATTGCTGAAGGATTCATAAACTCAGGTCAGAGGTCTGAGGTTCTGAGGTCAGAGGTCAGAGGTCAGAGGTCAGAGCGAACAAGGTACGGCGGCAAATACAGATAGCGCCAGCCTACCGGGAGCTGTGCAGCGCCCATGCGGTCCGCCTAACGCGGCGGCGTAGCAACCCGTTCTGCGAGCGCGAGCACGCCATCCACCACGAGCGCCAGCGCGGCCGCAGGGAGCGCGCCCGACAGAATCATTCGTGTATCCGAAAGCGCCAAACCAGCGACGATCGGATCACCGAGCCCGCCGGCACCGATAAAGGCAGCGAGCGTCGCTGTTCCCACTGCGATGACTCCGGCAGTTCGAATGCCCGCCATGATGACAGGCGCGGCCAGAGGGAACCTCACGTAACGCAAAACCTGGCGGCCGGTCATGCCGAGCGCTGTCGCCGCGGCGACGGCCGCCGGATCAGCCGTTTGCACTCCCGAATATGTGTTGCGTACGATCGGATAGAGCGAGTAGAGGAACAGCGCAACGAGCGCCGGAACGACACCGATGCCTAACGCAGGGAGCATGAAGGCGAGGAGCGCGATGCTCGGAATCGTCTGCAACAGCCCCACCGCACGAATCACCTGCTCGGCATGGCGCGGTAAACGCTCGAGAGCGAGACCAAGCGGCACTGCGAGGGCGATGGCGGCTATGAGCGACAACGCCACGAGCAAGAGATGTCGCGCCGCCATGCGGGCGATCTGTCCGCGCCGTTCCACGAGATAAGAGATCAGAGACCCTTCACGCCCTTCTCGCGTGGCTGTTGAATTGCCAACGCGTGCAGTGGTGGTGCCGGTGAGTCCCAGATCGGCCAGCGCGCTTCGCGCGACAGATTCGACACTCTCGCCGGCGACCTCGACACGTTCGTTGAGCGCCCGCATCCGCTCGACGTCGATGCGTCCGCTCAATTCGCTGAGCGCAGCGATCGCGCGCGGGTTGTCATTCGCGAGTGCGCTGCGTGCTAAAGCCGCTGCCTCGTACGGCGGAAAGAAGTTCTTGTCATCCTGCAGCACGACGAGGTTGTAGCGCTTGATCAAGCCGTCGGTCGAGTAGCCATCCACCACGTCGACGGCGCCTTCAGCGAGCGCTTGATACTTCACGGCTGGAAGCAGCGAACGTACGGCGCGCGGCCGCACGCCATACGCTTTCGTTAGGCCCGGTAGACCGTCGGGGCGTCCGATGAAATCGGGAGTAAGCCCTGCGCGCAGCTTGCTGCTCTCGCGCGCCAGGTCGCTCAGCGTGCGAAGGTCGAGTGAGTCCGCCGTTGTTCGCCGCACGGCGATCGCGTACGTGTTCTCGAAGCCTAACGGCGCCAGCCAGCGCACGTCGAAACGGCGTCGGAATTCGCGCGAGACGCGGTCGTACACATCGCGCGCGCTGCGCCCTGGCTGCGACGGCTCCCCCAACACGGCGAGCAGACCGGTTCCCGTGTATTCCGGATACACGTCGATCGCGCCGGTGCGCAGGGCGCGGAACGCGATCTCTGTAGCTCCCAATCCCTGGCGCCGTTGCACGCGCAGGCCGCGAGCTTCCATGATCTGCGCGAACATCTCGGCGAGCAGATACGACTCGCCGAATGGCTTGGATGCGACGACGACCGCGCGGTCGGTCTGCGCGTGCGCTTGCGTCTGCAGCAGGACGCCTAACGCGACCAGGATGCAGCTGTTGCGTGCGCTCATGGAGCCGCCGCGATGTCGTCTGTCAGCGCCCGCCGGATCAACTCGGCGACGTATGGCGTCGCAGGGTTGGCGACGACTTCGCTCATCGGCGCGTCCTGCTCGACGCGACCGGCGCGCATGACGACGACGCGATCCGCGAGCCGGCGCGCCTCGCGTAAGTCGTGCGTCACGAGGAGTGTCGTGACCTCCAGGCGAGCGCGTAGCTCGACGTACGTCTCCTGCAATTCGCCGCGCGTTATGGCGTCGAGAGCGCCAAAGGGCTCGTCCATCAAGACGATGTCAGGACGGGCAGCGAGTGCGCGTGCGATGGCGACGCGCTGTCTTTGACCACCGGACAGCTCGCTCGGCAGTCGAGTGCCAAAGCGTACTGGATCGAGGCCTGCCAGTGACAGCGCCTCGCGCGCCAGCTCAGCGCGGGTCGCATCGTGCTTGAGCCAGGGCACCAGCTCCGCGTTGCGCTGCACGGTCCAGTGCGGAAGCAATCCTCCGTCCTGCGGCACGTACCCGATCGTGCGACGCAGCTCGACGCCGTCGACAGTTTTCACGTCGCTGCCACGCACCTGCACGCGTCCCGCATCAGGCTCCACGAGGCGATTGAACATGCGCAGCAGCGTCGTCTTGCCTGAGCCGCTTTCGCCAACGATCGCCACGCACGCGGCGCGCGGCACTGACACGCTCACGCGATCGAGCACCGTCACGTCGCCGTAGCGCTTGGTTACGGCATCAGCCGCCAGCGCCGCGGCAGGCGCGATCACGTACGAATGGAGTCGAGCGAGTCGTGCGCCGGCGAGCGTCCGCGCATCGTAAAGCGGCGCACGTATTCGTCCATTCGCTCGACGTCAGGGCCGGCGACGAAGCCACCGCCTAACGCGACGCAGCCATCGCGCGCGAGGCGCCACAGATCGCGCGCGCGTGAGGCGAGCTTGGGATCGGCCAAACCGCAGCGTCCCGCATCGGCGAGCAGTCCCGGATCCGGCGCTCCGAGCACTTCCAGCGCTGTCCGTGCGCTCGGCGCGTGATACACGAGCCCGGCGACAAAGGCGAGCGGCGCGACGAACCATTCCGGCGTCAGCGCGTCGCAGGAGCGCAGCTCGAAGTAGCCGCGCGGACGCACCTCGGGGAAGAGCGTCGTTAGGTGCGTTGTCCAGTCACCGACACGGCAGCGGCCGGCCGCCAGCTGCTCGCCAAACGAACGCGCTGCCTCGAGCTCCGATCCAGTGAGAATCGTGCGCGCGCCCAGCGCGAAGCGAGTGTACGCGACAGCCGGATCGGCGCCGTCGAGAATGAGGCCTGTGCGCGAGGGATCCAGCGTACGCCATGCGTGCGCGCGGTAGCTCATGTGACCGGTGGCCTTCGCGGCATAGATCGGCGAATTCGCGAAGATCGCGATGACATAGGGACTCAAGCGCTCGAGCAGCGCGAAGCGCGTGTACGGATCGTCACCGACGTCGAGGCAGATCTGCATCGACGCCGTCTGGCGCATCATGCGCGCGCCGAACTTGCCGATGCTGTTGAAGTGACGATCCATCCGGCGATAACGCTCGGCGTGGAGCTGCAGAGTCGTCTGCTCGACCGGCGTCACGGGATCGATGCCTAACGAAACGCTCGTGATGCCGCTGTCGGCGAAGACACTGGTCAAGTCGTCGATCGTCGTCTCAAGGTCGCGCGCGAGCTCGCTCAAGGAAAGCGACGGCGGCGCGCTGTACTCGAGCTGCCCGCCCGGCTCGAATGTGATACGTCCCGCGTGCGGCGTGCGGAATTCGCTCATGGCGGCCTTGAGCGATCGCGATTCCGTCCACGAACGGCGGGCGGCTACGCGCCTCACGACTTCAAGCGAGCGTTCGACGGGCACGGGCGCGCGCGTCGTGGCATCGACGAGCAGGATCTCCACCTCGGCGCCGATGCGCCGGTCTTCAGCGGTCCCGCAGTCGAGCGCAAAGAGGTGCTCGCGCGCGTCACGCTCGAGACGATGAATGACGGCGCGGCCTGGCCATGGCGTGGGGCCGCCGCGTTGCACGCGCGTCGGGCGCGGCACCGGACGCGCCAGGACGAGCGCGTACGGATCGGCCCCGTCTTCCCACCAGCGCTCGATGGCGAAGTCAGCGGCGCCTAACAACGCTTCGATCTGCTCGCGGTCGTACTTGCAACAGATCTCGGTTCTGATCGACTCGCCGGCCGCGAAGCGGATGTGCCCGATGCCGGGCAGCGTGACGAGCTGATCGCGCTCGGCCACCAGGTGCATTTCGACGCGCCGTTCGTCGACGAGATACGGCGCGCGATGACTGAACGACTCGACTTCGAAGTCCGCGCCGAGCTCTCGGTTGAGCACTCGCAAGACGTTGCGGTTGAACTCTGCCGTCACGCCTCGCGGATCGTTGTAGGCTTTCTCGATGCGCGCCGGATCCTTGTGCAAGTCAGCGCCTAACAGGAACAGGTCTCCCGGCTGCATCGCGGCCCGCACGCGCCGCAATAGCGCCGTCGCGTCGCCGCTGTCGAAGTTGCCGATCGTGCTGCCGAGGAACGCGAAGAGGACCGGACGCGCGATTGTGCTCGGCGGGATGATCGCGTTGGCCAGATCGGCGACCACAGGCGCAACCGTTAGGTCCGGAAATTCCTCGCGCAGCCGAACGGCGGATTCTTCGAGGAACTCGGCGCTGATGTCCAGCGGCACGTAGGAATCGGCGCTTCTGTGTTCGCGCATGGCGCGTAGAATGATGCGCGTCTTTTCGCCGCTTCCCGCGCCAAGCTCCAGGAGGGAGCGCGGCCGATAGCGCTGCGCCAGCTCCGGCATCCAGCGCAGCAAAAGCCGCCGCTCGGCTCGCGTTAGGTAGTATTCCGGGAGCCGCGTGATCTCCTCGAATAGCTCGGAGCCGACGCGATCGTAGAAATACTTGGGCGGCAGCGCCTTCTGGGCGCGCGAAAGACCGCGCCTAACGTCGCTCGTTAGCGATTCGCGGGCGGCGTCACTGTTCGCGGGAACGGCACTCGTCCCGTTCCAACTTTCGTGGCCTCGCAAGTGCGTATACGCTCAGGAGTGAGTTGGAACGCGACTAGTCATCTATCGCGCAGCGGAAGCCGCTGAAAATCTGACGCCGGATCGGGTAATCCCAGTTACGGAATGAGTTTCGAATCGCTCCTGGACGCGTGGCCCAAGAGCCGCCGCGCAACACCTTGTACTCGGAGCCGAAGAAGGTCTCGGAGTATTCGGGATAGGGGAAAACCTCGAACGCCGGGTAGCCCGTGAAATCGCTCGACGTCCATTCCCACACGTCGCCGATCATGCCGTAGCAGCCGAGTGGAGAGACGTTGCGCGGATAGGCGCCGACTGGGGCTGTCTCGAAGGACAGCTGGTCAACGTTGGCTTCGCGATGCGTCGGCTGTTCGTCGCCCCAAGGGAAAACGAGGTTCGTGCCCTTGGTCTCGTCCCAGCTTGCTGCGACTTCCCACTCGGCCTCGTTAGGCAGGCGCTTGCCGGCCCAGCGCGCGTACGCGTCTGCCTCGTAAAACGAGACGTGACAGACCGGTCGCCGCGCGTCGATCGGTCCCGATCGATCCATGTGCCGCGTGTGCCATTCGCCGCCTTCCTTGTACCAATACTTGGGCGACTCGAGCTTTGCCTCGCTGAGCCACGCCCAACCTGCGTCGGACCAGAGATCGCGCTGTGTGTAGCCGCCGGCATCCATGAAGGCGAGGTAGTCGCCGTTCGTGACGGGTGCCACATCGATAAGGAAAGGGCGCAGCCTAACGAGATGACGCGGCCGCTCGTTGTCGTACGCCTCGCTGCGATCCTCCGTCCCCACCATTGCCTCGCCGCCGAATCGGACCATTCGATCGCCGGCGATCGTGGTCGCCGGCTCGGGAGACTCCCAGGAACGCGGCGCCGCGTAAGCGGCTCCTTGTTTCAGCTGGCATGTCTGCAGCATCGTCTCGTTATGCTGATATTCGTGCTGCAGCACCATCGAGTAGACGTAACCGCCACGCACGAGCGCGTTGCCGTTCTCGAAGTCGACTGATTCGAGGCGGTCGAGGACGCGCGCGCGGATCTCCGCGAGGAGGTCCAGCATCTGCTGCCGCGGCGGGTAATCCAATCCACCGCGGGTACGGCGCGGGTGCTCGAACGGATTGTACGTCCCCGGCATCTCGGCGAATCGAATCTTGCCATCCACGTTCTGCGTGAGCCAAAGCTCCTCGAAATGCCCGATGTGGCCGACGTCCCAAATGATTGGGCCCATCAGCGGATCGTGCTGCCGAGCGAGATCGTCGTCGCTCAGCGGAGCGATCAACGCCAGTGTACGCTCGCGCGCTTCCGCGAGCTGCGCGGCAATGCGGAGTGCCAAATCAGAGCGGATTGCAGAGTTCGGCATGCAAGGGCGTGTCTGAGCGGAAGAGCCAATCTGCGACCGGCCCGCGTGTGCGCTAGGCAACTTTCGCGGTCCGGGGTGGCGAGGGTCGTTCCAGCGTCGCGTTCGGGTTAGAGATGTATCGCGGTTGGAAAGCCGGAACGGCCCTAGGTAGTCACAACTCCGCATAAGAGTTCCACGAGAATTGCCTGGGGAACTTCGGCCAACCGGTTGCGATTGCTCGCCACGTGAGATTAAGAGCGAAGCCGGACGATCAAGTTCAAGAGCAACGGCGGTTCGGATTTGGCGGACTTGGCGGAACAAACGGAAACTTCTTCTTTTGGTTGTTAACTGCAGTGGTGTCAGCCAGATCGGCTCCATCAGCAGAATCAGAACAGCAGTTGCTCTTACAGAACTAAGAACGTCTCCCGACGTTTCGATCAAGCCACTATTCAACTTGTAAGGCACCGATTACCGCCAAACTCAACTGGTCGCGTCTCGCCAGCACAGATCCCACGTCGCTTGTTGACGCGCGATTGCAGTTGCATCACGCGCTGCAGGTGATCGTCTCGGTAGGAATCTCCTACTTGCCACGACGGCCCGACGACAGCCACACAAATCTCGAGTGGCTGCCCGACTTTGCCGCGTTAGGCACCAACTGGCTGGAGAGCGGACAGCGCGTGCGCTTCGGCCTGCGTCCGGCGCAACTGTCCTTGATCGCGCTGAACGACAAAGGTGTAACGAGCGAGCTCGCGCTCGACGGCCGCACAGTGAACGACGCAGTCGCATGGCTGCGTGCAGCGCTCGTCGCTGCGGGGTACGATGGCTCGCGCCTGACCACAAAAAAGCATTACGAGATTCCTGCGCACCCGGTCGCGTCTGGTGCAGCGTTCAAGCGTGAGGTGCCGGAGAAGTTCGCCGAGCTTTTTCGATCGTACGCTGATGCCCACGTGCTCACGTCGTATATCGTCGAGACGCGCGCCGGGGCCTCTCCGCCGCGCTGCTGGCCGCACCATTTCGACCTGGCGACGCTGATCACGCTGCCGGAGCTTGCTGGCCACGGCACGCGCACGGTGGGTGTGGGATTGTCGCCGGGCGACGACTCCTATGCGGAGCCGTATTTCTACGTCGGCCCGAATCCGCACCCCAACCCCGATCGTCTCAGGGCACTCGGCTCGTTAGGCAAATGGCATACGCAAGGGTTCGTCGCCGCTGTTCTGCCTGTGAGCGAGCTGGCGCAATTCAATACTGCTGAGATCCAGCGCGATGCTGTCAGTAGCTTCGCCGATGCTGCCGTTGATGCGAGCATTGCAGCACTAGCGTAGTGCAGAAAGACTTTCACCGCGGATTCACGCGAGTGAACCCGGAAAAGAAGCAAGCACGAACTCTTAGGCCGCGGGTTTACGCTGAAAGGCGCTGAAAAAGCAATAAAGCTTTGAACTCGTGCGGTGAGGAATCGAGTCGCGCCGCAGGAACGATCCGCGCCGTTCCCGCGAAAATCCGCGGTAAGGTTCTTGACGCCATTGGTCTATCCCATTGCTATGTGATGCGCTTTGCGGCCGCCGCGAGCGACGGTGTGCGGCGCTTTCTCGTGGTCGAGGAGGACGTTAGCCGCATCAACAGATCGTGCCACGAGCGTGCGTGCCCCCTCACGGAGCTCGTCGCTCTTCATCACATAGTCGATGTTGTGCTCCATGTCCTCGGCCGACCATCCACGACTGTGCGCGATGAATGGGAATTGCGGGAAATGGAAGCCAAGCTCGGAGAAGAACATCAGCATCTGACCGGCGACGCCCTGCACGTTGTCCTGACCGCCGGTGATGATGAATGACGCGACCTTGTTCCGAATCAACACGCGGTTCGCGATCGTCACCTGGTTCTGCACGCAGTTGAGTCGCTCGGCCATTCGGAAGTAGAGCGAGCTCGCCGTCCCCCACCTGATCGGCGTCGCAACCATGATAACGTCAGCCCAGTGAATCATCGCCTCGTACACCTGATCCAGCTGGTCATTCGGATCCATCTGGGTAATGGAGCAGGGCCAGGTGCAGGCATGCGCGCTCTTCGAGTAGTACCCCTCGCACGGACGGAACGCCAGCTCGGCGAGCCTGATGAAGCGCGTCTCGACGCCTAACGTGTCGCGCGCAAAGTCGATCGCGACCTTGAGCAGTGCATCCGACGTCGAGAATCGTGGGTTCTTGATGTCCATGTTCGTCGTCGAGATTCCGGCGACGCGCACGCCTCCCGGTGCACGCTCGATCTTGCGGGCAAGCGGATGCGGTTCGTGATGGCCGCGCGTACGCTTCGTCGCCGAATCGAGATCGACGAGAACGCGTCCGTTTTCAACGTTGACCTGATAGGCCGGCGCGGCGTCGTCTTCGAACCCTGGCTCACCGAGTCCGTTGGTGCGGTGGTACTTCCAATTGTGCCAGGGACAGGTGACGTAATCGCCGTCCAGCCGCCCTTCGCCTAACGGACCGCCGGCGTGATTACAGACACCGCTGATGACGCCGAACTGACCGTCTTTATTGGTGACCGCGAGTTTGAGGCGACCGATCTGAATCGGAGTGATGGGACGGTCTGCGAACTGGGAGGTCGGGCCGAGGTCATGCCAATTCATAGGTCTGAGGTCTGAGGTCGGAGTTCTGAGCGGTCGAAGGCGTTAACCACGTGCAAAGTTCCGCGTTGCACGCACGCCGTCGAGCCTCGGCTGCCTTTCAGACCTCAGACCTCGCAGTTAGGGGTTCAGCCAGTAATTCACCTTAACCAGGAAAATGTTGTCCGGCGGCGCTCCGAACAGCGCTCGACGATCTCTACCTAACGAGAAGTCTCCTACAGGCGCCACGTCGCTCCGGCTCTGCTGCCAGGCGAAGAACATCGTCGAACCCGGACGCCACTCCCAGCGTAGCACGGCATTTCCGCGCAGCGAGCGGAAGTTGAAGTCGAAATCCGGACCCTGCGCTGTGTACGGAATGAAGTCGTACGTCCGCGCGGCACGAAGCTGCTTGAGCGACCCATAGTCACCGCTCGAAATGAGCGGCTGCATGAACGTCTCGAGCGACAATCGCGGCGTGAACGTGTAGTTGAAGCGCGTGACCAGCGCGACTTCGGTCTGATCCAGCGGCGCGAAGACATAGCGTCGCCCGAAGGTTGGCTTGTAGCTCGTGTCCGGCTGCGAAAGAACGAACTGCGCCGTGTTGTGCCGGCGCGAGATATTCGGCCCGACGGTGAGGTTCCAGCGCGAAGAGGTGCGCACGACGGCGCTCAACTGTGCCGTGTAGCTGTAGCCGCCGTATTGGTACTGATCTGTTGAGACGAACGCCGAGCCCGAGAGCGGCTTGCGTCCGTCCGACGCGACAAACAACCCGACCGAGGTCCACCCGGGACGTTTGGCGATCGGGCCTCCACGCGTTAGGCGATCGTCGAGTGCGGGGAAGTAAACTTGCGTGAAGCCGTGCAAGGTCCAGTAGTTGAGCGTACGCGCAACGAATCCGAAGCCCGCGAACGAAAGGATGCGCTCCCAGTCGAAGTTGTGCTCGGCGCGGCTGAATGCAGTGACGTTCCAATTGCGAAGGTGCTTGCCAGGCCGATTCTGCACGTAGTTCAGGTTGGCCTGGATATCGCGCCTGTCGGTGCGATACGAGAAGCCAAGGTCATTGGTCTCGTAGCCGGGACTCGTCATGGCGCCGCCGATGTCGCCGCGCCAATGCTCTCCGCCCTGCTTGGCAAGCGTCATGTTCATCGAGTACCCGCCTAACGAGGTCCTCGTGGAATCGAAGTCGAGATGGTCGGCGTCCGGACGCTGGAAGTAGTGATTCGACAACCGCTGTGTGCGCGCGATCGCCGCCGTGGAACCCTCCACTCGGCTCCCTTCGATGTCGCCGCTCAACGACCACGTGCGATTGGACCACTCGTGACTGAAATCGACGCCGCCGGCGATCGCCGACTTGTGCATCACGTTGCGCGCGAGATCGCTGTCCAGATCGCGCTGCACGGATGTGATGACGCCACCGATGAACGACTGCCCGTTGCGCAGCTCGCGGCGCGCGCGGGCGACGGCATAGCTGGCCAACGGCTCCGCAGTCGTCTTGTCGACGATCTGACGCCCGGGCTGTCCTGGAAGGCCCGGCTCATTGATCATCGTGCGTGCCGTTTCGCGCGCCGTAAGCGCGCTGAGAACGCCTAACGACCAACCGCTCACCTTACCCGAGAGTTTGCCGGCGCCCAGGATGGTCGTATTCGTGGGGACGTCGACAGCCGAGCCCGGGCCGGCCAGCGTCGGATTGCGTCCGATGCGCCGGCTGTAGAAGAGCTGGCCGCCGCTCGTTCCATTCGCCCCGAAGGTGAAAATCTCGCTCCCTTCGACGAAGAACGGCCGCTTCTCCTCGAAGAACGTCTCGTAGACGCCGAGGTTCACAACGGCTGGATCGACTTCCACCTGGCCGAAGTCGGGATTGAACGTGGCGTTCAGCGTTAGGTTCGACGATGCCTTGAAGAGGAGATCCAGGCCGCCGGCGGTAAAGAACTCCTTATCGGTGCGGAAGGGATTCGGGCCGGGATCCACGTACTCGGCTCGCTGGACAACGTAAGGAAGCAGCTCGAGGCGCTTTCCAGCGCGCACGTTCTGTACGCCTTCGAGATGACCATACTTCGGCACTCCGCCGCGCTCGGACTTCGGGATGAACGTCGACACCGCATACTCGTTGCGACGTCTGATCAAGCGTTCGAACTGAATCCCCCACGTCTGCGAGCTGTCACGGCTGAAGCGCAGCTGACTGAACGGAATTCGATACTCCGCAGTCCAGCCTTCGCTGTCACGGCTCGTCGCCACGTCCCACACCGGATCCCAGGAGTTGTCGTCCTGGTCGATGGTCTTCACTTCGTCGCGCCGAACGCCTGCAGGGTTGACGTCGAAACCAAAAGCCGTGCGGTGATCGTGATAGCTGTCGATCATGACGCCGAACCAGTCGGAGTCTCCCAGGTTCATGTCGCGGCGGCCAAGTCGCGCCGTGATGGGGCCGTTGTCGTGCAGCCTAACGCCGACGTACAGGGCGTCGTCGTCGAACAGGACGCGAACCTCGGTGCGCTGGCTGGCGGGCTTCCCCTCCTCCGGGTCGATCTGCATGAACGCGTCCGTGACCGAAGCCGCAGCCCATGCCGGCTCGTCCAGCTTGCCGTCGAGCCGGATCGTTCCCGTTGCTCTCACGGCTCGAGAGGTCGGCAACGCTCGCGCGGCGGCGGCATCCGTCGGTTGCTGCGCGGCCGCCAGCGAAGAAAACAGTGCGAAACCCGTGAACAGGCGGCTGGCGGTTCGTACTGCACCAGATGTCATAGCGAGACCTCATTGGGGCGGCTATAGAGCCGCTCCGGCATAATAGTCCCCGCGACTCAGGAGACTTAGATGTCAATTGACCTACTGGAGTTTCCTAACGCTGGCCTGACCGGCTCCGTACAACCTTGAGCGCGTTTTAGTTGCGCAGACCGATGTCGCGTAGCAGGGCGGCGAACCGGGGCGACGGAGCGATGGGGTCGAATGCCGGCCGGACGCCGAGCCAGATCAGATCCGCAGCATGGCACTCGCGAGCCGCCTCGAGCGCGTCCAGGGCGTCGTCCGGGCGACCCAATCCCGTCAGGGCTAGACCGCGCAGCACCGGAGAGACGTATGCGCTCGTTCCACGCTCGACCAACTCTTGGTAGAGATCATTGGCCGCCGACAGCTCACCGGCGTTGGCTTGCGCCGCGCTCAGCGCCGCCAGCACTTCGGAGCTGCGGCCGCTCAGCTCGAGCGCCTTCGCTAGGGCCGCAATCGCATCGTCAGCGTGGCCCGTTTCCGTGAGCGCCTGCCCTAGGAAGAGATGCGCCGGGAAGAAGTCCGCGGCCAACTCGATCGCCGCCGACTGATAGGCGATCGCCGCGTCGTACTCACGCGCGAAAAGCGCGATCTGACCAAGGCTTGCAGTCAGCGCGGGAGAGAGCGGATCCTGACGCAGCGCATGCTCCAGCCGCTCGCGAGCCTCGCTGAGACGACCCTGCGGGGCCAATACGTACAACGCGTACCACTGCGCGGCACTCGGCGGCGCATGGCGCCTCAAGAGCGCGGCGAGAAAGTCGCGCTCGGCCTCCGCCCAGTTCCAGTCGAAGACAGCGCGCGTGGTGGCACGCGCCGCCAGCGCTTCGCCGAGTCCGGGCTGTAACGCGAGGGCGCGCTCCGCTGCCGCGCGCGACGCCGGCATCGCTTCGTTAGGCGCCTTCACTCCGTACACGCCGAGCAAAAGCTCGGCTTCGGCGACACCGACGTGGGCCAGGGCGAACTCCGGGTCCAACTCCAACGCGCTGGAGAAAAAGCCGATGCTTTCGCGCAGTCGCGCCGACGTCCGAGCGTTGAGCGCCTGGCGGCCACGAAGAAACAGGCGATGCGCATCGATGCTTGCGGTCGGGCCTGTGACCAGCGGCGCGTCTTGAGCCAACCCTTCCGGCTGCAGCTGTTGGACGACGGCCCGCGTGATCTGATCTTCGATCTCGAAAACATCCTGCGCGCTGCCGTCGAATCGCCGCGACCAGATTTGCAGTCCATCAGCCGAGTTGGAGAGCCGTACGTTTACTCGGAGACGGTCACCGGCGGCTTGCACGCTTCCATCGAGAAGCGACGTCGCTCCCATCCTGCGAGCCTTCTCGTGTGCACTTAGCGCGGAGTCGCGCAGCGCGAACGATGACGCGCGCGATACGACGCGAAGTCCGCTGACATTCGCGAGGGCAGTCAACACTTCTTCCGCTATACCCTCGCAGAGATACGCATGACCCGCGCTTGCGGTGAGATCCGAAAATGGGAGGACAGCGACCGTGCGCTCAGAAGAGGCGGGTGCGATCGAGTGTCCCGAGAGATACTTGGCCGGATCTAGCTGAGATTCCAGCTCTGATGCGCTCAAGCGATCCTCGGGTTTTTTCGCGAGACAGCGCGCAACGATCTGACTCAGCCATCGCGGGATTTCTCGATTGATGGCGCTGATATGCGGCGCGTGTTCGAGAGTGTGGCGCGTGAGAATGGCCATCGCGTTCTGCCCTTCGAACGGCGGACGTCCCGTCAGCAGCTCGAAGAGCACGCAACCAAGGGAGTAGACGTCGCTCGCCGCGTCGCCTTCGCCTAACGCTTGCTCGGGGCTCATGTACAGCGGAGTCCCGGACGCCATCCCTGCTTGCGTAAGCGTCGTTCCTCCCGCGCCTTCGACAGCACGCGCGATCCCGAAATCGGTGACGACGGCTTCGCCACCAGGGAGCATGATGTTTTCCGGCTTCACATCGCGGTGAATGACGCCGCAACTGTGTGCGTGCGCCAACGCGCGCGCGACGTCGCGCGCGATACCGGCAGCCTCGGCGTACTGCAAGGAGCCGCGTCCGGCCAGGTGCTCACGCAGCGTGGGCGCGTCGATGAATGGCATGATGTAGTACAGCACGCCATTCGCATCGCCCGAATCGATCACCGAAACGATGCGCGGATGCGTTAGGCGCGCCGCGATACGGATCTCGCGATGAAAGCGCTCGGCCGCGACGCCGTCCGAGACCTCCGGCCGCAACACTTTGACAGCCACCTGTCGCCCGTGACGCAGATCGGAAGCGAGAAACACGATGGCCATGCCACCTCGGCCGATCTCGCGCACCACTTGATAGTGCGACCCTGTGTGGGCGTTGATCTGCGCCGCGAGGTCGGACGGGGGCGTCTCAGGCATCCTTCAATCTCTGTCGCTTCGCCCGCTCAGACGGAATCTGAGGATTCTTGGTGTGGAATGAATGTCGAGCGCTTGGGCGCTTTGAACCAGAACCAATAGCCGATCGCGAGGCCCCAGATCGAATACAGTATGTGACCGAAGCCACTGACGACACCGTACTCGCCGAGATCGAAGCGGCCTAACGCGTCCATCGTGCCGATAACCAACATCACCAGGCCGAACAACCAGGACGTGACTTGAATGAACGTAGTTTGCGGCGCTGCACGCATGATCCAGGCGATGCGCAGCGTGAAGATGCCAATCGCGAGAAACGAAATCGTCTTCAATCCTTCGTCACGCCACGCCTCGGACCAGCGGAAAACATAGCTCGCCAGAGACGGATCGCTGTTGTATTCACGCGCGAGCCACAGCGTACCGAGAAAACTCATTACGGTTGCCGCGATATCGAACATGAAGCCGCCGACTCCGACGAACAGGGCGGCTTCGTCGACAGCGTAATCTTTGCTGAAGTAGCGGACGAGGTACACACTCAAAGGGACCGCGAGCGCGGACGTCATGACACCGGCGAACATCGCGCCGCGCCATTGCCCTTGGTGCTGTTCGATGAACGGGAACAGGAGGACGGGATCCGTAAAAAGGTTCGGCTGCTCGCGCAGGATTGGGAACCACTTGAAAAGGATCGCCAGCGCGAGCGCGATCTGAATTCCGATGATCATCGCGAGGAGCCCTGCGATGTAACGCGGCTCGACAGCCGGCTGGACAGGCACAAGCTTGGGCAAAGGCCGAAGCGGTTGATGCATGGGCTATCCTCCTGTTAGGTGGATGCCGACGGCGAGGGGAGTTGGCGCGGATAGATCGCTGGCACGAGGGGAGAGCCGCAAAGCTGCCTTGCAGTGACTTGGCTTGGGCAGGATTATCTGCGTTCGTTAGGAAGGCTCCGCCTCCCATCCACCACATCTAACCAAAGCTGTCAGCTACCCGTAGCCAGTCAAAAGTTGTCAGCGGTGTGGCGCTCGCCTACCACGTTTGCTGACGGCTTCACACTGTGAGCTTGTGTCTGAAGGCTTTGGTTTGTTGTGAACCTGGAGATTGAATCGAGCATGAGCGCCGCGCCGACATCGAGCACATTCGCCGCACCTCTGCAGGGCACGTGGATAATGTTTCAGAAGTGGCGGCACTTGCTGTTCGCATCGTGGCCGTTGGCGCCTGACGAGATGCGCCGGCACGTGCCGGCTAACTTCGAACTGGACACCTTCGATGGCAAGGCCTGGCTGTCACTCGTGCCAATGCACATGGAGGATCTGCACTTTCGATTTTTCCCTCCGATCCCCGGCACGAGCGACTTTCCCGAAATCAACGTTCGCACGTACGTGCGAGTGCCTGGCCGCAACGGCAAACCGGACGGACGTGGCGTCTACTTCTTCAGCATCGACGCATCGTGCTGGCTTGGTTCTCTCGTTGCGCGTTGGTTCTTTCACACACCGTATCAATACGCGCACATGCGGCTCACTGAGCGCGGCACGTACCATCACATGGTGGCACATCGTAATGCATCTCGGCTCGCGCCCGCGGCCGATTTAGTGGCGACGTACGGGCCGACGAATGAACCGTCGGTGCCTCCGGACGGCACGCTCGCGGCGTTTCTTGTAAACCGCGATACAGCGTTCGCGGTTTCACACGGCGTGTTGTACTGGGGACCGATCAAGCACGCGCCCTGGAAGCTGGCCGACGCCGAGGCGGAGTTCGAGGTCAACACGCTCGCTGCGGCGGCCGGCATCACGCTGCCTGACGTGAAACCGCAGCTGCATTACTCGCGCGGCACGAACACCGAATTGTGTTTCGTAGAACCGTTTCGCGCCTAGCGGCGAGGCAGATCATTGGATCTGACCAAAAAAACAAATAGCTCTGAGTGAGCAGTCGTCAGTGCAGAGTCTTGAGAATAGGGCACTCCAAATTCTGAGGACTTCGCACTCAGAACTGGGCACTCACAGCTGTTTGTTTTCCAATCGCGCAGTGCAATCGGTCCGCGCGAGTATCTGACTACCGCCACCACGAGAGTCCGACAACATCGGCTCGCGCCGGGTACTGACTGATATTGTTGGAGGCGAGCATGCCTGACATGACGGCAGCTTCGACACACCCGGCGTTGAGTCCGCAGTCCGTCCAATCTCCGGCGAGCGAAAGACGCGCGAATCGCGACTCGTTAGGTGCCAGCCTGTATTTGTCGCTCCCCGGCAGCGACAGAACGTAGCGCTCGGACGGTTGTACGTTGGCGTGGAAGTACTGCGAATCCAGGCGTGCGATGTTCTCGTGACGCCCGGGCCGGCCGTCGACGAGCAGTTCCCAGCGGAACGTGGGGACCGGGAACTTCGTCATGGCGTTCGGAAAGAACGTGCTGATTTCGCTCTCCAGCAGCGTGCGCGCGCAATCCTTTGCCTTGTCATTCTCACGATCCTGATTCAGCTGACCGCACTCGGCTTTGGGCCCGACGGGCGTCATGGGCAGCGGTGGCTCGTCGGGCATGGGACCACAGAAGTACGACAGCTGCATCGGGTAGTCCGTGGCGGTGACGCCCTCGTTAGGGCCTCGTTCACTCTTGCCGGGCCGATTCGCCTCGTGCGGCGGCCGCATGTGCCAGTTCTCGCGGTGCAGCAGGTACGACATGTCGGCCCAGGTATCCAGGTACGTGATGTCGTACGATGAAATCAGCGGTCGCTGCATGAGCGCCCAGCCGAGTTGCGACGCCGTTTCATTCATCCAGAATTGCGCGCTGAGCGTCTTGTTCGTGAGCACGTTGTACACCATGTCACGCCACTTGTCGTTGGCGCGAATGAGATCACCGCAGAGATACGGAATCGCGCCTAACGAAATGGCCATCACGGCTTCGTCGAAGTCGCGCTCCGCGCGCAGCTCGAAGCGCTCGACGGGCTTCCACGTGGAGCAATAGTCTTCGAGGTTGACGCCCTGTGCCCTGAGCTGATCGCCCTCGACGAGCTGGTCGTACAACGGCGTACTGGGCCAGCACGGCAATCCCTTGATCGTCACCAGCGGGTCGTAGCCGCCGCGCGCCTCCTGCTCGGGCGTTACGGTCGCCTGCCGAGCGATCTCGATCGAGGTGAGTGAGCGTCCGTCGGCGGATCGCAGCGCCTCCACTCGATGAAAAAGCCTGATCTTGACGCCACGGCGCCGGAGCACCTCGTACATCGGCGCGAAGACGACGTCACCCATGCCGGCCTGCATGCGCCAGACAGCGGCGCCCTTGTACGTCGCGTATTGACGCAGACCGCAATACAGCATGACCCCCGCTTCGCATTTGGCGTTAGGCGGGAATGGCGCGCCGGGCGGCGTGCGGTTGTCGCCGTTCTGGTAGGCGAACATCCCGTCGTAAATCCCGCGCAGCCACTCGGAGTTCACCATGAAGCCGCCGTCGTCGACGCAATAGCGCGCCAGCCAATCGCGAAAATCGATGCCATTCTGCGATTTGAATCCACGCTCGAAGACTCGGTTCTTGTAGAAGCCGTGCAGCGTGGCGTAGATGGCGTTGGCGAAGAGCCAGTAGTGGCGCTCGCCGGTTCCCTGTATCGTGCCGACGCGGTTCTTGATGCGTGCCCAGCGCCAGCGGAGAAACAGGCGGGAGATGCCTAACGCAATTCCCTCGCCGAGCCTGACGAGAAATGCGAGAATGGCGACATGCGAAAAGAGCCAAATGAGCGCGCGGAAGATGCCATCTTCGAACGCGCTGCCTTTCCGCTCCGCACCCGTTGCTCCCTCGGACGAGCCAGGCGGGAGACCAGGGTCCTGCGCGCCGGTCGGCGACGGCTGCGTGTGCGGACCCTGATACAGCAATGTGTGCAGCAACTCGAATCCTTCGCGCGCGTACTCGTGCAGCGGCAGCAATCCGCCCGATCCTGGGACAGCATCGTTGAGCGGAAATGCCTCGAGCCACGTGCGCCACTGCCCCTGCGTAAAGTCGAGCGTACCACCAGCGGTGTGTGGCTTGAACGCGTCGCTCCACCGCGCGAGCGGTGCGTCAGGCGGACGATTCAATTCATCGTAGACAGTCTGGATTTGACGGAACGCATTGTCATAGCAGCCGAACCAGACGTGGAGCCCGTGCTCTTCGATGCGATAGTTGTATGCGGGATCCATGTTGCGGCCGCTCGCCCCCTTTCCACCGAGCCGCCAGCCTAACTGGTAGAGCGTGATGTCGTAGTCGTGGCGCCGAGGATTTTTCGGGTCGCTGAGGTTGAGAGCGGTGATCATGCCGCCGACGCCGCCGCCAAGAATCACTACACGTTTCTTATCTGTCATGATGAGAAAAGACGCGAGGCCCGCTCGAACTCATGGCGAGTGCCTAACTGTTCAAATGTTATGAGCGCATTCTGCAGAAGTTCGCTACGACGCGAATCATTGAGCGCTAGATCGCTCGCCCATTCGAGACGTGCGCGCGCTGCCTCGTACGGCACATGATCGCGCTCGGCGCGAGCGATGGCGCGCGGCCACCGCTTCGCCGCTCGCTTGGCACGGCCTTCCTTGCGCGCAAGCGCTCCGTCGAGCACCAACGCGCGCGACTTGTGCACGCGCGACAGCGTGTTCGCGGTCTTCGCCAGCAGACGCCACGCCTTGCGCGCCAGCGCACGCAGCTCGAGATCCGACGCGCCTGCGTCCTCGAGCACGAACACTGCTTCCACCATGGCCGAGAAACCTTCGATCGCGAGGTTGCCGATTCCAAGCTGATCGAGAAGCGGCGCCGTTGCCCGCAACGTTTCATTGGCGCCGTTGGTGTCAGCCGCGCGCGCGAGCGCCAGCGCGCGGATGCCTAACGTGCACACTCGCTCGGCTAGGTTGCCTCCCCGTTCGTGCAGCTTCAGCGCCTCCGCCAAATGAGTCTCGGATTCACTCGATTCGCCACGGGCCACAGCGACCAATGCAAGCTGATTGCGCGCCAGCAGCTGCGATTCGACGTCGTCGCGCGATTGCGCGGACATGAGCTGCTCCCGAGCGGCAGCTACGCTCGCGTCATAGCGTCCACAGTAGAAGTGCCAAGTCGTTAGGAAGTACGTGACCTCCTCCCAACGGCGGCCGTCTCCAAGCTCGCGCAGAATTCGACGCGCCTCGTCAATTGGCGCCTGCGCTTCATCCACATAACAGTTCATCACACGAACGGTCGCTTCCACCAAGTAGTTCCAACCGAGTGCTCTGAAGTCGCGATCCGCCAGCGCGCGCTTGCGAGCGGCGTGCAAGTACCAATCCCCGATTCTGCGTATGGGGACGATGTTGAGCCAGGCGCCGCCCAAGTTCGTCAGCGCCAGTGCCAAGAGGCCGCTACTGCGCTCGTCCGCCGCATAGCGCTCCGCAACGTTCGCCGTGTACCAGTTTGCGTATAGCCCGCCTAACCAGTCGCCGCGCGCGAAGTACGGCGTCGTGAGCAACTGATAGATCTCCGCACTTTCGACGGCGGCGTTGCGATTCCCGACCTTCGAGAGCCAGCGCGCGCCCACAAGACGGTGTCCGGTTTGAATCACGACGTGGCCAAGCAGTCCGAACGCCATCTTGGCGCGTCCCGGCTCCGGTCGGCCCAAGTGGCGAAGCGCGTCGCGCATGGATGCATACCCGGCGTCGATATTACCTTCGCCAAGAAACGCCTTGCCTAACAGGCGCGACCACTTGGCCAGCCGCTCACTCGGTGCAATGTCCGTTGCTGTCGGTTGTGTCTTGGCGAGCTGCTGCGCCTTTGTCAGGAACGAGACGGCTTCCTCGTTGGCGAAGAGCGTTGTCGCTTGCTCGCCGGCGCGCTCCAGGTAATCGATCGTGCGCACGATGTCGCCGGCGACTTCCCAATGCCTGGCAAGCGCCGGGTAGTGCGGCGTTAGGTCGCTGTGCTCCTCACGCTCGATCCACTCGGCGACGGACCTATGCAATCCCTTTCGGTGCGCGAATAGCAGGCTGTCGTAGACGACCTGCTGCAGGACCGCGTGCGTGAACGTGAACGCGGGCCGGCCTTCGACGACGTCGGGCGCGGTGAGGCCACGCTGCTCCAATGTGGCAAGCCATCCATCGAGCGCTTCGCGTTTCGGCGCGGCCGGATGTATGTCGCGCAGCGCGTCGACCGCAAAGCGGCGGCCGATGACACTCGCGACTTTGACCGTGAGCTGCTCGTCAGGCGACAACCTGTCGACACGACTCGCCACGATCCCTTCCACAGTCTCTGGATACTCGGCCAGCGCATCTTCATTGAGACCACTCGCGAGCGCGCACTCACCGTCGCTGACGATGATGTGCCCGGCGTCCAACATCGCGAGGACGAGCTCCTGAACGTAGAGTGGGTTTCCTTCTGCACGCTGCCGCACGGCGCGCGCGACAGGTGGCGGCAGCGTCGACACTCCCAGTCGATGAGCGGCGAGGAGAAGGGAGTCCTCGGCGGGCAGCGCACCTAACGGGACGTGCAGCGTGTGCGGCTCTTGCAGGAAACGGCGGTATTCGGCGGCGCCTGCGGCATCGTGTTCGCTTTCCGGGCGCGCCGTGATGACGATCTTCAAGTTGCCGACGCGACGACGGACTTCGCGCAACAATGCCCAGGACGCCGAGTCGAACCAGTGCGCGTCTTCGAACGTGAGCAAGAGCGGCGCCCCCTGGGCGGCGTTCGCGAGCAGATCGGCAACGAGCATACGCGTGTTGTTGGCGCGGATGTCGCCCGCCATCTGCGCCGTCAACTCGTTGTCCGCGATCTCGAGACGCAGCAGCGGAGCAAGCAGTGGTGCGCGGCGCGTTGCGTCGGGCCCCAGCTCGGCGAGTCGAGCAGTCAGCGCTTCGCGTCGCGACGCCGGGGACTCACTCGTGGCGCTGATCAATGCGCGCAGAACTCCGACCCATGCATGGTAGGCCGACTGGTGGCCGACAGATTCTGCCCAGCCGCCCAAAACGCGCGCTCCCTGCATACGATCGACGAGCGCACCTAACAAGCGGCTCTTGCCGATGCCCGCTTCGCCGTCGATGGCTGCGACGAACGATGCGTCGCGAGGCTGCTCGAGCGCCGCGAACAGCGCATCGAGCTCGCGTGCACGACCTACGAGCTCACCAGCATGCTCGCGCCGGCGCGTTGGCGCATCGTCACGTCGAGCGACGAGCTCTCGAATCGCGACGGGCTCCGCGCGTCCTTTGACCTGGATACTGCCGCGCGGGACCATGGTGAAGGCGGCATCGCTCTTGATGCGGTCGCTGACGAGTATTTGACCGGCCGCGGCGTGGCCCATGAGCCGCGCCGCGAGATTCACAGTATCGCCTAACGCGGCATAGCTGTGACGACTGGGCGCGCCGAAGAGGCCAACGAATGTGCGTCCGCGGCTGAGACCGATCTTGGTGGAGAGGATGCCGGGTGATCGCGACGCCACGTCGCGCAGATCCAGGGCGGCAGCCATCGCGCGCTCTTCGTCGTCATCGTGCGCGACAGGAACGCCGAACGTCACGTAGAGATGATTCCCCTTGTCACCGGCGACGACCTGCAGCAGCTCACCGCCATAGTGCCTAACCACCTCGGCTACCTGGCGCACGAAAGCGTCCAAAGCCGGGCCGGCCTCTTCACCATCGACGTCGACGCTCTCGAAGTGGACAAATAGCGGAATCGCCGAACGGAACTCCGCCAAAAAGGACTGCCCGCTAGTTAGGCGCTCGTAGACGGCCGCGGGCAGCCACGGACGAATCTGTTCGCTTGTGAGGATCGCTTCTGGCGCTGGCGGTGGCGCCTGCGATGTTGCCGCAGCGCTCACGGGCAGGAACTCACTGTTGGACTCGCCATCCGCGGTGGCGGCGGCCAGGCCGACGCGCCGAAAGATCTCCTGCGTCACGACCACCTCTCCCGGACGCGCAGTGCTCGCCGCGGCGACCGCGCGATCGACGGTCTTTCCCGCCAGGAGATCGTAGACCCGCTCGCTCCCTGACCCAATCAGGAAGCGGCGCACGTTGCCTGACGCGATGCCGACTTTGAGCGCGAACGCTATCGAGCGGCCATTCCCCGCGCGCAGTTGCTTGAATGAGGCGATGGTATTTTGCAGGGCGAACGCCGCCTGCGCAGCGCGCGCGCTGGCCTCGTCAGGCGAGTCGTTGTCTGCACCGCCGAACCAGCAGAGCATCGCGTCGCCGATGAATGTCACGACGCTGCCGCCCCAGAAATGCACCTGTGCCGTCAGCTTCTCGAACAAACGGCTAATGTGCTGCGAGAGCTCCTCGGCGCCG
>DASYRX010000348.1:0-13940 GCA_036003845.1 Gemmatimonadaceae bacterium | reverse complement strand
CAAACGCCGCTGCAGCGACTGTGGCGCGCGCCTTCCTGCGTGGACCCGCACCGCGTACTCGACTGAGGATATCAGTTGCAAGCGGCTGCGTCATGAGACCGTCATCGATCGCGTCGAGGACGGCAACGATGTCGCATCCGGCATCGGTGAATCGGCGTCGCTGTGCCTGTGCCATCGCCTGCCACAGCTCGTGCAGTTTCTTGGAGAGCGCGCGGCCCTTCGTCGTGAGCGCAACCGCGCGACGCCTCGCATCATCACGATCGCGCGCGGACGACAGGATCCCAGCGTCGCGCATCTCGTCAGTAATTGCGATGACAGCGGGATGCGTGAGCTTGAGGGCGTCGGCGATTTCGGTAATACCGAGCGGGCCGGACTCTTCGAGCAGCAGGTACGTGCTGGCCCAGCGCGCGCGAAACGGGAGATCGAGCGCGCCATAGCACTCCTCGCCGGTGCGCAGGAAGTTCTCGCTCAGGCGACGAAAGCGATGGTCCAGAACGAGGGCGCCGAGGTGACGAACGTAGTCCACCAGAAACTCCGTAAGCAGTTACGTAATTCGTAACGTAGTATTGGCGTGGGCGCAAGTAGCGGCAATGGACCGCTGCTTGCGGTACGACTGGACCGAACTGGGAGTAGCAATTCACATCGCCGCTTGATCGAGGGACAGACAGAAACCTCGACGATGTCATCGTCATTCCGATCTTCACCGGAGTCAGGGGACGATCGCCGCTCTCGGATCGCGTTTGCTGGGCAAATAGCGCTGGAGCTACGCTCGTAAAGACCAGCGAGCAATCTTCTGCTAGTCGTCACGCGACGCGCAGGACATACTTGCCGGCGCGAGTCTTTCAAAAAGGCCTTCTGTTTTGCCGCGAGTTGCGCGGATATACGCTGAAACGGCCAAACTCGCGCTTACAGCGTTCACCCGCGCAAATCCGCGGCTAGATGCTTTTGAACTTGAGGACATATGAGAGTGAAAAGCGCCGTCATCGCTCTGACGCTACTTGGCTCTTCCCTCGTTAGGGCACAGAGCGGATATCCCGGTCGTACGTGGCCCACGACTGACGCGACATCAGCCGGGATCAACGTTGCCGTCCTGGACAGCATCGACTCGGAGATCAAAGACGGCCGCTACGGATACGTCGATCGCTTTCTCGTCATTCGCCGCGGCAGCATCGCCTACGACAAGTCGTATCAGCACGACTACGACAAGATCTACCATGATTCCGCGCTCATCAGCAGCCCGCTCAACCCGCACCACCTAACGGGGCCGTACAACTACTACCAGCCATGGTGGCACCCGACCTACCGCCGCGGCGACCTGCACACGCTGCAGTCGGTAACCAAGACCGTCACGTCCGTCGTGATCGGCACGGCGGTGACGCGCGGCGAGTTCCCCAGCCTCGACAGCAAAGTTCTCTCGTTCTTCGACACGTCCAAGGTCAAGAACATCGACGATCGCAAACGTCGCATGACGCTGCGTCATCTCCTAACGATGACCGGCGGCTTGGATTGGAACGAGAACCTCCCGTACGTCGATCCCAACAACGCCGCGGTCAACATGGAGGCGAGCTACGACTGGGTGCAGTTCACGATCGACAGGCCCATGGCTCGCGAGCCCGGCTCTCAGTTCAACTATAGCAGCGGAGAATCCGAGCTCCTCGCGCACGTCTTCTGGAAGGCCACCGGCACGGACATCGAGGAGTACGCCTCGCGATATCTCTTCGGTCCGTTAGGCATCGAGCGCTGGCACTGGAAGCGCACGCCGGCCGGCATCATCGACGCAGAAGGCGGGCTGTACCTCGAAGCACGTGATCTGGCGCGCATCTGGTACCTCTTTCTCAAGAACGGTTTGTGGAATGGCCGGCGGGTCCTCTCACCGGACTGGGTGAAGCAATCCGTGACACCGGCAATCCGCGTCGCTCCGGTGCCTAACGCGCCGAGTTATGGGCTCAAGTGGTGGCTGTATCAGAACCCGATGGACACGACGAAGTTCATCTGGTCCGGCTCGGGCTTCGGCGGTCAGATCCCGATGGCTGTGCCGGAGTTGGATCTCGTGATCGTGTTCAACGGATGGAACATCCTTCCCGGGCGCCCGGCCTTGCCGCGTGGGCGTGTAGTGGATCGCATCCTGAAAGGCGTCGCGCGCTGAGCCTGCCTAACGGCGCGAAAGGTTGCGCTCTTACTTGATCTTGGGCGGGATCGTGGTCCCGCCTGCCCCGGTCCGCGCACCGCGCTTAAACAGCACGGTGCCGATTCCAATGTTCCCCTTGCTGTCCCAAACTGTCACGACCAGTTCATATGGTCCGTAACGAAGGTCGCGCATGTCGAGCGTTCCAATCCACGCCTGCTGCAGCCCATTGAACCCGACTCGCTTTTCGCTGAGCTCTGTTTCCTTGCTCGCGACGACTGCGTACGCGCGCACGATCGGATTGCGCCCGCTCGCACTCGAGTAGATCGCCAGCGTGTCGCTGACAACGTCGTTGCTATCCGGCGACGCAAAATTCACTGTAATCGCATCGTTAGGGTCCAGCACAGTAATCGTCGCGCGGCCACGGATCTGTTCGCTCATCGCTTCGATGACGGCGGAGCCTGCGCCAACACCTGTCACTCGCCCGCTCGCCGAAACAGTCGCCACAGATGGCGCGCTCGTCGTCCATGTCACCGGGCGATCGGTTGCAACGTTACCGATGGCGTCCTCCAGGATCGTCGCCAGCTGCAGGCTCTCGCCAATCTTTATACCCGCTGCCGCGGGGATCAGCGTCACCTTGGCGACCGCGCCGGGCGGGCCGCTCACGCGCACGTCGGCCGACGCGTACGATCCCTCGCTGATCGCGTGCACGCTTGTAATTCCGGGTGACAGTGCCGTCACCACACCGCTCGTAGAGACGACCACCACTGACGTGTCCGAGCTGAGCCAGGCAATGCTGCGTCCCTGCAGTTCGCGGCCGGTGGCATCGAGCGGCACCGCAAGGAGCTGACGAGTCGCGCCGGGCGGCAGCACGATGCTCAAGGGACTGAGCGACACGAGCGCAACGGGAATTGCAACGACGCGCATCAATACTTCGCTCGAGTGTCCGCCGATTGTCGCGCCAATTCTCGTTTGGCCGATTCCAACAGCTCTCACAATGCCACGCTGCGTCACGCTTGCCACCGATGGCGTCGAAGACGTCCACACGGCGTCCCATACTTCGGCAGACACGGCAGCGCCGCTTCCGTCCTTCGCCGCCAACGTGGCCTGGAGGACCTCACCGATGTGCATGCTGTCGGCCGGCAGGATCAAACTCAGCTGGGTGATCGGGCCAGGCCCAGCCACCTCACCCCCTCCGCCACACGCGAGCGCTGCGGTGAGGAGGGCGACAACCCGCAACCGATGACGCAGGCTTTGGTTACGCATACACCATTGAGCAATACGCGCCAGTGACGCTGGGCGCTAGCGAACGTCTAGCCGCCGAGCGGTGCCCGGCGTGCTTCCCTTCAGCACCACGATCGCATCATAGGCGTGAAGGAAGCGGTCCTGGACGGGCGTGAGGGCCTGCGCGCGACGCTTGACGTAGTCCAGGCGGACGGCACGCATGTCGAACAGCGACCAGCCGCTATCGGCAACAGCGGGGCGGAGCCAGGCGACATTATCGTCCTCGATCTCTGCGTCGCCCAGCGCGTCGTACTGCAGGCTCATGATGTTCATGCGCGTCGACTTGGATCCTGGTCCTCCGAGTATCAAGACGTTGAAGCTGCGCTCGCCGCGCGACTCGGCGATGATCGTCGCGGCCGTGCCGATGTCGAGCGTGTGCGTGTAATTCCAGCCGCGCATCATGTGACTGCCGCCGAACTTGAAGAGCACGCGTGGCGTCACGCCGCCGCGAGAGGCCGTCGCGAAGTGTTTGGTGAAATTCTCGCGCAGGTAACCCGAGCGCATGAGGTTGGACTCGTACACACGGCCGGAGAGAAAGAGCCTGTTGATCCGCGCCGTGCGCTCGAACGCATCGATGATCGCGCTCCCTCGGGCGGGCGGCTTGCTGCCTAACGCGGCGCGCAGCGCCGTAAAGATCGAATCCGGGGCCGACCAGGCGAATAGCTTGGAGGGATCGGGTCGTCCCGGCCGGCTCACTGCTGCGAATCCGCTGTCGGCGAGCGCGCGCGCGCGCTGAACGGCGGCGCGCCCCGACGGCGGCGCCAGCGCTTCCAACTCGCGGAGGAATAAGCGATCGGCGGAGACGTCGTAGTCCAAGCCCCAGATGCGCATTGGCGCGAGCGACTCCTGCGCCGTCATGGCGGACGCCAACAGCGAACGCTCTTCTGCCAACGTGTAGAACGGCACGGCGCTGAACCACGTTGCCATGAGCGAATCGAGACGCTCGGTCGCACGGGGGCCGCGCGCGATCGCATCCAGTCGCTGACCCTGAAGCGGGCTCACCTCGATCGCAAATGTGTTGTAGCCGGCTGGGCGCAGCTCGCTCAGCAACGCCTGCACGATGGCCGGCGTTTGAGCGACGCCGTGCTCTTCACCAACCAGGAAGAATCGCGCGCTCTTTCCTTCGTCGACGAGCATACGCCCGCCACGGCCGTCCAAACGGCCCCCGCTCAACCTGATGGCGTGACGGTTGGCGATGAGGATGCGCGTGAGTGCGCTGTCCTGTGCGAGGAGGAGTGCCGGGGTGAGAGCCGCCATGATCGCGATGCAGATTGGCCTCATGACGCGCCAAGGTAATGCGCACAAGCTCCGTGTATGTCATAGAACTGTGGGCCCGTCGACTTTCGACATGTCGGTTACGCGGCCTACGACCTTGCCTTCGATCTGGCGGCAGTTTTCCGCTCGAGTTTGACGGCGTCGTCTTCGTCGATACGCACCAGTGCGTTGCGGCTTATAACCTAGGCCGGAGCTGCACCCGCCGAAAACGTTAGGCAAAAGAAGGAGGGCGGACTCGCGTCCGCCCTCCTTATATCGAACACACCGCTCGCTTAAACGCAGCGCGCAGTCGCCCTAGATGCGTGCGCCGATCTTGTGGAACGTCGAGTTCGATACTTCGTAGCCACCGATCGCTGGCGTCCCTTCAACAACGTTCACCAGGCTCTTTAGCACTTCGGGATACGTGTCGCGGTTGTAAGCGTCCGCGCTCTCTTTCTTGTCCCACAGGCTAATGGCTAGCGCATCGGTGCCGTTAGCAGCGACGAGCGTCACTTCGTCCTTAAAGCCGATCTGCTTGCGCATCACGGGCAGGACGTCCGTTTCTATCCTTCGAGCAAACTCAGGCGCGCCATCGGCCTTGAGGTGCAGCGTCACGTTGCGTGCGTACATGGACAGCTCCTTCGGTAACCAGCATGAACCGCGCGTTCTAGTGGTGGCATCTTACCCCACTTAAATAGTTTTGTCAAGTAAACACTCGCATTGTGTGCACCACTTTACTATCTTTGGTTAATCGTCCACGATCAGCCAGCCATGGATCTCTCGATCATTGTCCGTCAGCGACTCGACGAACTGGGACTAGAACAGAAGGATCTCGCCCGCGCCGCTCGCGTCACCGAGTCCTATGTGTCCCAGCTTCTGACGCGGAAGAAGGCCCCCCCCGCGCCAAATCGGACTGACATCTACGACAGGATGGACAGCCTCCTTAAGCTCCCGAAAGGAGAGCTCGCGAGACTCGCAGAAGTCGCCCGAAAAGAGGATCTGAAGCGGGAGCTTGGGGACGAGACCGCACCGCTTTTCCAAGAGGTCCGCGCGTTAATCCTGGGCAAGTGCCACGCAGACCGAGAGCCACACGTCCGCGCAATCTTTGAGCGACAGCCCTTTGGTGAGCTCGAACGCCTGGTGACGCAGAAGCTACTGGACGTCGTAAAGTCCATTTCCAGAAGCGAGCTAAAGAACGACCGGTGGCTGCGCGCAGTGGCACGACTCAGCGGCCGCAGCTTCGAAGAGATGCGCGTAATCGTACTCGAGTTCCTCGACACCGACGTCTTCCACGTGACGAAGGAGCAGTGCGTGGCGTTCCTGGGTCCGCTGATCGACTCCTGGGATGTCGACTTAGCCACGTTAGGCCTCGAAATCGTTCTGAACCACCGCGTCGCTGACGAGCCGCTGCGGAAGTTCGTGTTCGCCGAGCGTGAACCCGAGCGTCTCACTGAGGAGCCGGGGCTTGAGGAATTCCTTGCTAGCACAGCGTTGAGCGGAACCGCCACCGCAACCGAGGTGGAGTTTCTCAGAAGGTTGAGATTCAAGAACAGACGGCCAACGGCGCTCTACTACTACCGCGAACTGCAGAGTCTTAGGGATCCGCTGCATTTCCGAGCGGGTTAGCCACAGAGCAACATCCGCATCCCGGTGCACAGGAGCGATGCTGCTCTCCAGCGTCATCGCGTCATCGTGAGTCCGTTGTTCGGGCGCAGATGACCCTTCACCCCGAGGTCTCCGGGGCAGGTTATGGCGATACAGGAGGTCGGCATATGCGTTATCCAGGCAAGTCGCTGAGCGGGGTCGCTTTGATCGCTGCAATCGCAGTTTCGACTGCAGGAAGCAGTTCGGTAGCGGCACAAATGGGCGCGATCCCGGGCGGATGGAACGCGAGTACGGATACCTCGGGCGACTATCACGTCGGCTCGGATGTATCGCGCAGGCCAGGTGGATCCGGAATGATGAGCGGCTACATCAGAGCTAATGTTAAAGACCCAACAAGTTCGGCCTCGTTGACTCAGGCGATTAGTGCAGAGCACTTTCGCGGGCACCGTGTCCGACTGACTGGGTTCGTGCGCTTTAGCCGGGATACTGGCGTCGCGTTGTTGTTCTTGCGGGTCGAGGGAAAAGGACGGGAGTTAGCGAACGACTATTCGGGAGCAAGGGTGTTCGTCCCCGCCAGGAACTCGGACGAGGAGCGTGGCTGGGTCAAATACTCCATTGTCGTTGACATCCCCGAGTACAGCACCGGTCTGCGAATTGGTTTGATAAACATGGGCGCGTACGAGGCGTGGTTGGACGACGTGCGGTTCGAGTTGGTGGGCAATAGCGTGTCACTGACGGGTTCCACCCTGGGTTCACCGCCTAACGTCGGAACAACTGAGGAAGTCGCCGGCGGCCTGAAGCGCCCGGCGTCCACCGAGCGCAAATTGGCAATGGCGTTTGTGAATCTGGATTTCGAGTCGCCGCTGCCTGCACGGCGTTAGGCAGCGCTCTGCGGGATCCTGCGAAGCAAGGGGCGCTTGTTAGTTGAGGTTAGGTGCGCGTCCGGGTCCGAATCAGCTCAAGGGCGCCGCTAGCGGTGGGTTGCCGCTCCGGCCAATGTGCCTGAACGCCACATTCCGCCCCCGCCCGCCCGCGCGGGCTGTCATCGAACTCAGCTGCTTGGCTGCGGACGACATGACGCTCACGCGGCACGGCTTGACTGCACTCACGCACGTTGATCTCGTAGCGCGACTGCCGTCGCGGCGCCGCGAGGCTCACTCGCACAGCACGGCATAGGTCCGCTTGCGACAACTCGTTCACCGATGCGCCAAACTGAGCCGTGGCTCGTATCGGCCCGATGTGTTTTTCGTCCAGGCACAGCACGTGCAAACCGTTAGGCTGTGCGAGTAGTAGCGAAGTGAACGTGCCGCCGTTAGTCAATGCTTCCCGCTCGATCTACAACGCAATCTGATCTTCGTTTCCGCTGGTGGGACTATCCAGCGTTCATCGTGCTGACCGTACTGCACGTGTGGGTGCTGCTGGCGATTCTCTATCCGTGGATCCGCGACACCGATTGGACGCGCGTTCCACTCATCTTTGTAGTCCTGCTCGGCACTGTGATGCTCGAGCTCGCGATCTGGGAATCACGCTGGTTCGCGCTTCCGTTCATGCGTGTCCCGCGCGAGAAAGCACCGCGAGACAATTTGCGCGTAGGGGTTGCCGTAACGTTCGTCCCAGGCAGTGAATCGATCGACATGCTCGAGAAGACAGTCCGCGCCATCGTGGCAATCCGGTACCCGCATGACACGTGGGTGCTGGACGAGGGTGACGACCCTCGTGTTAAGGCACTCTGTCAAGCGACCGGCGCGCGGCACTTCTCCCGGCTCAACATGCCGCAGTATCTGGCCGCTGAAGGGAAGTTCAAGGCGCACACCAAGTACGGGAACTACAACTCGTGGCTCGTGGAGACCGGCTACGACTCGTACGACTTCGTCGTGGCGTTCGATAGCGATCACGTTCCGGAGCCCGCCTATCTCGATCGCGTGCTCGGATACTTCGATGACGAGCTCGTTGCGTATGTGCAGCCCGTACAGGCGTACTACAATCAGAAAGCGAGCTTCATCGCGCAGGCCGCTGCTGAGGAGACGTACGCTTATTACTCCTCCGTCCAGATGACGACACACGCGATCGGCTATCCGATCATCGTTGGCTGTCACAACACGCATCGCGTCAGCGCGCTCAAGGACATCGGTGGTTTCGCGGCGCACGAAGCGGATGACATGGTAATGACGCTGCTGTACCGCACTAGCGGCTGGCGCGGCGTGTACGTGCCGCAGATTCTCGCGCGCGGCCTAACGCCGGTCGATTGGAGCGGTTACCTGAAGCAACAGCGTCGCTGGGCGCGCTCAGTGCTCGACTTCAAGATGCGCGTCTTTCCGAAGTACGCGAAGCAACTGCCGCTGATTGAACGCATTCTTACGTACGCTCACGGTGTGTACTACCTGCGTGGCGTCATTATCGGGCTGCAGCTGGCAATGCTTGTGTTCATGCTCGCAGCGTCGTTCGTCCCTGCGGGAAATGGCAGCGCATTCCTGCGCAACACATTCTTGGTGTGGGCGACCATTACGCTGTGCGACTTCTATCGCCAACGATTCTTTGTTGATCCAAAGACTGAAATCGGCGCGCACTGGCGTTCGGCGTTCGTTGGCTTCGTGAAGTGGCCGTATTTCGTGCTCGCCTTGCGCGACGCCATTCGCGCCAACTATGGCACGTATACCATCACGCCAAAGGCCAAGCAGTCCGCGCGGCCGCTCGGTTTTGCGGCGCTTCAATTGGGCGTCTTTGTCCTTGTCGCCGTGGCGTGGCTCATAAACCTCGTACGCGGCCCGTCTGCGTTCCTGCCGATCCATCTCGCGGCAGGCTTCATGCTGGTCACGGCGTTGTTTGCCGGAATCACGGCGTTCTGGAAATTCCCACCGGGTTACGACCGGCGCGCGCTCGCGCCTCGGCGCCGCAGAATTCCAATGGTCGTCGTGCGGCGGAGTGCTGTGCAGCTGATTCCAAAGCTCACTGCACGCGCTGTCCTGCGCCGCGTTAGGCGCAGCGAAATCCCGATCGGAAACGTCGGAATCGTCTAGCCGAACTGCTCTCGCAGTTCGTCGCGACGCGGCAACACGGCGCCATGGCGCGTGCACGTGATAGCCGCGGCCCACGTCGCGAACTCAAGTGCTGCGAGAGCGGCGCTGCTGTCTGTAAATGCTACGCCGTCCTGAGTGAGCCGATCCTTCTCGGCAAACCATGACAGCAGCGCCGCCTGAAAGGCGTCTCCCGCACCGACGCTGTCTGCGACGACAACCGACTTCGCAGGGACGTCGACGTGACCCGTCGACCACCAGGCACTAGCACCGCGCGATCCGTGCGTGATCACGACAAGCCGCACGCCGCAAGACAGCGCCTGCATCGCAAACTCCTCGTGCGCGGCCCCCGGAGCGAGCAGCTCGAGATCTTCCTCACTGAGCTTGAGCAGGTGTGTGCGCGGAAGCATCCACGCGAGTTGGGAACGCCAACAGTCTGCGTTAGGCTCGACAGAGAGCCTAACGTTTGGATCCCAGGCCACTATGATCTCGGTGTGCCAGCGGTCGACCAGTGCGCGCAGTGTCGCGGCGATCGGCTCCACCACCATCGCGTACGAGCCGACGTGCAGCGCGCGCAAGCTCCGCGGAATGAGATCGAGCACCCGCGGACCGAGCTGCCGGTCCGCTCCTTTTGCTCCGTGAAACGCGTATGCGGGTGCGCCGTGCCTCGCGACACCGACAATGCTCAATGTGGTCGCCGCGCTGGTGCGCTGGACCGCGCGAACGTCGACGTTCTCCTCGGCGAGGGCCGCAAGAAGGCGCTCGCCAAATGGATCGCGGGAGATGCATCCCATGAACGCCACGGGTTGCGCCATGCGCGCCAGGCCGAGCGCGACGTTGAACGGTGAGCCGCCGACGCGCGCTTCGAGCGAGAGTCCGTCGGGGGTCGTCGCGCCGGGGAACACATCCATGAGAGCCTCACCGCAAACAAGAATCCTGGGCTCTTGCTTGAGCGATGCGCCGCCTTCAATTCCCTTGGCGTCAACCGCCGCAGCGTTCAATCGATGCTCCTTCGTGTCGTACTCGTTTTCGCGCTCTTCGTGCCGCCGTCACTCGCGTCGGCACAGCCGGTCATCGGCCTCATCACCAAGACCTCCACAAATCCCTTCTTCGTCAAGATGCGAGAAGGCGCCGAGGCGGCTGCTAGGGCTAACGGTGCACGACTCGTATCCGGATCTGGGAAGAACGACGGCGACAACGTGGGACAGGTGACGGCACTGGAGAACATGATCGCGGCCGGCGCCAAAGTCATCCTTATCACCCCAAACGACTCCAAAGCGATCGTACCATCCATCAGCAAGGCGCGCGCGAAAGGCATTCTCGTCATCGCGCTGGATAGCCCGACTGACCCCGTCGACGCCAGCGATGCGCTCTTCGCCACTGACAACTACAGCGCCGGAACGCTCATTGGGCGTTACGCGCGCGCCGCGTTAGGCGCGAAGCCGGCCCGCATTGCCACCATCGATCTCTTCCCCGGGCATCCAGTCGGTGCTCAGCGACATAACGGCTTCCTCAAAGGCTTCGGCTTGCAAGCGCCGGCTGCGGCCGTGAACACACTCGGCACGGCACCGGAGGTTGTCTGCATGGCAGATAGCTACGGCGATCAGACACGCGGGCAGACGGCGATGGAGAATTGTCTCCAGAAAAATCCCGACATCAACGTCGTCTACACGATCAACGAGCCGTCCGCCGCCGGAGCGTACAAAGCGCTCAAGGCCAAGGGGAAGGAAAAGTCAGTCGTCCTCGTTTCAGTCGACGGCGGGTGCCAGGGCGTGCGTGACGTCGGCAGCGGCGCGATAGCCGCAACGGCGCAGCAGTATCCGGTGAAGATGGCCGAGTTAGGCGTGGCGGCGGGAATGACGTTCATACGAACCGGAAAGAAGCCAAGCGGATACACAGATACGGGCGTGAGTCTCATCGCGGCAAACAAGGTGAGGGGGGTGGAAAGCAAGGATGTCGCGACGGGCCTGCAGCTGTGCTTCGGCCGCAAGTAGATGCCGCGCGGCGTTAGGTAACGCATGAGAGCCCGACTGCTGGGGACTCTCGGACCGTTGCTCGCACTCATCGTCGCATGCCTGTTCTTCGCGTCACGTAGCGACCGATTTCTCACGGCCGACAACCTTTCCATCGTTCTTCAGCAGGTGATGGTTGTCGGCGTCATCGCGATCGGGCAAACGCTGGTGATTCTGACGGCAGGGCGTCGACCTCTCGTGTGGCATGGTGATGGCGCTCGGCGGGATCGTGATGACGAAACTGGCCGTCGATCATCAGCTTCCGCCGGCACTGGCAATCGCGGCAGGCATCGGCGCGACGACGCTGTTCGGCGCGATCAACGGCCTGCTGGTGACGCGCTGGCGGCTGCCGCCCTTCATCGTGACGTTAGGCACGCTCAACATCGCGTTCGCCGTCACGCAGCTGTATTCCAACGCGCAGACGATCACCGACGTCCCCTCCGGCCTAACGACACTCGGCAACGCGTTCCAGCTTGGCGGCAGCTCTGTCGTCTATGGCGTGTTGCTGATGCTCGCCCTCTATGCGCTGGCCGCTTTCGCCTTGAGCCAGACAGCGGCGGGACGTCATGTGTATGCTGTCGGCAACAACCCCGAAGGCGCGCGCCTCACCGGAATCGCGACGCAGCGCGTTCTGCTCGGCGTGTATCTCCTGGCAGGAGTCTGTTACGGGCTCGCTGCGCTCCTCTCCGTCGCGCGGACAGGCGTGGGTGACCCTAACGCGGGACAGTCGGAGAACCTCGAGGCGATCACCGCGGTCGTTGTCGGCGGCACGAGCCTCTTCGGCGGACGCGGATTAGTGCTCAGCTCTCTCGTCGGGGCGCTGATCGTCGGCGTCTTCCGAAACGGGCTCACGCTCATGGGAGTGTCGTCCGTTTACCAGATGCTCGTCACGGGAGTTCTCGTGATCATCGCCGTGGCGACAGATCAGTTTTCGCGTCGCGTTGCGCAGCGGGGGGGAGGCGACGCATGACCGATCGTCTGGTGCTCGAGGCGAGAGGGATCGTCAAACACTTCGGCCACGTGACGGCGCTCGACGGAACTGACTTCGAGCTGCGTGCCAGCGAGATCCTCGGCCTAATCGGAGACAACGGCGCCGGCAAATCGACGCTCATCAAAGTGCTCTCCGGCGCGCTCGGCCCCGATCGCGGCGAAATATTTGTCGACGGAGTGCGCACTCATTTTCGCTCGCCGAGTGATGCTCGACGAGCCGGCATCGAGACGCTGTATCAGGAGCTGGCCGTCGCGCCGGCACTGAGCATCGTCGAAAACCTTTTCTTGGGGCGTGAGCTCCGGCGACCAGGTTTCACTGGTCACGTGCTCCGTATGCTCGACAAGCGACGCATGCTCGAGGGGAGTACGGCGTACATGCAGGAGCTCGGGATCGGCGTGCGTTCGATGAAGCAAGCCGTCGAAACGCTCTCCGGTGGCCAGCGGCAAGGCGTGGCGGTGGCACGCAGCGCCGCCTTTGCACGCCATGTGGTGATCATGGACGAGCCCACAGCGGCGTTAGGCGTGAAGGAAGGAAACCTCGTGCTCGATCTCATCCGTCGCGTGCGCGAGCGCGGCCTCTCCGTCGTACTCATTTCGCACAACATGCCGCACGTCTTCGAAGTGGCGGATCGCATTCACGTGGCGCGACTCGGGCGCCGCGTTGCCGTCCTGGATCCGAAACGCGTGACGATGAGCGACGCCGTTGCTGTCATGACTGGGGCAATGGCGCCGGACCAGCTTCCAGCCTGACGGGGTCAGACTCCATGCGGGGTCAGACTCCATGTGGGGTCAGACTCCGTGTGCTCCGTGTGGAGTCTGACCGCGCGACTACACTGGACAGCTTGAGGCTCCGCTTTAAGCATTGACGTTCGCAGCTTCCCGCATCGTCCGCTTCTGGAGCACCCCCCATGATTCGCAGGACCACACCTGGCCGCACGCTTGTTGCCCTGGCCGGGCTCGCGCTCGCCCCCTCGCTGCTCGCGCAAGGGCCAGCCGCCGCCGGCCCCAAGAAACCCGATCTGCCGCTGACCGCCGCCCGTAAGATCAGCTTTACGACAAACAAGGCGTCCTGGATGTCGCTGGACGTCAGTCCGGACGGCCAGAGCATCGTCTTCGACTTATTAGGCGATCTCTACACGCTCCCGATCGGCGGCGGAAAGGCGACGCGCCTCACGAGCGGCATGCCGTACGACGTCCAGCCGCGATTCTCGCCCGATGGCAAACGCATCGTCTTTGTCTCGGATCGATCAGGCGGCGAGAACCTTTGGCTGATATCGCTCGACAAGAAGGACACGACGCAGCTCACGAAGGGGATGTCGGATCTGTACGTCTCTCCAGAGTGGACCCCGGACGGTCAATACGTCGTGGCTTCCAAGAGCGGGAGTCTTTTCGGCGCCGCGAAGCTGTGGATGTACAACGTGGACGGTGGCAGCGGCATCGCGCTGATCAGCGCCCCACCTCCGCTCAAGACGTTAGGCGCAGCTTTCGGTCCTAACGGTCGCTATGTCTACTACTCGCAGCGGCAAGGCGACTGGAGCTACAACGCGATCTTCCCGCAGTTCCAGCTCGCCGTGTACGACCGTGAGACCGGCACGCAAACGGTCATTTCGGGAAGACACGGTTCCGCCTTCCGTCCGGCGCTGTCGCCAGATGGAA
>DASYRX010000347.1:0-18297 GCA_036003845.1 Gemmatimonadaceae bacterium | reverse complement strand
ATGTCGACAACCAGGTCGCCGTATCCAAAGAACGTGCCGCGCTCCGTCACGGCGACATCGTTAGGCGTGTTGCTGCGGCCCGGGCGCGCACCGCGCACCTTGTCGACGGCGCCGCGCATGCCCTCAGGGTGCATCCACTGCCCTTTCTTGATGTTC
Source organism: Gemmatimonadaceae bacterium (assembly GCA_036003845.1). Classification (GTDB taxonomy): domain Bacteria; phylum Gemmatimonadota; class Gemmatimonadetes; order Gemmatimonadales; family Gemmatimonadaceae; genus DASYRX01. The sequence goes on along the minus strand of DASYRX010000347.1, from coordinate 18,141 downwards.
ACCGGCTTGCCAGTCGCGCCGGCAGCTTCGAGGAGATCTGTCTGGCGGCAGAGGAAGGCCGGGATCTGCAGCATGTCGACAACTCCGGCGACTTCCGCACACTGATCGGGAAGATGAACGTCAGTGAGCACGCGCAGGCCCGTCTCCTTCTTCACGCGCTCGAGCGCGCGAAGCCCGGCCTCGAAACCTGGCCCGCGCGCCGCGTCGCGATTGGAACGATTTGCTTTGTCGAAGCTCGCCTTGAAGATCACGCCTCCCGGCAGCGATTCAGCTAAGCGAGCGACAGCCTCCGCGACTCGCAAGTTGAGCGAGTCCGATTCGACAACGCATGGGCCGGCGATAAGGAATAAACGGTCCGGCGGAAATGGGGGCGTCGCCACGAGAGCAGAGCTATCAGTCGCCGGTACTCGCCAGCTCGCCCGGCGTGGGGAGTCCAGCTGCGCGCTTTCTCTTGTCGAGCACTGCTGCGCTGATGAAGCTCGCGAAAAGCGGATGCGGGCGGCTCGGGCGCGACTGCAGCTCCGGGTGGAACTGGCAGCCGACATACCAAGGATGCGACGTCAGCTCGACCATTTCCACGAGCGAGCCGTCGGGTGACAAGCCGCAAAGCCGAAGTCCGCCGGCGACGAACTGGTCGCGATAGGCATTCGACACTTCATAACGATGACGATGCCGCTCGCTAACCTCTGGCACTCCATAGATCTCGGCGGCTTTGGAGCCGCGCGCCAAGCGACACGGATATGCACCAAGGCGCATCGTTCCGCCCATATCGGTCACGTGCTGCTGCGATTCCATCAGCGCCACGACGGGATGCCCGCATTCGGGAGCGAATTCGCTCGAATGGGAATCGTCGAGGCCTAACACATTGCGTGCGAACTCGATGATGGCGACCTGCATGCCGAGGCAGATGCCGAAGAACGGAAGTCCCGTGTCGCGCGCCGCGTGAATCGCTTCGACCATGCCGTCGATTCCCCTAACGCCAAATCCGCCTGGAACGAGCAGGCCGTGGTAAGTGGACAGTATCTCGCGCGCGCGATCTGAATCTGTGAAGAGGTCGCTCGAGAGCCACGAGATGTCGACGCCGACATCGTTTCCGATGCCGCCGTGAATGAGCGCTTCGTGCACGCTCTTGTAGCTGTCGACGAGCTCCGTGTATTTGCCGACGACGGCGATGCGCACGCGATCGTGCGGATTCACGACGCGCTGCACCATGGTGCGCCACGTCGAGAGGTCCGGCTCTGGTGCTTCGAGGCCGAGGCGCCTGACGATTCGTTCATCAAGCCCCTGATCATGGAAGGTCAGAGGGATTTGGTAGATGGTCGGCACATCGCGGCTCTCGATGACGTTGCCGAACTCCACGTTGCAGAAGAGCGCGATCTTGCGCTTCACGTCTTCGGAGAGTGGGCGCTCCGTTCGGCAAATCAAGAAGTCGGGCTGGATTCCTATTTCCATCAGCTCACGCACTGAGTGCTGCGTGGGCTTCGTCTTAACCTCGCCAGCCGCAGCGATGAACGGGACCAGCGTTAGGTGAATGAAGATCGCGTTCTCGCGTCCCAGTTCCTGGCGGAACTGACGGATCGCTTCCAAGAACGGCAGGGATTCGATGTCGCCGACGGTGCCGCCGATTTCGACGACGACGACGTCATTCCCCGGCGCGAGGCGCCTAACGGCGGCTTTGATCTCGTCGGTGATGTGTGGGATCACCTGCACCGTGGAACCGAGATATTCGCCGCGGCGCTCTTTGTGGATGACGTTGAGATAGATGCGACCGGTCGTGACGTTGTTGAGCTGCGAGAGCGAGCGGTCGATGAAGCGCTCGTAGTGACCGAGGTCGAGGTCCGTCTCGGCGCCGTCGTCGGTGACGTAGACCTCGCCGTGCTGAAACGGCGACATCGTCCCGGGGTCGACGTTGAGATACGGGTCGAATTTCATGATGGAGACGCGCAGATCGCGCTCCACGAGCAACCGTCCGATCGATGCGGCGGCGATCCCCTTACCTAACGAGGATACGACGCCTCCCGTGACGAAGATGTAGCGGGTGACCGGATTGCTATGCGGCATGTTCGGACCGTCCGGCGAAACGAGTTTCCCAATACGCATTGGCGCGCATGAGATCTTCTTCGGTATCTACGGCAATGGGCGCGCGCGCATCGACGAGCGCGACGCCCATGGACATTCCGGCTGCGAGCGGACGCAACTGCTCGAGCCGCTCGCTCACTTCCAACGGGTGCGCGGAGAGCGCAACCCACCGTGCGAGCGCGGCGCGAGTGTACGCGTACACGCCGAGGTGCTGCCTGACGAGTCGCTCGCGTGCGTCCGTGTCCGATGGGTGCCGCAAATGCGGAACTGCGGCGCGCGAGAAATAAAGCGCACGGCCGTCGTCGGCGCAGACGACCTTTACGACGTCAGGATCGCTGAGGATGCTCGACTCGGCGCGCACCGCGGCGGTGCCAAGCTCGAAGCCACTCTCGGCCACCATGTCGCGCGCGCCGCGTACGGCCTCGGAGGGAATGAAGGGCTCGTCGCCCTGCACGTTCACCACGACGTCGAAGGTCGCGTAGTCGCCGTGGGCGCCGAGGGCGACTTCGGCGACGCGGTCGGTGCCGGACGGGTGATCGGGACGCGTGATCGCCACTGTACCGCCTGCCTGCGCGACAACAGAGGCGATTTCCCCGCTGTCGGTGGCCACGACGACGCGGTCAACGACGTCCATGGCTAGGACATGCTCCCAGACGCGGATAATGAGCGGCTGACCAGCGAGGAGGCGGAGAGGTTTTCGGGGGAGGCGCGTCGCCCCGAGGCGAGCGGGGATGACGGCGAGAGTCCTCACTGGACCCTACGAGGAGCGTGCGAGGTCGTTAAAAGCACGCCTCGCAAGTTACATGGGCTGAGCCTTAGTTCCAAGCGCGTCGAAGGAGCCGCGCGGCGCACACAGTAGCTTCGTACCGCGAGGCGGCCGTGACGCGTCGGGGTGCGGTTCCTTGAGCACGCCCGGACTTTCACTGATCGCACGTGCTCGTGCAGCGAGGGGCGTTCCGATGCAACTTGTGCGACTCGTTAGGCAGTCCATCGAGGGTCAGTGAGTTTGACTCCGCCAGGCGGCGACTCAGCGGATGGGGCCATGGAGCGCGCCACGCACTTCCTGCTGAAGACTCAGGGGGCCGACGGGCTCTGGCGGGACTTCCGCACTCCTGCAGGAGAAGCGTCGGAGTGGCCAACCGGCTTCATCGGGACTGCGCTCGTCCTCGCGGAAGCTGACCGAAGTGCTTTTCGGCGAGCGACGGAGACGCTCGTCGCGAACCAGAACGATGACGGCGGCTGGGGCTATAACGAGCACGTCCCGAGCGACGCCGACTCCACGGCCTGCGTGCTACGCTTCCTCGCCCTTATGGGTCACCGAGGAAGCTCCGTCGAGCGGGCGGTTCGCTTTCTTTGCGCGCATCAGCGAGCGGAAGACGGCGGCATCGCAACGTATCGCGAGTCCGGTCCGATCCGTCGGTTCATGGGTGTCGGTCCATGGATGCGCTTTCGCGGATGGTGCCAACCGCACACGGAGGTGACCGCGATGGCCGGTCGCGCTCTCGCGGCCGCTTCACCGAGAGAGCGGCGTGCGGAGGTCGATGCCGCCTGGCGATTTGTTCGTTCGAGGCAATGCTCGGACGGAAGCTGGAGCTCCTACTGGTGGACGTCGGCCCACTACACCGTCCTGCAAGCGGTCGAACTCGCTCTGCTTGTGGGCGATCACGCTCCTGTCGAACGCGCCGCCGCGTGGGCCATTCGAACGCAGCAAGACGATGGCGGTTGGAACGCGCCCGGTGTCGCTACCTCTGCTTTCGCGACTGCGTTGTCGCTTTCGATTCTCGCCAACGCACGCGCGGCGAGCCGAGAGCCGGTCGAGCGCGCAGTCGAGAGGCTCGTCGCTCTGCAGGAGAGCGACGGTGGCTGGCTCAGCCATCCGATAATGCGCATCCCGTTACCTGGCGATGCGCATCCGAATCGGCAGCGCCGATGGCCCTTCAGCAGACTCAGGCGAGGTATCGTCGTTTCCGACCAGCACCGCACTTTCACATCGGCTGCGTGCCTAACGGCGCTCGTGCTCGCGCGCCGCGCGGCGCGCGAACGCCATGAGAGTTTCGATTGACACCACGCCCTGTCGACATTACCGTCTCGCCATCGAGCCAAGGGGGACGACGTGCTGGACGACCTCAAGCGGGCGCTTGCTCGCGTACAGGCAGACTACGCGTTCTACGTCGACTGCCAAACGAATCCCGCGGTGGCGCTCGCGGGCTATGACCTGAGTGCCGACGAACGGTCTGCGCTAACTGACCCGAAGAAGCTCGCCGACGTTCTAAACGGAGGACTCGGTGTCAGTCCGTTTCGCATCACGGTCACGATCAAGGGCAGACACGACTGGGTGAATGTCACGAAGACGAAGATGGAGCAAGCCGACCACGACGCGAAGGTTGCGGCCGAGATCGACGCGATCAAGCAGGCGAGCACGAGCGACGCGCGGACTGGTGCGACACTTCGGTTGATGGAACTGCTCGGTTGACGGAGCTGGCGACGGACGTTCAGACGGTCTGGCCGTTCGACATCGGCATCGTAGGGACTGGCATCGTCGGGACGCACCAGATCACCCGCGAGGCTGAGCAGGTGATCCGGCGTTGCACACGCACGTTCGTGATCGAATCTGGATATGGCATGCCGCAGTACCTGGCCACGCTATGTCCCGAAGTGACTGAGCTGGGCGCCCTCTACGAGCCGGGAAGGGACCGACTGCCCACTTACCGCAGGATGGCCGCTGCGGTGGTCTCCGCCGCGGTGGCCAATCCTCCGGTTTGCCTCGCCACCTATGGACATCCGTGGGTCTACTGCTATCCGACGACGCTAATCACGCGGGCCGCCCCGCTTCTCGGGCTCCACGTCGAAGTTTTCCCGGGCGTGTCCTCGTTCGACACGCTGCTCGTGGACCTTGGCATCGACATCGCGCCCACCGGCGTGCAAATGTACGAGGCGACCGACCTGCTGCTTCGCCGACGCCCGATCCAGAACGACGTCGCGTGCATTGTCTGGCAGCCGACCGTCGTCGGCGACCCGACCTATCGGCCGGAGCGCTATTCGGCCAAGCATTTCGAGCCGCTCCAGGAGTACCTACTGCGCTTTTATCCGCGCGCTCACGAGGCGGCGATGGTGACGACCAAGACGCATCCACTGACCCGCTCGGCCGTGCAGTGGCTGCAGCTCGGCGATCTCGCGTCGGAACTCGAGCGCGCGCCGCCGGTTGCGACGCTCTACATCCCGCCGCTTGTCGAGCGCAGCGTGGAGGACACTGAGCTGCTCGAGGCGATGCTCGCCGCAGAGGCCGAGAGCGCCGCTCGTTGATCCGCCGCCATTGGCGAGATCCCAGCATACGCGTGGACGTACTGCAAGAACGACGCAGTGCATAACTGGCGCTCGGCGCTATCTGAGCTAGGTCCTCCGCGGTGCAGGCCGGCGAGCAGCCTTTCGGCCGCGTCGGCCGCCGCGGAGCCGATGGTCTTCGATGCGAGCAGACGTTCGAGGGCGGCGAGGCGCTCGTTAGGTCCGCGCTCTTCACCCGGTGCGACCGCCAGCAGAATGGCGTTAAGCGAGCCGCTGCGCGCATCTTGGCAGAGATCAACGAGGTCGTCGATGAGCCACATCGCCTCGCCGAGCCGTGTTCCCGCAGTCGGCTCGTCGGAGGCTCGTCTCCCGGCCGCAATCGTCTCGATGATCAGGAAGGGGAGTACCGACGTTAGGCGCGACAACTCGATCAGCTCCTGACGCGTGCGGCAGTCGGTACGGACGACGGATTGCCGCTCGGCTTCGAGCGCGTCGTTGAGCAGCCCGCCGACGTGGCATCGCAACGCCAGCCGACTATCGCCGGGATACATGTCGTGCAGCGCATGGAAGAACGTCTCGATGACCTCGACGGAGAACGCCGCTGCCGCATTCTCCGCGAGCTGAGGAGGAAGTGCGCCGTGAAGCCAGCCGCGCGCGCGTGGTTCCTCTGCGGCGCGCGCCACGTTGAGCCCCCGCAGGATCTCGAGAAACTCGCCGCCCGCGTCGCGGTCTTCGTCGCACAGCCCGTCGACGAGACCGATGCCGAGGTTGAAGATCGCGCAGACGAGCTCAATCGTCTCGCTGTCCTTCTTTTGATCGCACGCGTTAGGTAAGAGGACGCGCGCCGTCGCGGCGCCGAACGCCAGCGCCGAGTCGAATCGCGCAGCCACCTGATCGCTCTCGAACTCGATGGCCAGCGCGCTGTCACCGGTGCGGAAATCCGGATAGCAACGACGCAGGACCGAGTTCCTCAGGCGCGCGCCGAGCTGCGCCGCATCTGCCTGAGCTTCGGCGAGGACGTCGGCCCGCAACAGAAGTCCGCGGTTCCCCAGCTCGGCTTCGAGATGACGGGCGACCGATTCAGCAACCGCCTGCGTGATGCGCGCTGGAGTTTCGACCGTGTCTGGTGATCTTCCCATGCTCGAGGCGCTCATCGACAGAGTGCGGAAGTGGTTGCTATTTGGAGAGTGAGAATGGCGGTTCGACGCGCCAGCGCGCGACGTAGGCGACGCCAAGGGAGTCGGTCAGCACTCCCCATACGCGGCCGGCGCGCATGCGCATGATATCTTGGCCTCGATCGGCCTGGACGCGACCGAGGTACAGGCCATCCGGGGTGAAGACGTCGTAGACGTTAGGCTCCCGATAGTGCTGTGGCGGCATGGGCGGCATTCCTGGCTCACCTGCCGCTGAGTCAACCTCTGCGTGTCTCACCGCATCGCTGTGGATCGCAACCCAGAGCGCTCCATCCTCCGAGCCTAGAATCGACGAGTAGGCGGGTTTCGTGGCAGGGACGGCTGGTCCTTTCCACGACCACTCAGGAATCGACAAGCGGATTTGCCACTCCGTTCGTGCGCGCTGCTCGTCCGCTTCTTCAGGCTTAACGGCAACGCTCTTCCACTCGCGCTCGATCTTCAGTGGCTTGCCAGCGCCATTCGTTAGGTATGCGACGTACGGTGCGCTTGGTCCGGAGACCATCGCACCTGACTTGCTCCACAAGTGGACGAGCTGCGGGGCAAACGGGAGCGGCATCGTGACCATGAGCTGCGGCGGATTGCCGCGCGATCCGGCGATCTGCGGCGTGGAGTCAATCCATTTCGGAATTCGTAGCGTGTCCCGAACAGTGCCCTGCTCATTGAATCTGATGTAGCCCGATTCTCCGCCGATCACGCCCTCGCGACGTGCGATTGTGATGTTGAGAACGATGTTTCCATTGCGATCCGCGCGCAGCGCGTTGCTCGTAAAGAAGCCTCCCAGCGGAATTCGCCACTGTCCACTGAAGTCGCCACTGTCGTCGTACACGTTCACGCGGCCGTTAGTGGCATCCCACAGGACCAGTCGCCCGTTAGGCAGTACGTCCATGCCGTTGATTTCCCCAAACTCACCGGGCCCACTGCCCTTGCGTCCCACGAAACGCAGCAGCTTCCCAGTAGAATCGAACAGCTTGATGCTGGGTCCCTGGTGGTCGAAAACGAACATCCGGTTGTCGTCTGTCGGGACGACGTAATAGATCTGGCCGAAGGTGACTGAATCACTGCCCTCAGCTTCCCCAATTCTCTGTTCGAGAACCAACCGCCGGATCAATCTTTCAGGTACCTCGCCGGTCGTTCGCGCGACGATCGTATCGCCTGTCGAGTCGAACACTGTGCGCCAAGGCGCAGCCCCGGTCGAATCAGAGCTTCTGCTACACGCGGCCGCGGCGAGAAACGCGAATGCGAGTGCTTGTCGGATCATGCAGCCTGCAGGCGCCGGAGAGCCGCACCATACACTCGGCTGCCGATTGCCAGCAAGAGCGCCGCAATTGGGAGAAAGATCGCCGCGACCGTGAGGATGGAATACCCGACGCCGTTATCGCCATAGACGCGATCGGTGAACTGCCCGACGGCGACCGGGCCGAGCGTGAAGCCGATCACGTTGATCGCGAAGTAGAAAAGCGCGGTGATCTGACCGCGCATCCGCGCCGGCGCCAGATCGACGAGCGCTGCGGGCGCCGCTCCAAACGGCAGCGCGTGAAAAATGTTGAGTGGTATGAGCAACAGCTTGGCTGTCGTGTCGTCGCGTGTGGTGTAGAGCGCCGCGCCTGACGCGAGCGCGCCGAGCGCCCCCACGGTGCCTATGAGCAGTCTGCTGCCGATCACACCGCGGTCGCGCCAGCGATCGGCGAGCCAGCCCCCTGAAATGATGCCTAACGTTCCGAAGATCGTCGTGCCGCCCCCCATGAATAGGCCAATCTCACTCGCTGTCCACCCATGCACGCGCCGGAAGTAACTTGGCAGAAAGGCCGCCGTACCATAATTCACGATCGTATAGATGGCGTAGCCAAGCGTTAGGCACAGGAAGGCGGCGCGGAACTTGGTGAGGTGTGCGACAGTCTCTCGGATTGTGGCACCGGCAACGCCGCGTCGCTCTGGCTCGCGTACGGTCAGCGCGACGAGCGCAGCAATGACAAGCCCCGGGAGCCCTACCACGAGAAACACTGCCTGCCACGGGCGTATGATGCCGACAATTGGCAACGTTGGCGCTACCATTCCGGACACCGCATCGACAGTGACGCCGCTGATGTAGTACGCGAGACCGGAACCGATGAAAACAGCCGCGCTGAAAAATGAAATGGCTGTTGCGAGTCGTTTCGGCGGGAACAGGTCCCCCAGTAGCGAGACCGCAGGCGGGATCAACGCTGCCTCGCCGACGCCTACACCGGTGCGCGCGAGGAGCAGCTGCAGATAACCCTTCGCGACGCCGAACAGCGCCGTCATCAGGCTCCACAGCGCTATCCCGAGCGCGATGATGTTGCGCCGGTTCCAGGAATCGGCGAGACGTCCGAGCGGCAGGCCTAACGTGGCGTAGAAGAGTCCGAATGAGGACCCTATCAACAGTCCCATCCGGGTGTCACTGACACCGAGGTCCTGTTTTATCGGGTCGACGAGAAGCGACAGGATCTGCCTGTCGACGTGTGCCGATACGTTGGCGACTAAGAGCAGAGCGACGACATACCATGCGTAACGCGGCGATGGATATTGCGACTCTAAGTGCGCTTGTTCCACGTATCGGCGAGCGTGAGGAAGTTCCGTAGGAGGTCCATCCCCTGCGGCGTGAGCACTGACTCCGGGTGAAACTGCACGCCCCACACAGGGTGTTCGCGATGCCGCACTGCATGAATCTCGGTGGGGTTGTCCTGCGCGGTTGCCGTGACCTCCAACTCGTTAGGAAGCGTCCCTGGGTCGACAACGAGGGAGTGATAGCGCATCACCGAAATCGGCGACGGCAATCCGGCGAAGAGTTCTTTCCCCGAGTGCTGCACGTTGGATGTCTTGCCGTGCATCACGCGCTTGGCGCGCACGGTGTGGCCGCCGAACGCTTCCCCGATCGCTTGATGGCCGAGGCACACGCCAAGCAGCGGGATCTTGCCCGCGGCTTCCTTCACCAGAGGCACGCAGATGCCCGCCTCACGCGGCGTGCATGGCCCGGGCGACAGGACGATCGCGTCCGGGTTGCGCGCCATGACGTCTGCCACAGAAATGGCATCGTTCCGCTGGACCTCGAGCTCGGAACCTAACGAACCGAGGTGCTGGACGAGGTTGTAGGTGAACGAGTCGTAGTTATCGATCAATAGTATCTTCACGGCTTGAACTAAAGCTGTCGGCCGTCAGCTGCCAGCCTACAGCTGACAGCAGCTGTCAGCGGTTAGCTGTTCGCCGACGGCTGACAGCTACGCCCTTGGATGGTATTTCTTGTGTACACTGCGCAAGTACTCACGATCGACGTGCGTATAAATCTGCGTCGTCGAAATATCCGCGTGGCCGAGCATGTCCTGCACGGCGCGCAGATCAGCGCCACGCTCTAGCAGGTGCGTCGCGAACGAATGACGCAGCGTGTGTGGAGTTACCGTCTTGCCGATGCCGGCGCGGTCCACGTGCTTCTGCAGGATTCCCCATGCGCCCATGCGCGAGAGCGGCTTGCCACGTGCATTGAGAAAGAGCTTCCCCTTCCCTTCGCCGCGCTCGAGCCGAGGACGTAGCTCGCGCAGGTACAGCGCAACGGCCCCAATCGCCGAGCGGCCGATAGGCACCATGCGCTCCTTCGATCCCTTGCCCATGATTCGCACGAGCCCCTGATCGAACAGAACGTCTTTGGTGTCGATCGTCAGCCACTCGCCAACGCGGAGCCCCGCGCCATACGCCAGCTCCAGAATAGCTCTGTCGCGAAAGGCCAGCGGCTCGTCCACGGTCGGAGCACCTAACAAGCGCTCGACCTCGTTCACGCTGAGCACGTCCGGGAGGGTGCGCCACTTCTTCGGCAGTTCCAAACGCTCGCTCGGATCCGCCGTGGCGTGCCCCTCGCCTAACAGAAACTTGTAGTAAGTCCGGATCGCCGAGACGTTGCGGCGGATCGAGGCCGGCGAGAGACCGAGGTCTTTGAGGTGGTAAACGTAATCGCGCAGCGTATGCGGATCGACAGCCTGCGGCGATTTGGCGCCCTTGACCCGAGCGAAGGTCGCGAAGCGTGCAATGTCGCGGCCATACGCCTCGCGAGTATTCCCGGCTGACCCCGCCTCTAACGAAAGAAAATCATCGAAGCGTTCGAGCAGAAAGGCTCGTACGACTTCGTCGGCCACGGCAGACTTTGGGGTAAACGCAGGCACGTATATAACTACAAAAGAAACCACGGATTGGCACGGATGCGCGCGGATTCAAGTTTGCTGTCGGAGAGATCAGCGCAAACCCGCGCAATCCGCGGTTGCAGTTGTTGTTGACTTAACGATATGAAGCGGCCGCCTTACGACGCTTGTGTCGTATGTAGAACCACATCAGCATAGCCAAGAGGATAGCCGACGCGCCGATGGCGGCCCCCCATCCGAGTCGTCGCAGCATCGCGACCAGTGTTTCCCACGACGCTCCCGCTCTAAACGCAAGAAAGGTGATCAAGCCGTACCATAGACCGGACGCGATCGCGATGGCGACGGCGGGTTTGAATGGTGCGATGTGGAGCGCACCGGCGAACGGAGGCACGATGGCGCGAACTCCCGGTATGAACCGGCTCAGAAAGAACGCCGCCGTCCCGAACCGCCCGTAGAGCGCCTCGAAGCGCTTCTCTGCGGGATCCTGAGGCGTTAGGCGAAGCCATTTTTCTACGCGCGTGCGGCCAAGACGGCTGCCGATGAAGTACATGAACATCGCACCGCCCACGTTACTGAGCCAAACCGCGAGAAACGGCGCCACGGGAGAACGACCTTCACGCGCGGCAACGAACGATCCGAAAGCAGCGATGACGTCGGCAGGGACTGGCGGGAAGACATTTTCGACGAAGGCCAGCAGACCTAACGCAGCGTTGAGCAGGACGGGATCCAGCCCGCCGAGCCAGTCAAGAAGTGCCGTGAGAGACACCGGACTACGTTCGCTCAGGCCCTGGCTAGGTGAGCGTCGCCACTGCGACGCACGCCAGCCCTTCTCCGCGTCCGATCCAGCCTAACTGCTCATTGGACTTCCCTTTAATGCTTACGGCGGTCTCGTCGACGCCCAGGGCATTCGCTACGCACGTGCGCATGGAGTCCCGATACGGCGCGATCTTGGGCCACTCCGCAATCACAGTGACGTCCACCTGGTTCACCGTGAAGCCGGCATGCACGACCCGTGCAACTGCCGCGCGCAGCATCTCGATCGAATCGCGACCCTTGTTCGCCGGGTCCTGATCGGAGAACATCGCACCGATGTCCCCTAACGCCGCAGCGCCTAACAGGGCGTCGGTGATGGCGTGCGCGATGGCATCGCCGTCGCTATGACCTACGAGATGCTTATCGCCAGGTATCGAGACCCCTCCGAGCAAGCAAGGGCCACCAGGCGCGAAGCGATGTGAGTCGTAGCCGAAGCCGACGCGGGTCACGCCGCGACGGCCTCACTCGGCTTGATGATCGAGTAGTCCTGCCGCCGGCGCGCCGGCGTAAACCCGGCGTCGCGAATTAGGTGCTCCAGCTCAGCTGTTGTCGTACGGTGCGTGGTGTTCGCCGCCGAGACGACGTTCTCTTCGATCATCAGGGAGCCGAAGTCGTTGCAGCCGAAGCGTAGCGCGAGCTGGCCGATCTTCATCCCCATAGTCACCCAGCTCGATTGCAAGTTAGGCACGTTGTCGAGGGCGATGCGCGAGATCGCGACCGTTCTCAGGTAGTCCACGGCGTCGGTCTTTGGCATGTGCGACATCGTCGGCGTGTTCTCTGGCTGCAGCGGCCACGTGATGAATGCTGTGAACCCGCCCGTGCGCGCTTGCACGTCGCGCACTCTCTGCAAATGCTCCAGGCGCTCAGCGAGCGTTTCGCCGATGCCGTACATCATCGTCACCGAGGTTTTCATCCCCTCGTTATGCGCCAGCTCCATGATCTCGAGCCAGCGGTCGGCGCCGGCCTTTTTGGCAGCGACGATGTCACGCACGCGCTGAACGAGAATCTCGCCACCGCCGCCAGGAATCGAGTCGAGACCGGCCTTGCGAAGCTCGCGGATCACCTCGACGGCATCCATGCGAAATAGCGTCGAGAAAAAGTCCACTTCGCTCGGGCTGAAGCCGTGGATGTGGATGGGATGGTACTTCTTAATGTACTTTAGCAGGTCCAGATACCACTCGAGGGGGATGTATGGATTGTGGCCTCCCTGAATGAGAATCTGCACGCCACCTAACGCTTTGGTTTCTTCGATCTTCGCGCCGATCTGCTCGAACGAGAGCGTGTACCCTTCGCCGTGTTTCGGCCGCCTGTAGAAGGCGCAGAAGCCGCAGTCCGCGACGCAGACGTTCGTGTAATTGATGTTCCGGTCGACGATGTACGTGACCGTGTTGTGGGGATGCTTCGCCGAGCGAACGCGGTCTGCCTCGAGGCCGAGCTCGAGGAGAGGGGCGTTGGTGTAGAACTCCAGCAGTGAGGAGGTCAGAGGTCTGAGGTCTGAGGTCTGAGGGGAAAACTAGCGCGTTCTTAAGGCAGTCGCATGCGCCGGATCTCCTTCGACTGTACGATGCGCGTGGCGGCGATGTGCCGGCCGTCTGGAGAGACCTGTGGATGCAGAACGCTGGCGTTCTCTCGCGTAAGTTGGCGAGGTGTGGCGCCACTGCTTGGGACGACAAAGAGTTGCGGGTGCCCGTCCACGAGCGCGGAGTACACGAGCGCTGAGCCGTCTGGCAGCCAGTCCAGGCCGCCGTAGGTCTGCCCGGGATACTCGACAAGCTTCCGAGCGCTGCTGCCGTCTGGTCGCACGATCCAAATCGAGTGCACGCCGGGCTTCGTTATGCCTTCGATCGCGATCTCTCGTCCGCTCGGGGACCACGTCGCCATCTCGGCCGATGGAATTGGCCCGAGTGGAATCTTGCGATGGTTCACTGCCCTGCCTGACGAAGGATCGATCGTGACGATCGCGGCGTACGTCCCGCGGCCCTCCCCTTTGTCTGGGCGCAGCCAGCCTGTGAAGAGCAGCTGACGACCGTCGGGGGACCATTCAGGCGATCCGACTTCCCAACCGTAGTCCGTTAGGCGGATCTCCTCCGTGCTGCCGACGCGCCGAACCCAGATGTCGTCCGTGGCGCCGGGCCATGCGTACAGCGGTACCGGCGTCGGCGAGCGATGCGAGTGGTAGGCGATCCACTTGCCGTTAGGCGACCAGACCGGCTGAAAGTCTTCGTGGTATCCCATGGTGACGCCTTGCACCGCCGACGTGGGGCTTACGGTGGTACTGTCCACTTCAACGAGACCCCCGTCCCAATTGAGCACCCAGTCCGCGCCCACGAATCCGCCATACACGAAGCCGACGGCTTTCCCGTCAGGCCGCCAGCTCGGAAGGAACGCGCCTGGAACGATCGGTCGTGGCTCGCCTCCCTCGATAGGCAGCACTACGATCGACATGTCGATCGCCGTGTGCGTCCAGTAGAGATGTCCGTTCGCGACAACGGGGGCGGTCTCTTCCCAGGGCATCGCGACGACAGGCCGCTTGGCACCGGTTTCGAGGACAAGTTCATAGATGTCCGCGTCGCGATCGGCGTTAGGGCGATGCCGTTGCTCGGGGCGCGGTGCGTCGGGGCTCGACAACGCAATGAACGCTCGGCGCCCATCTGCAGACACCGCGATCGGCGACAAGGCCGGATCGGCGTCGAGGTCGCGCGCCCGCACAACGCTCTCACCGCTGGCGAGGTTGAGCTCCACCAGCGTACCGGCGCCTAGCGAGTCCGAGAGGTTGACGAGCAGCGCCTTCCCGCCCGGAAGCCACGCAATACCGGTGACCCGTCCGCTGACTGCATAACGCCGCGGACTCGAGACTGGACCAGCGAAGACCGCGTGCTCTGGATCGCCGAGGCGCGCGTACAGCTCCGCGTAGGCGACCTGTTTTCCGTCCGTGGACCATCGCGGCCAGGCGTTGGCTGGAACGCTCAGGAGCTCGACGCTGTCGCCCGTCTTCGCGTACCAACCCATCGTGCCACCGCGCCATCCCAGCACAACAGGTTCGCTGTTCGGCATGAACGTCGCATTCCGCGCAGAGTCGACGATCGTGGCCACGCTGCCCTTGGCCTCAGCGTGAGTCTCGAGGTCGATCGAGCGCACAGACAAGGGCCAGCGCAGCGGAAGGGCCGCGAGCCGCCCGTTAGGTGCGACGTTGGCGTAGGCGCGGTGCGCTTCGAACCAGACCGGTGGAGACTCGGCATAGACTGTTTCGGGATCTCCTGGGACGTCCCGTGCCCCGCAGGAGCCCTGGAGCAGAATCAACGACACAACGGCAGCTGCTCTCCACGCGAGACCTGTGATGAACACCATGCGGACCACCCGTTATGCCGGCTTTACAGCGTGATAGACGAGCCGTGAGAGCCGGCGGCTGGCGCTCAAGTCGTGCACGGTCTGCAAGAAGTCCTGCAACCCATCGAATCTGTCTTTCCCCTCGATGGCGACAATATCCTCGCGGAGTTGCGCGCGCGCCTCGCACCAGCGCGCCGACACGTCGGCCGCCGCGTCACTGCCGTCCGTTATCCTGAGTAGTTCGAACCCAACTCCCTCGAGCATTTTGTCGGTATAGCCAGGCGCGACGAACAGGAAGAAGCCAATCGAGGCGCGTCGCGCCAGCTCTCTGTTGCTGACCATGCCCGTAACGACGACCGGATCCGTGAACGTTAGGCTCGCGCCAGACCTCAATACGCGGAACCAGTCCTCCAAAACCGCTCGCCGATCCTGCAGATGATTCAGTGCGTCGACGCAGATGAGCGCGTCGAATGCGCCATCGTCGAAAGGCAACGGCTTGTTGGCATCGGCTTCGATGAACGTCGTCCGCTCGGCGAGGCCCAGGCTTGCCGCGTGCGTGCGAGCATTCGCTATGCCTTCCGGGTTCGCATCGACGCCAGTTAGGTGACACCCAGTCTGCTGCACGACGTAACACGCTGGCCCACCCGAGCCGCAGGCGACCTCCAGGACTCGGCTCTCTTTTGTGATGTCCATCCACTCGATGAAGCCGCGCAGTTCTGCCGCGCTCAGCCAGCTGTTTTGGCCGATGTCCTCGTCGTACGTCGCGCGCCTAACTGCGGCGAGTGCGTCGGTTCCGAAGTGACGATACGTGCTGTGATAGAGATCAACGTTGCTCACGTGTCACCACGCAGCACAATCACGATCATGAGCGCTGCTAGACTTAAGAAGATCACACCGGCCACAGCGAACTCCCAGTCACGTTCTATACTGACGCGATTGATGCCGCGCCCGCCGAGCTCCGGAAATACGAAGGAGACGAAGGCCTTTACGATCTGCGCCCAGCCAATCGCGGTGAGCACAATGGGTGGGCCCGACCAAACGTTGTGAAAGCCCACGATGATGGAGCCGAAGATCAGGCTCATGAATCCGTTTATAAACGTTCCTGTGTGGCCTAGTGAACGCAGGTGAATGAAGAATTGAGCCCAAGCCCGGCGCTGCAGGATGTGTGACAGCCCGATGATGATGAACTGCACGGTTGCATAGATCTGAACGGCGCGATGCATGGGCCTGCCCTAGCGTTGTGTGCGGAACCAGGCGCGCGCAAACAACCCGACCTTGGCGCGGAAGCTCATCCTTTCGTCCGACAAGCCTTCGAGCGCGATTACACCACGGCGTACTCCACGCGCATGATTCCCGATTTGGGATACAGCTGGTGCTTGGTCAGCTTGAGCTTTGTTTGCTTGGCGGGGGCCGGGAGGAACGGAACTCCGCCGCCGATTACGACGGGCATGATCGCGGCACCGACGCCATCGACGACGCCGGCGTCGAGCAGAGTGCGAAACAGCTCACCGCCGCCGAAGAGCCAAATGTCTTTGCCCGGTTGCGCCTTCAGCTCTTTCACGGCTTCGGCGACATTGCTCGAGACCATCGTAACGCTCGGATAATCGCTCTGTTTGAGCGTCGTCGAGACCACCACCGTCTTCATCCCGGGATACGTGGCCTCGTCCTGAGCACGCATAAGATCAAACGTCTTGCGTCCCATGAGCAGGGTGTCGAATTCGCTGAATATTTCGGCGAAGTCGATGTCGGAATCCATGATGATCCAGTCGTATTCGCCGTTGGGGCCCGCGATGTAGCCATCGAGGCTCATCGCAACAGAGTAGCGCACGCGGCGGCCTTCGCGCTGCGGCTGCGCCGCCTCCTTCTTCTTCGCTGTGGGGGGCATCTCATCCCTCCTTGGGCCCTTTGCGCCCAGGCGCGCCTATCGGAGCGAACAGGCTCGTTAGGGCGCCGCAAGAGCTATAACCACAGAGAACGCCGAGAACACAGAGATAGAGAGCAATCGTTCTTAATCCGCAGTCCTCTGTGTTCTCCGTGGCTCAAAGCCGTTGATGCGCTACCCAACGAGAAAAGCGAGCGTCCCGTTAGGCACCCTGCCTGCATGTACGAGACGACGAAAGAATTCTGTTAGCCCCGCCAGATGCTCGTACGAGAGCCCATAATCGAGCCCGCTCAGGTACGTTCTGCAATCCGCGACAGACACGCCAGTCGCGTGCGCCGCGGCTTGAGCCAGTTCGTCGAGATGCGCCAGCCCCCAGTCGCGCGACTCGATGAGCGACGCGTGAACAGCGAGCGAGCGCGCCACTGGCGTCGAGCGCTGTGCTACCCAGACGGCGAAGACGAACGGCAACCCCGTCCAGGCTTTCCATTCTTCCCCCAAGTCGTACGCGTAAGGAAAGCGACGATCCCCGTTCTTGCGCCGGCTGTCTGAGAGCACGAGAGCAGCGTCACCAATCACGAGCCGCGCCACGCACTCGCGCGACTCGTCACTATCCGAGTCGCCATGCTCTGTATCGCCGCGCACGAACTCCGGGCGCGCCTGCCAAACGTGCTCGAACAAGATCTCCAACAGTGCAACGCTCGTCATCGAGCTTGCGCTGACAAGCACTCGCTCGCCGCCAAGCTCCGCAGCTGGTCTCGATGAGAAAAGCATCACGCTTCGCACGGGGCCGTCGCAGGAAATGGCCAGGTCTGGAAGCAGCAAGTAGCGCCGCGAGTCGCGCGCGTATTCCACGGCAGACACGACACTCACGTCCAACTGCCCTTCGCCGACCAGGCGATTGAGCTCGGTCGGCACGCCGGTCACGAGCTCGGCGTCCAGCCTAACGATGCCTCTGTCTATGGCGCCGTAAACGGGATAGCAGTTGACGTACGGGATGCGTCCGACGCGCAGCGTCACGCGGCGACGCCCGCCGGTACGTCAGGCAGCGGCGCCCCACCTTCCGGTCCCTCGAACACGCGCAGGATGTTGTAGAAGGAATCGCGCTCGGCGGGCGTCTTCTTCGCGCCGCGAATCAGTTTCAGCAACTGATCGAGCGACATCGCCTGCGGTGTTGTGGCGCCCACGGCGTGATAGATCTTCTCGCGCACGACGGTCCCCTCGATGTCGTTCACGCCGAAAGCGAGCGCTGTCTGCGTTAGGAACGGCGTCACCATGATCCAGTGCGACTTGATGTGCGCGAAGTTGTCGAGATAGAGTCGAGCAACCGCGAGGTTGCGCAGATCGTCGAAGCCGGTCGTCGCGATGCCCTGGCGTCCTAACGTTACGCCCAGCGCGTTGTCGTCGGGGTGATATGCGAGCGGAA
>DASYRX010000346.1:0-5716 GCA_036003845.1 Gemmatimonadaceae bacterium | reverse complement strand
CACTCCATCCGAATCGCCCTCCACTGCTCGAACCATTCCATGTCGCTGCCCGGCTTCACAAAGAACTGCATCTCCATCTGCTCGAATTCCCGGGTTCGGAAGATGAAGTTCCCCGGCGTGATCTCGTTGCGAAACGCCTTGCCGATCTGCGCGATGCCGAAGGGGATCTTCTGTCGCGTCGCCTGCTGCACATTCAAAAAGTTGACGTAAATCCCCTGCGCGGTCTCCGGTCGCAGATACGCGACCGACGCCGAGTCTTCCACAGGTCCGATGTATGTCTTGAACATCAGGTTGAACTGCCGCGGCTCCGTCAGCTGACACTCGTTATGCTCGCCCGGGTGCTTGCTCGGCTTTCGTGGACACTGGCTGTCCATGAGCTGATCGGCGCGAAAGCGCGCCTTGCAGGCCTTGCAATCCACGAGCGGATCGTTGAACACCGCGACGTGCCCACTCGCTTCCCAAACGCGTGGATGCATGAGAATGGCGGCGTCGAGGCCTTCGATGTCGTCGCGCGAGCGCACCATCGTATGCCACCAGCGGTCCTTCAAGTTCCTTTTGAACTCGACGCCTAACGGGCCATAGTCCCACACGGCTCCCGCTCCGCCGTAGATCTCGGAGGATTGGAAGATGTAGCCTCGGCGTTTGCAGAGGGAAACGAGTTTCTCGAGGACGTCGACTGGCACTGGTCTACGATTAAGGTCGATGAAACCAAAGCTGGCAGCTACCAGATAGCAGGTACAAGTCGACAGCCAGCTTCATGAGATGCGTTCGCTGACAGCTTCGAACTGTCGCCTGGCAGCTGCAAACTTTAGTTGCGGTGATTTGAACCAAAACTCGTGAGGGCGGTAGTCAAGAGTCGAGATCTCGACTGACGCCCGGAGTCTCCGGCGCGGGCTGGCCGCGAATCCGCGCTACGATCTTATCGCCGTGAAATCGGCCATTCTCGATGAAGACCTTGTTCGCGTCGTAGCCGGCGACAACTACACCGGCGATGAACACACCGGGCACATCGGTCTCGAGCGTCGCCGGATTGTGCGCCGGAATCCCCGTCTTCGCGTCGATCGCGACGCCGACCGCGCGCAAAAGGTCCACGTTAGGTGCGTAGCCGGTCAACAAGTAGACGTGCTGCGCCGCGAGCTGCACGATGCTGTCGTCCGTCGTGTCGCGCAGCTCGACGCAATCCGGCCCGATGCTCGTCACGCGCGCATTCCAACGCACCGCGATGCTTCCCTCGGCGATGCGATTGTTGAGATCCGGCAGGATCCACGGCTTGATTTTCTTGTCGAACGTGGGCCCGAAATGCGTGAGCGTGACCTTCGCGCCGCTGCGCCACAGATCGAGTGCTGCCTCGGCCGCGGAGTTGCCGCCGCCGACAACAACGACCTTCTGCGCGAACGCGTGATGCCCTTCGACATAACGATGCGAAACGTGCGGCAGGCCCTCTCCCGGCACGCCTAGCAAGTTCGGGGAGCCAAAGTAGCCGGTCGCCACGATCACGTGCTGCGCTGTCGTGGCACGCGGCGCAGCTCCGCGCGGAGCGCTCGTTACGCGGAACGTTCCCTGGGCGCCCTCGATCGCCGTGACGCGCTCGTACTGTCGCACATCCAGGTTGAAATGCGAGACGACGGCGCGATAGTACGCCAGCGCGTCCCTTCGCGAGGGCTTGGCCGTGGCGATCACGAATGGCACACCGCCTAACGAGAGCTTCTCGGCGGTAGAAAAGAAAGTCGCATAGGTCGGATACTGTGTGATCGTGCTGACCACGCACTCGGCGTCGAAGACTGTTGCCTTGAGGCCTGCGCGCTGACACGAGATAGCCGCCCCCAGTCCACAGGGGCCCGCGCCGATGATCGCGACGTCGACAATGTCCGAAGCGTTCGCCATATTCGCGGCAATGGAGCGTGCAGCGCTCAGCGAGCGAGCGCGCCGGCGCCTAACGTGGCGTCGATGATCTGATCGCGGCGCGTGCCAACGCTCACGTAACGTATGGGCGTCTCGACCAGCTCCTCGATTCGCTCGAGATACACTCGTGCCGCCGACGGCAGGTCGGCCATCGTGCGCGCGTCATTCGTCGGCGACTGCCAGCCGTCGAGCCACTCGTACACCGGCTCCAGCTGACCGAGCTGCGTGATGTCCCCGGGAAATTCCGCGATGCTTTGGCCGCCAACTCGATAGCCGGTGCAGATCGCCAGGCGGTCGAGCGTATCGAGCACGTCGAGCTTGGTCACCGCCAGAGCGCTGAGCCCATTTATGCGTGCCGCGTAACGTACCACGACAGCGTCGAACCACCCGCAGCGCCGCGGACGGCCCGTCGTCGCGCCGAATTCAGCGCCAAGCTCGCGCACGTGACTGCCTAACGGCTCTTCCATTTCCGTCGGCAGGGGGCCATTGCCGACGCGCGTCGTGTACGCCTTGACGACGCCGAGCACGGAATCGATGTCGGTCGGCGCGATGCCGACGCCGATGGCGGCACCGCCGGATGTCGTACTGCTCGACGTCACGAATGGATACGTCCCGTGATCGATGTCGAGCAGCGAGCCCTGCGCTCCTTCCAAAAGCACGGCGGCGCGATTGCGCACCGCGCGATGGATCGTTAGGCCCACGTCGTCTGCAAGCGCCAGCAGGCGCGGCGCGATCGGCATCAGGCGATCGAGCGTTGGGCCAACCTCCACGCGCTTGCTCGATCCGCAGCTCGCCAGCTCCGCATTGGCGAGATCGACACCGCGCCGCACAAGCTCCTCGAGTTGCGTGCGATGCTTGAGATCGAGCACGCGGATTCCGCGACGGCCGATTTTGTCCTCGTAGGCTGGGCCAATGCCGCGGCCTGTCGTGCCGATCGCCTTGCTCGCCGAGCTTTCGGCGTCGACGAGCTTGTGGTACGGCATAACGAGATGCGCGCGATCGCTGACGTACAGCCGCCCTTCGACGTCGACTCCGTCGCGAACCAGCTCATCGATTTCGGTGAAGAGCGTCTCGGGGTCGAGCACGACGCCGTTGCCGATCGCGCAGCGCACGCCTGGCTGCAAAATCCCGCTCGGAATCTGGTGCAGCACGAAAGAACGCTTGCCGATATCCACGGTGTGTCCCGCGTTCGCGCCGCCCTGATAGCGCACGACCCAGTCGGCGCGCTCGGCGAGGATGTCGACGAGCTTTCCCTTTCCCTCGTCGCCCCACTGACTTCCTACAACCACGAGCGTTCGAGTGGAGGAGTCAAACATTGCGAAGGCCTGAGGTCTAAGGTCTATGGGCAGGCACAAAAAAACGCCCCGGCGCGAAGTCGCGGGGCGTTGATTGAATCTACTCTGGCTCCTTGCGCTGTCAACGTGCTTGAAAACGTCAAGGGCAACGACACTTCGGATTCAGCAGACTTAGCGGACCACGCGGACCGCTCTTCTTTTCAAAGGTATGTGCGCGCAAGCGGCCGATTTGAAAATTCAAAAAAGCAGTATCCGTTTGCTCCGTTTGTCCGCGTCATCCGAAGAGCAGTTGCTCTTTGGAAATCAAAGCCGAGACCAAATCGGCTTCGTGGGAAGTGTTTTCGGATCAACGACCACACCGTTCGCGATCACGAGGGACAACTTGCGGATGTTCTTGATGTCCGCGAGTGGATCATAATCGAGAATGACGAGATCAGCGGCCTTCCCAGCTTCGATCGTTCCGTATTCAGCCAGCGCGTGACTCGCGATCGCGCCGTTTTTCGTCGCCGCGACGATCGCTTGCATCGGCGTCATGCCTAACTCGACGAGCCCTTCGATCCCGGATAGCGTGCCGCTACCGGCGTCTTGCCATTTGGGTTTCGGCTCGCGTCGAAATTCCGGCGCCAGGCCGAGGTAGTTGTCCGTCGCGACGCTCACGGTGCAGCCGCGCTTGATCAGCTTCTCTGCGTTGCGCCGCCGCATCTCCATTCCGAAGTTGCCGCGATCGCGCAGCCGTTCGGCGGAGGTACGATCCCGCTGCCAGCCTTGGGCTTTGGAAGAGTCCTCCCGCGCGCGACGCGTGCTGTCGTCACGCTGCTTCTGCCTAACGTAGGCCGTCCACGGTGAACCTGTGATCGTGTTCGCCAGCATCGCGCATACGACTTTGTGCTCGATCAAAAGATCCGCTAGCTCGTCCGACATCGGGATGTCGAGAACTTCGGGATGCTGCACGAGATCGACGCCGGCGAGGATCGACATGCGCAACCCTTCGGCCGTCGTCGAGTGCGTTTCAGCGATCTTGTTGCGCTTGTGAACCGCGTCGACGATCACCTGCTGCGCGCGTTCGCTGAATCCAATCTGGATCGGGCCGCCGAAGTGGCTCGTCCCGCCGTACTTGAGAAAGTCGACGCCTTTGTCGAGATACGCGTTGATCGCCACGCGGAGCGAATCGGGCTCCATGTGCACCAGCTCTTCGCCGCCGCCTTCCGTGATCAGATCGTTCATCTGCTCTTGCAAGAGCGAGAGATTCTCGGGCGGACGTCCGGTAAACGTGAGCGACCACGGGCCACCCCAGCCGACGATGTTCCCTGCGAAGTACATGCGCGGACCTATGACCTGTCCGACCTTGATAGCATCGCGTGCTGTCTTGAGGGCGCTCAACATGCCGTACGAGTCGCGGATCGTCGTGATGCCGTGCTTGAGATGCAGCTGCGCGGCTTCGATGGCGACGTCGGCGAAGCGATCTTGATAGCGCGCGAAGTTTTCCAGGCCGCTGTAGATCGACACGTGCACGTTGGTGTCGATGAAGCCAGGCGTGACGAACTTCCCTGTCGCGTCGATCACCCGCGCCCCGTTAGGCACCTGCACCTTCGCGCGTGGGCCTACGGCCACGATCTTTGTCCCACGAATTACGACCGTCGCGTCGGCGAGCGCTGCGGCGCCGGTGCCGTCGATCACTGTCGCGCCGACGATCGCCGTGGTGCCGGCAGCAGCCTGGCTTTGGACGTTAGCAGCGAGAAGAAACGTTAGGCACGCGCTCAGCGCCACGAGTCTCGGGTGCATGGCTTCTCCGCGATGGAATCTGGACTGGCGACAGCTCTATCCCCTATCCCCTAACCCCTATCCCCTATTTCTATGCTATCGCGCCAACAATCAGCAGCACCGCCATCGCAACCGCGAGGGCCAGCTTGAGCGCCGTGGCAACTACACGGCCGACGAGGGCGCCCGTGGCAACTCGGGTCGCCGATCCGGCGGTCGCTTCGCGCCTGGTGAACTCGGCGACAAGCGCCCCGATAAATGAGCCAACGAACGCTCCAATAACCGACCCGATTACCGGCACTGGAACGCCAACGATGGCGCCGGCGATGCCGCCAAGGATCGCGCCCCAGCCAGCCCGCCGCGAGCCGCCGTATCTGGCCGTGTATTTGGCCGAGACTGTGAACTCGAAGATCTCTCCGACGACAGCGCACGCCGTCGCCATCCCGATCGCCCACCAGCCGATCGGATTGCTCGGCACGAGAATGTCGTACAGGATGGCGCTGCCGAGCATGAGCCAGGTGCCGGGCAGACCCAGGGGCACGAGGAACAAGCACAGGAGCAGAACGAGACCAAGGAGGAGGACGCTCATGCCGCTAATACGGACGCGATATCGCGAAGGATTCCCTTCCCCACCCTACTGCGTCGACGGCGGCACAGGTTAAGCAAAAGAACGTCAAACAGTCCGCACACGCAGGCGTAAATATCGTCAACCGCGTGAAAAAGCGCCTAACGCGAAGTCGTCTGACCTTTAACGCCGTTGA
>DASYRX010000345.1:0-1623 GCA_036003845.1 Gemmatimonadaceae bacterium | reverse complement strand
GACCTCTGGCAGCTCGAGCGACTTCACCTGGATGGAGCAGCCATCACCTTCGCGCTCGTGCTGGCACTTGCGTCCGCGGGAGCGGTGGCATTCATGCCGATCGTCGCGGCGGGCCGCATCCAACTGGCGGAATCGCTGGCGGCGGGCAGCCGCTCTGGTTCGACGGACCGCGCGCGCCACCGCGCGAGCAGAGTGCTGATCGTCTCCGAGGTCGCGCTCGCGCTGGTTCTCCTGGTGGGCGCAGGCCTCCTGTTGCGCAGCCTCTCGACGCTCCTACACGTGGATCGCGGGTTTCGCACCGACAACGTTCTCGTGGCAACGCTCCAGGCGTGGGGCTACTACCCCACTCCGGAAAGTCGCGCCGAGTTCGTGCGGCGGGCCGTCGAGCGCCTGTCCTCTGTTCCTGGCGTCGAAAAAGTGGGGGTGACGTCCTCGTTGCCGCTGTCGTATCCCATCGGCTCTGAGCGCACTCGCATCACGGTGGAAGGACGACCGGTCGCTCCGGGTGATGAACAGCCGTCGGTGCACATTTCCGCGACGACGGCGGGCTACTTCGAGGCACTCGACATTCGCTTGGAGCGCGGACGCGCCTTCACGGCCACGGACGTCGCCGGCGCGCCGCTCGTCGCTCTGGTGAACCGCTCGTTTGCCCGTCGCTTCTTTGGCGATACGGACCCGATCGGAAAGCGCGTGACGTTCGGCTTCATGAGCGCGCCGATCCCGCGCGAGATTGTTGGCATCGTCGGCGACGTCCGCCATGAGGGGCTGAGCGAAGCGCCGGTTCCGAGCCTCTTCGTTCCCCACGCACAGGGGAGAACCGGAGCCATTCACCTGGTATTGCGCACGTCGCAGGATCCGGCGCTGTTCGAACGGCGTCTGCGCGCCGAGATCACCGCGATGAACGGGGCGATGCCTCTCTCCCAGGTCACTACCATGGAGTCGCTCCTTGGCCGGTCGCTGCGGGAGCGCCGCTTTCAGCTGGGGCTTCTGTCCGCATTCTCGTTCACCGCGCTGCTGCTGGCGGCGATCGGCATCTACGGCGTGATGAGCCGCGCCACCAGCGAGCGGACGCACGAGATCGGAGTGCGCATGGCCGTGGGAGCGCAGGCGGACGACGTCCGCTGGATGATGCTGCGAAATGCCGGTACGCTGGCCATCGCGGGAATCGTTGCGGGGCTTGCGATCGCGCTACTGCTCACGCGGTACATGTCCGGCATGCTGTTCGGCGTGACTCCACTGGATCCCTTCACTTACGTCGCCGCAATGGCGCTGCTGCTCGCGGTGGCAGTCGTGGCGACGTGGCTTCCGGCACGCCGGGCGGCCGCCGTGGATCCTGTCGTGGCGCTCAAGGCGGATTAGGCGATCTCCGCCGTTAGCCCTGGAGAATTTCCCGACAGACGGCTAGCTGTTTTGTTAGCGAGCTTAAAGGTTCTCCTCCAAAGGAGGCTCTGACATGCCTGCGGTCCGTCGCACCAGGAAGCGCGCTACCACACCGTATCGCTCAGGAAAGACGGTTGCCGAGCCGAAGCTGCCGGTAACGATGCGCGCTACCGTAATCGACAAGTACGGTGATCCAGAGGAGCTCGAGATTCGCGAGCTACTCGTACCCAGTCCTCGCGCGCA
>DASYRX010000344.1:0-6821 GCA_036003845.1 Gemmatimonadaceae bacterium | reverse complement strand
CGACATTGCCCGCAAGTTAAGGTGAGTCCGTCGAAACCGTCTAGCGCAATCACAAACGGGGTCAGACTCCGCCAGAATGACGGAGTCTGACCCCGTCGTTGTAGTTTTCTGTTGTGAGTGACGCTGATCTCCTGAGGGTCCCGGTTGGTCCTGGAGCCCTGCACGTAGAGCGCTACGGTTACGGCGGTGAGCCCGTCGTCCTGCTTCACGGCTTCTGCACCTGCTCGTTCCTTTGGCGGCACGTCGGCCCTCGTCTCGCCATCGACGGATGTTCGGCGTTCGCCATCGATCTGCTTGGCTACGGTGAGTCCGATCGTCCGCCTGAGGCCGCGTACGGCATCGGCGCGCAAGTGGACTACGTTGCTCACGCGATGACAGCACTTCGCGTCGCACGCGCCGCTGTCGTCGGCGTGGACATCGGCGCACTTGTAGCGCTCAGACTGGCCTCGTTACGACCCGATCGGGTCGCTGCGCTGGCGATGATCGGTCCCAACTGGATCGACGACGTCCCCGGACCGGATGTACGTGAACTGCAAAATGAAGCGGCGAAGCTGGCCCTCCGCGGTGCGGCCGGGACATTCGCCGCCCAACCGCTGGTCGCGAAGCTGCTCCATTCGTCAGTCGCAACGCCTGACATGATGCCGATGCGCCTCGCCGCCAGATATCTCGCACCTTACGTGGGAGGCGACGGAGCCGCGCAGCTGCTCACTCTGTCGCAATCGCTGACAGACGACGACACGAGTGGCATTGATCTGAGCGCAATTGCGACGCCCACGCTCGTATTGCGCGGCACGCTTGACCATTGGTGCGAATTCGCGACGATCGAGCGCTATGCTGCCCATCTCCCGAAGGGCAAGGCGCTCGAGGTTCGCGGCGCTGGCCGGCTCGTCCCGGAGGAGTCGCCGCGTGCGTTATCCGGCGAATTACTGACGTTTTTCAAGGGGGCCGAAGCGGAGTCAGGCCTCGTGACTCACGGATCGTCGAGCACAAATACTGCGGGAACGAAACGCACCTCTGCCGCGTAAAGGAGGTGCGCGCAGCCGTTGGATACGCTCGCGCTCATCATCCCACCCAATTGCCCAGGCATGGCCAAGCGAACAGCAAGACGTCCGTTTACACAATTAGCTGAAACACAGCCGGCGGTTTTCGAGCAAGCGCGCGATGAGATGTATCAGCAGATCATCCAGTGCGGCGTGATCGGCGCGGATCCGGACCACCAGACTGAGTGGTTCGACGAAACAATGCGGTATTTCGCGGATCGATATCATGAGCTTGCCGACGACGAACTCGCCAAGCTTCGTCTACTCGGCGAACGCTTTGTGAGACCTCCACGGCAAGTGGCCGTGCAACCGGGCCCGGCTGCCTAACGCTTAACGACGCCCCTCCGTGCGAGGGGCGTCGTCGTTTCAGGTTGTGGATATCCGCGCGCGCTAGCTCAGACCGTGCGGTTCATCGCCGTCTTGTTTCCGATGTTATCGGGAATGCTGCCGTCGAGGATTGGATCTGTAGTGATCTCGGCGCTTTTGCCGACCGTGAGTAACTCGTCTAGCACAATATCACGGAAGTCGTAATCGAGGCCTCCGATTTGGATCTTGCCGCTGGCCTGTTGGTCAGTGCAGCCGTGGAGGCTCAAGCAGCGCCGCGCGTTACTGACTAATTCCGTGGCGATCGGCTCGTCCTAGTTCGACGCGGTGACGTGAAGATCGCCATTGCCCGACCGCAACAAGCCCTCAAACACGCAGAAATCGTGTCCGACAAGCCCGTCCGCGATCGGGACCAGCGTCGCGGGATGAAAACCGGCGGTGGCGAGCGCAATCTCACTCGTACCAGGCTCGATGCCGTGCAGTGCAAACGGAACAATAGCCGTGTGGAGAGATGCCTGGACCGTAGCCATCTCGACGTGGTTGAATACTCGGGAAAGACACAGTCATTTAGCGATAGCGGCCAATGCGCCGCCGCAGAACAACGCCTATGCGCGCCCCTCCTCCGAGCGCGAGCTCAGTGCTCCAGACGAGCGGAGCGCGCGGCTTTCCTTCAAGCCCAAGGACGACAACACCGACGGGTCGGGTCCTTTCAAAACCATCGTACAACACGCTCAAGCCGCCGCCGACGGAGAGGCCGATTCGTTCCTCGCCAAAGGGATCGAGCAGCAAGCGCAGCGTGCCGTCCCCGCGCGCGCTTCCTTTCTGTTCTCCGTCTTTGAACGCCAGTCCGCCGGCAGCGGCGAAATTCAGGCGGATGTTGTAGCCGGTGCGGAAGCCGAGCCCTACGCCAGCTTGGACGAGACGCGCACGTGCGAAGATCGCGTCAATGCGCGCTTCGCTTCGTACGATCGATTCACTCTGCGCCTGAGCAGTGAGCGAGGCTGGTGTCAGAATGGCCACTGCGACGCAGACGAACCTGCGACACATCAGCGCGCGCGTTGTCCCCACATCGTTGCCGTGTAGTCGACGATCGCAATAGCCGACGCGACAGCAACGAACGGTATCAGTCGCGGCACAAGGTCGGGTTGAGTGATCGCGAGAATGAGCGTGACGAGCTGCAGAGCGGTCACAACCTTCCCCGCGAGCCGCGCACGAAAAGCCACAGGACGAAGCCATGCGACAGTGCGCGCGATCACGAAACCAATCGCCGTCGCCAAGTCACGCGAGAGCACAATGAAGTACTGCATGCTCGTGACGGTTCGCTCGAACAGCAGCACGCTGATCGCGATGAACACGAACGCGCGATCGGCGATTGGATCTATCAGCTCGCCCCACTTCGAGATCGTGTTGCTGCGGCGCGCGAACCAGCCGTCAAGAAAGTCGGTGAGCGCTGCGGCGACGATCAGAGCGAGACGCGCCTCGGCGGCCTGCATCGCGGCGAATGCGGCGGCGAGCACAAGACGCGAAAGAGAGAGGGCGTTCGCGATCGACCATAGTGATCCACGTTCCACGCGAGGCAAAGTACATGCACCGGACGCATATCATCTAGTCGCATCGCTTGTTGCTCGACGTGAGTCGGACTATCGTCACGCGTGCTGAGCAGCGCCGTCTTCTTCATCGTCTCGGCGCTGGTGCTCGCCTGGGACGTCGTAACGGCGGGTGAGATCGCCCGTCTGCCCCGGGCGCCGCGCTCATTCGCGTACCTCAGCGCCTTTTGCGGGCTCCTGATCCTGCCCGCGACGCTTGTAGCGTTCGCGTCGGGCTCGGTGCTGGCCGGGCGTGCGATGTACACAATTGCCTGGTTGTGGCCTTTGACGTTGGTGCTTTTCGCGGCCCAGTCCATTTATGGGTGGGTGCGACGGCTCGCGGCTCCCGGCGTCGCTCTGCCGATCGTCGCCTACAACGTGCTCATCGCTCTGGCAGCGATCTCACGTTCGCTCGCTTCCTTCGACGATGTGTTAGGCGAGGTCGTTCTCGTGCCGGAAGCTGCGCGCGCCAGCGCGTTGGGACTCGTCTTCGGCCGTGAAGCGTTAGGCAGCGCGCTCGCGCTGCTGGTGCCGATGCTCGTGCCCGCGAATCCCGCGCGCAGCCGAGCGATGCGCCTTAGTCGCAGCGGGCTCGCGACGCTGGCCGTCGTGACTTCGTGTGTGATCGCGCTCGAGTGGCCACCTGCCGCGCGCGCCGTCACGACCTACGCCGCGTTCGACGCCGAACGATTGCAGGAGCGCCCTGGCGGCGACTTCACGCTCGGCCTCTGGATCCTGCCAGCGCTTGATGCGCCGCCGCCGCCGCTGGCGCTCACGTACGACCTGCAGCTCATCGATTCGCTCGCGCCGGGCGCGATCGCCATCGAGCTGACGCCTAACGGCACACGTTCCGGCGCGTTGGATTCCCTCAATCGCACACTGGACGATCTCCGGCGTGACAGCACGCTCCTCATCGTCACGCTGGGATACGATCGGCACGATCGTGAACGCTTCGACGCCTCGCCTGAGGAGTACGCCGCCGCTCGCATCCGGGCGGTCGATCGCATCGTGCGGACCTTGCGCCCCGACTACGTGCTGCCGGCGCGCGAGCCGTACGAAGCCGGAACGCGCGCGTTAGGTGACGTCCCCGTCGACTGGTGGATCAGCTATCTGTCCAAGGCCGCCGACACGGCGCGTGTCTTGAGACCACGCACTCTCGTTGGCGTCGATGCCGCCAGCTTCAGCAAGAAAGATTCGGCGCTGTATCACTGGGCTGCGGGCGAAAACTCCGGCATCGACGTCCTCGGATTTGCGTTCGTGCCGTCGTATGCGGGTGCCGACGCCTTACGGGCTCGCCTTCGCGCCGCTGACCGCTGGATGCGAAATGCGCAGAGCAAGGAACACTGGATCTTCGCTGCCGGTGAGACGCCGGCCACCCATGGCGAACGGAATCAGGCGCGCGCGCTGTGGGGAACGCTCGCGTGGGCCACAAATCGCGCTCGCATTCGCGGACTGATCGTGCGCTCTGCCGGCGACTACGACGCTATTAATGGAATACGGGCGCCCGGAGGGCGGCTACGGCCCGTGGCCGACGTGTTACGTCGCGCGC
Organism: Gemmatimonadaceae bacterium; assembly: GCA_036003845.1. Classification (GTDB taxonomy): domain Bacteria; phylum Gemmatimonadota; class Gemmatimonadetes; order Gemmatimonadales; family Gemmatimonadaceae; genus DASYRX01. Next base: position 2,322 of record DASYRX010000344.1, on the reverse strand, counting down.
ACACACTTCTCGCTGAATCACGCGCGTTAGGGAGAGAACCATGACGGCATTCGCTGGCTTCAACAGCAAAGCGCTCACGTTCTTACGACAACTCAAGCGTAACAATCGGCGCGATTGGTTCGAGGAGAACAAGCCGACGTACACGGCCGATGTGCAAGAAGTGATGCGTGATCTCGTCCAAGAGATGGACACGCGTTTTGGACGCTTCGCGCCGGAGATCATGGGTGACGTGAAGAAATCGATCTTCCGCATATATCGCGATGTACGCTTTTCAAAGGACAAGTCGCCGTACAAGACCCACGCGGCATGCTGGTTCTATCATCGCGGCGCTGGGAAGAAAGTCGGTCAGGAAGCGCACGAAGGAGGAGCGGGCTTCTATTTCCATCTCGAGCCCGGTGCTTCGTTCGTGGGTGCCGGCATCTGGATGCCTCCGCGACCGTCGCTACAACGGCTGCGCGATGCGATTGCCAACGACCATGTGAAGTTCGCTGCGGTGGCGAATAGTCCGCAGATCAAGCGTCGCTTTGGCGGGCTGAGCGAAGAAGGCAGACTGAGTCGCGTGCCGCGCGGATATCCGAGCGATCACCCGGCGGGGGATTTGCTGCGCAATGTGTCCTACATCGTGGGCCGGAGTCTCAAGGACGATGAAGTTGTGAGCAGCAAGCTTCCGCAGACTCTGGAAAAAGATTTCAGCGTTGCACTTCCGCTGGTTCGGTGGTTGAACAACGCACTGGGTTATCGACCAGCGACTTCGCGTTAGGCTCAAGGAGTCACACATGCGGTACACGAGGCGTTTGGCAATCGGTTTCATCGCAGCTGCGAGTGCATGCCAGAGCCCATCCGGCGCGGGTGGCGACGGTGTTGCACCGGACTCCATCAAAGCGCTCTCGCGCGAGCTCACAGCCAGCGAGAAGGCGCTCATCTCGGCCTCGGATACGTTTGGCGTTACACTGTTAGGCGCGATCAACAACACGCGCACGAACGAGAACATCTTCATCTCGCCGCTCAGCATCTCGCTCGCGCTCGGCATGACGATGAATGGTGCCGGCGGAAATACCTACAATGAAATGCGGCTCGGCCTCGGCTTCGCCACGCTGGCTCAGGACCAGATCAACCAATCGTACAAGTCTCTTGTCGATCTTCTGCTCGGCCTCGATTCACATGTCACGTTCAAGATCGCCAACGCGATCTGGAGCGATCAGCGTTTCGCGACAGCGGTGGAGCCGGCGTTCCTAACGACGGTGCGGCAGTATTTTGGCGCCGAGGCGCGCGTGCTCGACTTCAAGTCGCCAAGCGCGGTCACGACGATCAACACGTGGGCCTCGGATCAGACGGCCGGGAAGATCAAGAAGGTGCTGGACGAGATTGGCGATGAGGTGATGTTTCTTATGAACGCCATCTATTTCAAAGGCGATTGGCGCACCGCGTTCGATCCAAAGGATACGCGACCACAGCCGTTCAAGCTGCTGTCCGGTCAGTCGATCAACGTCGAGACGATGTATCGCAAGGGGAACGTGCGCCGCGGGCAGATCTCCGGAGCGACGGTGGTAGACCTGCCCTACGGCGGCGACGCGTTCAGCATGACGATCCTTCTGCCGGACAGCACGAGCGACGTGAACGCCTTGATCAAGAGCCTAACGCCGAATACATGGCGTCAGGCGCAGGCGTCCGTACAGACCGCCAACGTCGGGTTGTACCTTCCCAAGATCAAGCTGTCCTGGAAAGGAGAGATCCGTCCCGAGCTCGCGACACTCGGGATGCGCGACATGCAAAACCCGGCTGTTGCGGACTTGAGCAAACTCGCGCGCGGCGCGCGGCCTGGTGACCTGTACATCAGCAAGGTGCAGCACGACACGTACGTGGACGTGAACGAAGTCGGCACGGAGGCAGCCGCGGTGACGACCGTTGGCGTGACACCAACCAGCATCTGCCTAACGTGCGACGTGCGCATCGACAGGCCGTATCTGTTCGCGATCCGCGAGCGCCTTTCCGGGACTGTGCTGTTCGTGGGCAAGATCGTTAGGCCCGAGATCAATTAGACGCGAGCTTCTCCCAGCAAACTCACAGGCTGATCGTGAACTGATAGCACTCGCTTGTCAGCACAACGGCTCCGGTCCCCGCGTCGATGACTCGGAAGTGGATATCAAACTCCGAGCCGACGGGGGAAATGTTTTCATTTGGTGCTCCTTTGAGGTTGGGGGTTGGGCTAAAGCGGCAGCGTCGTACAGCTGCTCTGAAGGACGGCCTTTGGCGCGGCCCCCACTTCGACAAGCCGGAATACGACGTCGAAGGCCGGCAGTGGGAACGTAAGCGCCTGCTGGA
>DASYRX010000343.1:0-13112 GCA_036003845.1 Gemmatimonadaceae bacterium | reverse complement strand
CAAGACCTGGCGCTGGTACTTCGCGCCGGCTCTCTCCCGGTGCCGCTCAAGATCGCCGAGATCCGCAACATCGGCGCGAGCTTGGGTCAGGATTCGATCGACGCAGGACTACGCGCCATGGCGATCGCCACGGCGTTCATCGTGATCATCATGCTCGTGTATTACCGTGGATCCGGCGCCCTCGCAGTCGGCGCGCTCGCGCTGTACGTGCTCTTCACGATGGCATCGCTCGCGGCGTTCGGAGCGGTCCTAACGCTGCCAGGCCTCGCCGGCCTCGTACTTTCGGTCGGCATCGCTGTTGACGCCAATGTTCTGATATTCGAGCGCATCCGCGAAGAGCTCGATCGCGGGAAGACGGTGCGCACGGCTGTCGATGAGGGCTTTAGGCACGCGCTCCCCGCGATCGTCGATACGAGCGTGTCGACGATCCTCACGGCGGCGGTACTCTATCAATTCGGGACTGGGCCCGTGCGTGGCTTTGCTGTCACGCTCATCACGGGCATCGCGACGTCGCTCTTCTGCGCGATCTTCGTCGTGCGAACGTTCTACATGATCTGGCTGAGTCGTGCGCGCGACCTGCAGACCCTGAGCATCTAATGCTACGAATCCTTCACGACACGAAATACGACTTCATCAAGTGGTGGCGCATCGCCGCCATCGTGACAGTCGCGTTCATCGTTCTCGGTCTCGGAAGCTTCCTGTTTCGCGGTGGCGTGAACTACAGCATCGAGTTCACAGGCGGCACGCTGATGCAACTCGAGTTTAAGCAGCCGCCTAACGTCTCGGAGATGCGCACCGAGCTCGAGGCGAACGGTATTCACGGCGCCGAGATCCAGCAGTTCGGCTCGGAACGCGAGTTCGCGATTCGCGCGCAGGAAAGCTCCCAGATCGCTTCGCAGGCTGCCGGCGCCGAAGGCGTCGCCAAACGCATCGAAGCCGTGCTGCTGAAGAAATACGGTGCCAACGCGTTCACTGTGGTACGCCGCGAGGCCGTGAGCCCGCGCGTCGGCAGCGAGCTGCGCAGCGGCGCGATGATCGCCATGATCATCGCTTCCATGGTAACGCTGGTTTACCTCGCCATTCGCTTTGAATGGCGCTTCGCCGTGGCCGCCGTGTTATCGACCCTGCACGACGTGCTGGTGACCCTGAGCTTCATCAAGATCACGCACCTCGAGGTCTCGCTCACAATCGTTGCCGCCATCCTCACGTTGTTAGGTTACTCGGCTAATGACACGATCATCATCTTCGACCGTGTGCGCGAAAACTTGAAAAAGGCGCGCAAAGAGCCGCTGTACGATACGCTCAACCGCTCCATCAACGAGACGCTGCCGCGTTCGGTCATGACGCACGTGACAGTGCTCGCCGCTACGGTTGTCTTGCTCGTCTTTGCCGGCGCTGTAATTCGACCGTTTGCCTGGGTTATGACGTTCGGCGTTTTCGTCGCGACATTCAGCTCCATCTACGTCGCGTCGCCACTGCTGCTTTGGATCGAGCGCAAGTTCCCGCGCGAATCCACTGACAAGGCGCACGTCACCACGAGCGCCGCCCGCGCGGCGTCGAAAGCCGAGCGTCCTGACCGCACCCCAGCGCTCCGCTAGCGCCCGAGTGTCAACTGAAGCAAGCCTAACGAACCGCCGCGGCAACGCGGCGGTTGCCGTTTCATGATGCCGTTCATCGACGGCCACGCGCATCTGGCGGATCCGGCGTTCGACGAAGATCGCGACGCCGTGATCGAACGCGCGAAAGCGCAGGGCGCGCAAGGGATCGTTGTGATCGGCGAAAGCGTCGAGGTGGCGCAGCGTGCCCGCTCGCTTGCGGAGCTGCATAACGGCTTCATGTGGTTTACTGCGGGCGTCCATCCACACGATGCCTCGAGCTACGATCCGCTCTCCACGCCCGATGCCTTACGAATGCTGGTCCAGACTGGAGCGGTCGCGATCGGCGAGTGTGGCCTGGATTATCATTACGACAACTCTCCGCGACCCCAGCAGCGTCGCGCATTTGCCGAGCAGCTCGCGCTCGCGCGTGAAGTCTCGAAGCCCGTTGTCGTGCATACTCGCGATGCCGTTGACGATACAGCCGCAATGGTGAGCGAAGCGGGGAAACAAGGAGTGCGCGGCGTATTGCACTGCTTCACCGGGCCGGAGAGTCTCGCTCGCACCGCACTCGACGCGGGATGGTTTCTCTCATTCGCGGGTGTGATCACGTTCAAGAAATGGTCCGATGACGAGCTCCTTCGCGTACCACCTGCCGATCGCATCCTCGTTGAATCCGATGCGCCGTACCTCGCGCCGGCGCCGCATCGCGGGCACCGCAACGAGCCGGCATATGTGCGCCTGACGCTGGAACGTTTGGCTGCGGCGCGCGGCGTCCCGACTGAATCGCTCGCGCCCGCGCTTGTGCACAACGCGCGCACATTCTTCGGCCTAGCCCAGCCACAAGCTTGAGTCTAGAATCCCGCGCCCGTTCCAGTTCCCTCACGCGCTGGAGACCGCGTTCGTGACCAAAGTCCCTGCCGACATTGAAATCGCACAGGCCGCAAAGCTGCGGCCGATCGTCGACGTTTCCGCTGAGCTCGGACTGTCGCCTGACGACATCGACATGTATGGGAAATACAAAGCGAAGATTCCCATCGAGCTGACGCAGCGGCCTGCCAAAGGCCGCCTGGTTCTCGTCACCGCCATCAATCCAACGGCGGCAGGTGAGGGCAAGACTACGACGACGGTCGGCCTAACGCAGGCCCTACGCAAGATCGGAACGAACGCCACGTTATGCATCCGCGAGCCGAGCCTTGGTCCAGTGTTCGGCGTGAAAGGCGGCGCGGCTGGCGGTGGCTACTCGCAAGTCCTGCCGATGGAGGACATCAACCTTCACTTCACTGGCGACTTTCACGCGATCTCCAGCGCACACGCGCTGCTCGCGGCGATGCTCGACAACCATCTGCAGCAGGGAAACCCGCTCGGCATCGACTCTCGCCGCATAACGTGGCCGCGCACGATCGACATGAACGACCGTGCCCTTCGCAAAATCATCATCGGCTTGGGTGGCGTCGCCGACGGTATTCCACGCGAAGAGCGCTTCGTGATTATTCCCGCGAGCGAGGTCATGGCGATCGTGGCGCTCGCGTCATCGGCCCAGGATCTGTCGGAGCGGCTGTCGCGCATCATCGTCGGCTCGACCGCCGGTGCCGATCGAAAGCCGATCCGCGCCGCCGATCTCAAGACAGCCGGCGCGATGGCCATGCTCCTCAAAGACGCGATCCGGCCGAACCTCGTCCAGACGCTCGAAGGTGGACCGGCCTTCGTTCACGCGGGCCCGTTCGGCAACATCGCGCACGGCTGCAACTCCGTTCTGGCCACACGTGCCGCGTTAGGTCTCGCCGACGTCGTCATCACCGAGGCCGGTTTCGGCTCCGACCTCGGGGCCGAGAAGTTCTTCAACATCAAGTGTCGCTTTGCGGGCTTGAACCCAGAGGCCGCGGTGCTGGTCGCGACGGTCCGCGCGCTCAAGCTCAACGGCGGCGCTGCGAAGAACGCGTTAGGCACCGAGGATCTTGGCGCGCTGGAACGCGGGCTCCCGAACCTCGAGCATCACATTGACAATTTGCGCCAGTTCGGAGTGCCAGTCGTCGTCGCCGTGAACCGCTTTCAGACGGACAGTGACGCGGAGCTCAACATGGTGGGCGACTGCGCCCGTCGATCTGGCGTGCGCGTGGCGCTCAACGAAGTGTGGGCCAAGGGCGGGGAAGGTGGAACCGCCCTGGCGCGAGAAGTACTCGACATGCTGAAGGCCGGCGGTGCTCGTTATGCGCCCATTTACGCGACCGATCTGCCGATCGCCGAGAAGATCGAGCTCATCGTCAAGAAAGTGTATGGCGGCGACGGCGTCGACTTCGCACCCAAGGCCGAACGCAGCATCGAATACCTCCAGTCCATCGGACTCGGCAACACACCCGTCTGCATGGCAAAGACGCAGTACTCGCTCACGGATGACGCGACAAAACTCGGACGTCCGCGTGGTTTTCGCGTCAACGTGCACGAAGTTTACCCATCTGCCGGCGCGGGCTTTGTCGTGGCGCAAGCGGGCGATATCATGACAATGCCCGGTTTGCCAAAAGTGCCAGCGGCCGAGGGGATGTCCGTACGCCCTGATGGCAGCATAGTCGGATTGTCGTAGCCGATTGCCGCTAACCCTAACCCCTAACCCCTGGCCTTTGATGTTAGGCACCATCCAAACAGAGGACGCACCCTCCGCCATCGGCCCATACTCACAAGGCGTTGTGGCGGGCGGCTTTCTTTTCACTGCCGGTCAGATCGCGCTCGATCCGGCGACAGGTGAAGTGGTTCCGGGCGACGTTGCGGCGCAGGCCGCGCGAGTCCTTCAGAACCTCACAGCAGTTCTGAGCGCGGCAGGAGCTTCGTGGAGTGACGTGGTTAAGACGACTGTGTATTTGCAAGACATGAACGACTTCGCCAAAGTCAACGAGGTCTACAGCGCCGCGTTAGGCGCCGCGCGCCCCGCACGCACGACCGTCGCTGTCGCAGGCCTCCCGCGCGGCGTGCGCGTCGAAATCGACGCTGTCGCTAAACTCCCTCAGTAACCTCAGACCTCAGACCTCCGACCTAGGTCCATATCATGTCCCACACACGCGCCGACCTCTTTCGCCTAACCGAATTCGCTCGCTGCGCCGGTTGAGCCTCCAAGATGGGTCCGGGCGACCTGGTTGAAGCGCTCGCGCCGCTCGCGCGATCGGCGGACGATGAACGCCTCCTCGTCGGACACAATACGTTCGACGACGCGGGCGTCTTTGCCCTAACGACTGATCTCGCGCTCGTGCAGACAGTCGACTTCTTCGCACCCATTGTCGACGACCCATATATCTTCGGCCAGATCGCCGCGGCGAACGCGCTCTCTGACGTCTTCGCCATGGGCGGCGACCCGCTCACCGCGTTGTGCATAGTCGGCTTTCCGTCGGGAAGGCTGCCAATCGACGTGCTCACCGAGATTCTGCGCGGGGGTCTCGACAAAGTTCACGAAGCCGGTGCCCACATTGTCGGTGGACATACGGTAATCGACGAGGAGCTCAAGTACGGCTTGGCTGTTACCGGCACCGTTCACCCAGCGCACATGCTTACGAATGCGACCGCGGTCGCCGGCGATGTCCTTGTTCTCACGAAGCCGCTCGGCACTGGAATCCTAACGACAGCCGAAAAGCGAGGAAAACTTCCGGCTGGTGCGCTCGAGCCCGCTATTACAGCGATGCGTGCGCTGAACGCTGTCGCTTCCCAGGCTGCCCGTGCGCTCGCTGCACGCTGCGCGACCGACGTCACAGGCTTCGGGCTCCTCGGCCACGCGCTGCACGTCGCACAAGCCAGCAATGTCACCCTGCGGTTCAACGTCGCAGCGTTCCCGGTTTTTGACAGCGTGCGGCAGGCGATCGCAGACGGAATTTCCACTGGCGGCGCCGAGCGCAATCGCAGCTATGTGGAACCGCACGTGGAATGGGGCAGTACGAGCAGCGTCGATCGGACATTGCTGGTCGATCCTCAAACGTCGGGCGGTCTGCTCGTTGCGCTCCCTGCCGCAAAAGTTGACGACTATCTTGCGCGAGTTCCCGGTGCTGCGCCGGTCGGTGAAGTCATCAGCCGCCGCACGCACGCCATTACTCTCGCGTAGGCGCAGGCGTTCTGGGGGCGGATGGGGCCTGGTGGCTTTCATCGTCTTCAAAACGATTGTGACCCGACCACGTCGGGTTGGGTGGGTTCGATTCCCACACGCTCCCGCCACTCTGCCGGAATGCCTCGCCTGCGCTGCCTAACGCTAGTTATCGTAGTCGGCGCATCGCTCGCGCTGCTGCCGGCGCAGCGTGTCAGTGCTCAGCGCACCGACACGACTCGCGCTGCGGGCGATACTGCACGCAGAGCACCGCAACCTGCTCGGCCGCCAGCTCCGGCAGGCGTCTCCTCGCAGCGCCAGCGCGTCGCGCAGCCGCCCGTTTCCGCCAAGCGCGCGTTTCTCTATTCGCTCGCGCTCCCTGGTCTCGGTCAATCCGCTTTGCGCCGGCCTAACGCCGGAGCGCTGTACTTCGGCCTCGAAGTCCTCTCGATCGCAATGGCGATCAAATCTTCCGAGGATCTGCGCCTCGCGCGACAACGCGCTCGCGATAGCGTCGTGGTGCGATACGAGATCGATCCGTCGAGCGGGTTACCGGTCATCGATCAGGCGACCGGTCAGCCCAAGGTCGCGGAATTCGCGCGCAATCGTTATGACGCCGAGCGCCTGCGCGCCCGCCGCACGCACTTCGAGGATTGGATCGCGTTTCTGGTCTTCAACCACCTGTTCTCGGGCGCTGACGCGTTCGTATCAGCGCAGCTGTGGGATCTGCCGGCGCAAGTGGGCTTCCAGTCAGCACCGCGCGGCGCCGCCCTCGCGTTCCGCGTTAGGTTCTGACCAGCGCGCTACGCGCGTATTCTCGCAGCGTCTCGTAACGATCGCTGCCCCAGCGCACGAGCTCGATCCGCTCGCGCTCGATTCTAAGGAACGTCGGATCGATGAGCCATTCACCTGCATTCGCATAGACGCCATGGCTCGGCGCGGGTTCGAGCGCGGCCACGTGTGAATGGCCGAACACAACGAGGTCCAACTCGGCGTTGTCCGCTAAGAGACGGAAGGCAACTTCTTGCAGGCCGCGTCCCTCGTCAGGCGCTCGGTAGGCGCGACTGGCATGCGCGCTCGCTCGGGCCAACGCCGTTCCCCAGTCGGGATGCAGGAAGCGAAAGGCACGAATCGCCCACGAATGACGCAAGACCTTGCGTAAGGCGCGATAGCCACGATCCTCGGCGCCACGCAGTCCATCGCCGTGCTCCACGTGTGCGTGCCATCCAGCGAGCGTCCCTCGCCAGGCGCCTTCCATGAATAGGATGCCGGCTTGGCGCACCACGTCCGCACCCCAACAATCATGGTTGCCAGCGATCCAGAGTACTGGGGTTCCCGAGCGCGCCAACGTGGACAGGGCTGCAACCACTCGATAGCCGGCGCGCGGCACCACGTGCCGCCACTCGAACCAAAAATCAAGCAGGTCGCCGTTGATGACTAACGAACCGGCGTGCCCATGCAGCGACTCAATGAAGCTCAATACGCGCAGCTCGACATCGCTCGGAGTCACGCCGATGTGGGAGTCCGAGAGGACGTAGCAGGGGGCGGCGAGCGAAGTCGGAATCGCGTTCACGCGCTCAGTCTACTTGGGCACGTCTCACTTTACAAACCACTCGTTCTGCTCCATCAATCGCGCTATGACGCCGCTGCCTCACATCGACCTCGAGTTCCGAGTACGCTACGCCGAAACCGACCAGATGGCTGTCGTGTACCACGCGGAGTATCTCGTCTGGTGTGAGATGGGGCGCACCGAATACATGCGCCGACTGGGCGCCTCATATGCGTCGATCGAGCGCTCGGGAACGTTGCTGGTCGTGGCCGACGCATCCATCCGCTATCACGCTCCTGCTCGTTATGATGACATTGTCCGAGTCGAGACCACGTTGAGCGACGTGCGATCGCGCGCCCTAACGTTCGATTATGCGATATTCAATGCGAATGATGGAACTCGACTTGTGACGGCGCGCACGATGTTGGTATCGCTCGATCGCGCGGGTCGGCCGTCGCCGATTCCGGCCGATGTGCGCGCGCAGTTGGAGCGCGCACGTCAGAGCATCGCGTGAGGCAATCGGTCGCTGCGGTGGCGCTCGTTATGCTGGCAAACGGGCTCGCGGCGTGTCGTGGCACTGCACCGCTCGTGGGGCCGCTCGCCGGTATGCCCACGACAGTTGCTCTCCCGCGTACCGCGCTGCCGCCTGGCCATCAGCACATCGTTTTTCGCTGGGCCTACAGCGAGAAGGTTTTCAGCGCTCGCGGGGACGGTTCCGCCCGGGTCGCGGCGCCCGACAGCGTGCGCCTGGATTTCTTCGAGGCCAGCGGGACGGGGCTCGGCTACGCTATCATCCTCGGCGATTCCATCTACACACCAGGCGGAGACGAAGCACGTCGTTATCTTCCTCCCATCCCCCTCTTGTGGGCTGCCTTTGGCACGCTCTCAGTCGTTGGTGCCGACACGGTTCTGCGCGTTGACGGCGACACCCTGCGCGCCGACATTGTGATCGACACTTCCTCCGTTGCCTCACGTACGACGTTCTGGCGTGCCGCTTTCGCCGACCGCAGGCTCGTACGCCTCGAACGCATCTCCAACAGCCGGCTCGTTGAATTTGTCGAGCGTGCTGACACGGCTCAGATTCGATACCGGCATAACCCCGCGCGTCGCTCGTTAGGCCTCACGCTACGACAAACCACCCGAGGTGGCGCATTTGACCCGTCGATCTGGCAGCATTAGCTGTTTGCTGTTGCTTCTTGCGACGAGTTGCCTCTACACGTTTTCGGGGGGTGGACTTCCGAGACACGTGAAGAGCGCGGCCGTGCTGCCTTTCGATAACGAAACGCCGGCCGCCGAGCTTCCGCGCGAGCTGAACGATGCACTGCGCCGGGCCTTCGAATCACGGCTCGGTTTGCGCTCCGCATCGGAGAGCCGCGCGCAGGCCCTCGTGCGTGGCACCATCGTGAAGTACGAGACCGACGTGGCAGTCGGGTACAGCGCGGACCCTGCGCGGGCGTCGTCCGCGCGGCGCAGCTTGTCGCTGACAATCGATGTGACGATCGTCGATCAGACAAACGGCCGAACATTATTTGAGCGCAAAGGCTTGTCGGCGACGGGTGAGTATGCGGAACGAAACGAAGCGGAGGGCCGACGTCAGGCGATTCAACGGCTAGTGAACGACATCGTCGAGGGAGCGCAGTCACAGTGGTGACGCCGCGCGCTGGCCGAGGAAAGCTTGGCTGTCTCGTCCTGCTCCTCTTGCTCGCCGCAGTCATCTACGTTGGAGTGGATGTCGGCGAGGCTTACTGGCGCTATTACCGATTCCGCGATGCTGTGGAGCAAGAGGCGCAGTACGGCTCGAGTCGAAGCGACGACGACATCAAGCGCCGGCTCATCGCGCTGGCCGACTCGTTAGGGCTGCCCGAAGACGCGAGCCGCCGGCTGCAGGTGCGCCGCAGCGCCAACCGGCTGTTCATCCAAACGGAGTACACGGAGCACATCGACAAGCCGCTGTACAAGCGCGACATCAAGTTCGCGCCGAGTGCTGAACTCCGGTTTTGACAGCGTTCGACCCCACGAGCAAAGTTCTCGCGCGCGATCAGGCCGCTGCCTGGCGCCGAGCCACGCCCGGACGCGTTGTTTTTACGAACGGGGTATTCGATCTCTTGCATTCCGGTCACGTCGACTTACTCTGCGCCGCGCGGCGACTCGGCGACGCGCTCATCGTTGGCCTCAACAGCGACGAATCCGTTAGGCGCATCAAGGGACCGGATCGTCCGGTGCGCAACACTGCCGAACGAGCACATGTGCTTGCAGCGCTGGAGTGCGTCGACGCCGTCACGGTTTTCGAGGAAGACACACCGCGAGAGCTGATTCGAGTGTTGCGACCGGATGTTCTCGTGAAGGGCGGCGACTATACCGTGGACACGATGGTTGGAGCGAGCGACGTCACAGGTTGGGGCGGTGAAGCCGTCGTCATCCCGCTCACCGCGGGCCAATCCACGACGCGCATCATCGAGCATTTGAGAAATCGTGGCTGAGCAACGCACATCCGGCCGCGCCCCTAACGCATTGCGGAACATTTCGCTCGAGCGCGGCGCCGCGCGTCAGGCAGAAGGTTCGTGTCTCGCCGTGTTCGGTGAGACCCGCGTTCTCTGCGCTGTCAGCGTCGAGGAAGGAGTTCCGGGGTGGCGCAAAGGAAGCGGCCAGGGGTGGCTCACAGCGGAATACGCGATGCTGCCGCGGGCGACAAGGACTCGCTCTCCGCGCGAGCGCGCGGCGATCGGCGGACGGACACACGAAATTCAGCGACTCATCGGTCGCAGCGTTCGCGCGATGCTGGATGACTTCGCGTTCGGCGAGCACACGCTGAAGATCGATTGTGACGTGCTCGATGCCGACGGCGGTACGCGCACCGCTGCAATCACCGGAGCCTGCGTTGCGGTGTGCGATGCGTTCGAGTGGATGGTTCGTCGCGGCAAGCTCGTCGCGAGTCCAGTGAAACGGAGAGTCGCTGCAGTGTCTGTCGGTGTACTCGACGGAGAAGCGCGACTCGATCTCGATTACGAAGAGGACGTGCGTGCTGCTGTCGATATGAATGTCGTGATGAGCAGCGAGAACAGGTTTGTGGAAGTGCAGGGGACGGGCGAGCACGGGACCTTCGACCAGGGCGAGCTGGACACCCTGCTCGCCCTCGCACGGCAAGGGATCGGGCAGCTCGATGCCTTCCAACGTACTGCGTTAGGCATTTGATGCAGCGCATCGCGGTGGCGACGCGCAGTGAGGGGAAGATGCGCGAGCTGGAGCCCATGCTGCGTGAAGCGGGCTTCGCGCCGGTCACACTGACGAGACTCGGCATCCCGCACGCGCTCGAGGAGGAAGCGATCGAGCGCTTCGAGACGTTTCACGAGAATGCGCTGGCCAAAGCACGGTACTTCTATGCCCGTTGCGGCGGACTCCCGGTCATCGCTGAAGATTCGGGTATCGAAGTTGCCGCGTTAGGCGGCCGCCCTGGCGTGCGCAGCAAGCGCTGGGCTGGACGCCCAGATCTCGAAGGGGTGCCGCTGGACGAGGCCAACAACGCGCACCTGCTCGCCGCGCTACGCGGCATAGACAATCGTGCGGCGCGCTACGTGTGCGAGGCTGCCTGGGTGGATGCGGCCGGCGTGCGAATTGCGCGCGGCGAGTGCACCGGCGACATCATCGACACGCCGCGCGGCACAAACGGCTTCGGCTACGATCCGTTTTTCTATTCGCCTGAGCTGGGGAAGACATTCGGCGAAGCTTCGTTCAGCGAGAAGGCTGCCGTGAGTCATCGTGCCCGCGCGTTGCGCGCGCTTCTCGCTAAGGACTAACGACAAGGACCAAGAGCTATAATTGACTTGCCTGATCGGGCGACTACGTTTGGTGTTCGCAGCGGGGCGTAGCGTAGCCTGGTATCGCGCCTGCTTTGGGAGCAGGAGGTCGCTGGTTCAAATCCAGTCGCCCCGATTGCCTCGCTGCCGTGAACTCGCGCAGCCGAGGCTTGAAGCGCCAGTAGCTCAGTTGGATAGAGCATCAGCCTTCTAAGCTGAGGGTCGGGGGTTCGAGTCCCTCCTGGCGCGCCATTGCACTGTATGTGCGCGTCGCGCCCTTAGCTCAACTGGCAGAGCAAACGACTCTTAATCGTTAGGTTGAAGGTTCGATTCCTTCAGGGCGCACTGAACAACGAGGTCAAAGGTCGGAGGCCATAGGCAAAGAATGCGGGTAGAGCTCGGTTCGCTTTGACCTTTGACCATTGACCTTTCCCTGAAAAAGTTGGGAACATCGCAGGTCTGCGTTGTGTTATAGTTGGTCCAACGAGCGACTATTGCTCCGGCAAGAAGCCGTGAGCTCGCGCCAAAGGCGTCGGTCCATCAGAGGCCGGGCCTGGCACAGGGAAGAGCGGTGCTGAAGTACGCGAAAGTGGGTCGCTTATCCGTTGACTTGGTGGTTAGTTGCCACTAGCATTGGAGGCTCTCGTGGAATACGCGAGAGCAAGCCAATTCTGCTGTTTGATAATCGAATCGAGTCGTGAGGTGCGAGGCGGACTCGTCGATGCGATCTCCAGTCATGGGATCGCGGAGAGTTCACTTTGACAAATACGTGATTCCGGCAGCCAGCGATTTTATCGCTTGCGTGTCGGAAAGAGCCTATTCTTTCTTCTCTTATTGGAGAGTTTGATCCTGGCTCAGGACGAACGCTGGCGGCGTGCTTAACACATGCAAGTCAGGGGGCCCGCAAGGGTCACCGGCGAACGGGTGCGTAACACGTGAACAACCTGCCCGAGCGAGGGGGATAGCCGGCCCAACGGCCGGGTAATACCGCATATGCTCACAGTGCCTTATGGCGCAGTGAGGAAACCTTCGGGGCGCTCGGAGGGGTTCGCGACCTATCAGCTAGTTGGTGTGGGTAATGGCCCACCAAGGCGACGACGGGTAGCTGGTCTGAGAGGATGGCCAGCCACATTGGGACTGCGACACGGCCCAGACTCCTACGGGAGGCAGCAGTGGGGAATATTGCGCAATGGTCGAAAGACTGACGCAGCGACGCCGCGTGGAGGATGACGCCCTTCGGGGTGTAAACTCCTGTTGCTCGGGACGAACCGTGGAATTCATTCCACCTGACGGTACCGAGTGAGGAAGCACCGGCTAACTCTGTGCCAGCAGCCGCGGTAATACAGAGGGTGCGAGCGTTGTCCGGAATCACTGGGCGTAAAGGGCGCGTAGGCGGCTTGACAAGCGTGCGGTGAAAGCTCGGGGCTCAACCCCGAGTCGGCCGTGCGAACTGTCAGGCTTGAGCACAGTAGAGGCAGATGGAATTCCGGGTGTAGCGGTGGAATGCGTAGAGATCCGGAAGAACACCGGTGGCGAAGGCGGTCTGCTGGGGTGAGGCTGACGCTGATGCGCGACAGCGTGGGGAGCAAACAGGATTAGATACCCTGGTAGTCCACGCCGTAAACGATGGGCACTAGATGCTTGGGGGAGCGACCCCCTGAGTGTCGGCGCTAACGCATTAAGTGCCCCGCCTGGGGAGTACGGCCGCAAGGCTGAAACTCAAAGGAATTGACGGGGGCCCGCACAAGCGGTGGAGCATGTGGTTTAATTCGACGCAACGCGAAGAACCTTACCAGGGCTTGACATGCAGGGGAAATCCTGGGGAAACCCGGGGTGTCCTTCGGGACTCCTGCACAGGTGCTGCATGGCTGTCGTCAGCTCGTGTCGTGAGATGTTGGGTTAAGTCCCGCAACGAGCGCAACCCTTGTCCCTAGTGACCAGCGGGTCACGCCGGGAACTCTAGGGAGACTGCCGGTGCCAAACCGGAGGAAGGTGGGGACGACGTCAAGTCATCATGGTCCTTACGTCCTGGGCTACACACGTGCTACAATGGGCAGGACAGAGGGTCGCCAAGGCGAAAGCCGGAGCTAATCCCAGAAAACTGCCCTCAGTTC
>DASYRX010000342.1:0-14707 GCA_036003845.1 Gemmatimonadaceae bacterium | reverse complement strand
TGCGCTTGATTCCTGCAGCAGTTTCGTCCACGACGATCGGCTTGGCGTAGACCTCGACATAGCCGATCTCCTTGAAGCGCCGTTCCATCTCCTCGTCCAGCACATCGGCGAGACCGACGACGGGCACCTCGTCCCACAAGAGCGACCTAACGAGTTGCACGTGCTGCGGATCCATCAGCGTGCCGGTTACCACGATGATGTTCGGCTTCTCTCGCTTAATGGCCCCGCGCACGTCGTCCATCGGCGACACGAGCGCCGTATGTGCGCCTTCCTTCTCCAGGGCAGCGTTTAGCCGAACCGCCGGCTCGACATCGGTGAGCGTGAGGAGGATTCTCACGGCTTCTTCTGTGCTGACGAGTGATCGGTCGTCGCGCCGCGCGCTATGTCACAGGCGTGCTGGATGATCGGGTCCAAAGCCGCGAGAGCGTCGCGCACTCCGCCAGGCGAGCCCGGGAGGTTCACGATCACGCTCTTGTGACGCACGCCGGCCGCCGCGCGAGAGAGCGCCCCGCGGGGAAAACTTTCCAGCGTGGCCACGCGCACGCGCTCGATGAGCCCCGGTGCTTCGACATCGATCACGGCGCGCGTCGCTTCGGGCGTACGATCCCGCGCGCTGAGACCGGTGCCGCCAGTCGTTAGGACTAGATCCGCTTTATCGTTGTCGGCCCAGTCGAGCAGTGATCGCACAATCTCGACCGGGTCATCTGGTACGATGCTGCGCTGGGCGAGCTGATGTCCACGACTGGCGGTCCATTCGACGATAACGTCGCCGGATACATCGGCGCGCTGGCCCTTGGCACCCGCGTCGGAGATTGTCAGCACCGCCACGCGCACGGCGCCGCCTAACGGTGAGTCGCGTTCTTGTAGAAGGGGGGCTTCACGACGGTCGCCGTCACGCGGCTGCCGCGCACGTCGATCTCGAAGCTCGTGCCTTCTTTCGCCCCTGCCGCCGGCAGATAGCACGTGCCGATCGCAACGCCGAGCGATGGGCTCATGGTTCCGCTGCACACCGTGCCGCTGGGCGCTCCGCCAAAAAACACCGGATAGCCATGCCGTGCGATCGCGCGCTCGCTCAGCGTGAAGCAGACGAGCTTTTTCTTGACCCCTTCGGCCTTCTGTCTGACGAGCGCGTCGCGGCCGGTGAAATCGCCTTTCGCCAGCTTCACAATCCAGGCGAGGTTCGCCTCGAGCGGCGTGACTGTATCGTCGATGTCGTTGCCGTAGAGCGCCATTCCCATCTCGAGTCGCAGTGTGTCGCGCGCGCCGAGCCCAGCGGGGGTCACGTCGCCGCCTTTCGTGAGCGCGCTCCACATCGTGCTTGCCTGGCTTCCCGCGAAATACAGCTCGAAGCCGTCCTCGCCCGTGTAACCGGTGCGCGATATCGTCACGTCCGGAATACCGGCGACGACACCCACAGCAAAGTGGTAATACTCGATCTTGTCCAGGTCGACGCTCGTTAGGCCGGCGAGAATCCCCGGCGCGCGAGGGCCCTGCAGCGCCAGGAGGGCAACCGTATCGGAGACGTCCTCGAGGGTCGCGTCGAATCCGGAGCGTTGCCCGGCGATGTGCGCGTAGTCTTTCGCGGCATTCGACGCGTTGACGACCATCATCAGATGGTCCGCATAACGATAGACGAGACAATCGTCGACGAACGTGCCCTGCTCCGTGAGGATCGAGGAGTAGTGAGCCTGGCCTTCTTTGAGGGCCGAGACGTCGTTGGACGTGACCTTGTTGACGAAGTCGACCGCTCGCGAACCGCGCACGATGAATTCGCCCATGTGTGAGACGTCGAACAAGCCGCACGCCGTACGCACGGCTTTGTGCTCGGCGGTTATTCCGGTCGGGTACTGCACCGGCATCTCGAAGCCGGCGAAGGGCACGATCTTGGCCCCTAACGACTTGTGAATGTCGTAGAACTCCGTGCGCTTGAGGTCAGTGGAAAGGCTTGTCATGAAGCTCGTGGCTCATAGCTCTTAGCTCTTAAGGAGCTGATCCCCCTAAGAGCGAAGAGCTAGCGACTAATTACTTGCCAAGTTTGCCAACTTGGCAACGGGCCTGCAAGGATGGCGGTCGTCTGACCTTTCTATCGCGGCGGAGAGGAGCTAGCAGAGAACTTCTCGGCGTCGGTCAAAAGCTTCTCTATTGCCGCGCGATCGTACAGCCTACCGTTGGCAATGACCGCGTTGATGCGCGTCGTGTTGCGGATATCGACCAGCGGATCCGCGTCGAGCAGCACGAGGTCGGCGACCTTTTTCGCCGCGATCGTGCCCAGCGAGTCGGTCGCCTCGAGGAAACGAGCCGGGTTTAGCGTCGCCGCTCTAAGGGCGTCGATCGGCGTTAGGCCCGCCTTCACGAGGTACTCCAACTCGTCGTGCAGCGAGAAACCCGGAAGGCAGTACGGGTTCAGCACATCAGTCCCGGCGAGGATCGGAACACCGGCGTGGTACATCTCGCCGACCATGCGCACTTGCAGATCGTACGTTTTCTTGGCGCCGCGCCATTGATCCGGCGTGCGGTCCTTGAGACGGAAATCGGTCTTCGGGTCCCAGCCCGCCGAGAGGAACCTTGGGATGTACTTGAGGCGCGCATCCGTGCCGAGCGCGGGATCGTCGAGGTACGCCATGTTGCGGTTCACGACGAGCGTCGGCACCTGCCATGAGTTGTTCTTCTTGAGCAGGGCGAACAGCTCGGCGCACTTCTTTGCGTCGTAACTATCGCGGATCGGCGCGCCCTGCTCTGCCGCGATACGACGCCACGACTGCATGTCGCCTAACGCAGCGGTGCGCGTGGCGCGGAACTCGGCCTCGCGCGACGAGCAGGCGATCGGCATGCCCGTTAGGTGTTCCATTGTGCGCTGGCCGGCGTTGCTCGCCTCGCGGAAGTCGACGGCTTCCGGAACGTGACCCTCGAACCAGATGTGCTGTTTGTTCGCCTGGTCAGCGATCGCGAGATAGACGTCGCGCGGCAGTAGGGAGTACACCTTGATGAAGTCTGCGCCGACTTTCTTGAGCGAATCGACGATGCGACGCCCGTCCGCAGGAGTCGCCGCTGCGGCGGAGCCGGGCCAGATCGGCTTGGGCCCGTCGAGGATATGTCCGGCGCCGACGACGCGCGGTCCAGCGAGCGAACCGTTTGCGACGGCTTCGCGCCAGCTCTTGATCGCGGCCAGCGTGCCGAACATCTCACGCACTCCGGTGATGCCATTTGCCGTGT
Organism: Gemmatimonadaceae bacterium; assembly: GCA_036003845.1. Lineage (GTDB taxonomy): Bacteria > Gemmatimonadota > Gemmatimonadetes > Gemmatimonadales > Gemmatimonadaceae > DASYRX01. The sequence continues at coordinate 11,494 of DASYRX010000342.1, read as the reverse complement.
AGAGCGGCGACATGTAGTTGAACATGCCGGGGTAAGCCGTGTGCACGTGCATATCCCAGAGACCTGGGATGAGGAACTTCCCGCTGCCGTCTACGATGCGCGCATTCTGCGCGAAGTCGCTGCGTCTCAGGCGGCCGATCTGCGCGATGCGGTTTCCGCTGACGACAACACTTAGTCCCGGTTGGCGCTGACCCGACTCCACGTCGATCACCGTGACGTTGGAGATCACGATAGCGGAGTCCGATTGCGCTGCGAGCGCCTGTGCGGCGAACAGAATACCTAAGGCGATGCGATGGACTGACATGACGGGATTGAGGTCTGAGGTCTGAGGTCGAGCGTACGAAGCGTCTGTGGCTGCAGTTACAGACTTGGGGGCGCGGTTACGTCAGCGGCTCGCCGCCCATGAGCGCGGCCATGATCGCCTTCTGGATGTGCAGGCGATTCTCGGCTTCGTCCCAAACGCGCGACTGGGGACCGTCGATGACCTCGGGCGCGACTTCCTCGCCGCGATGGGCGGGAAGGCAGTGCAGAAAGATGGCGTTAGGCGCGGCGCGCTTCATGAGTGCGGCGTCGACCAGATAGTCTTTGAAGGCCTTGGCGCGCGTCTCCTGCTCTTCCTCCTGTCCCATCGACGCCCACACGTCGGTATTCACGACGTGCGCTCCCTCGGCCGCCTCGCGCGGATCGCGCACGACACGAACGTTGGCGACGCTCCGCGCGCGCTCGAGGAGCTTGGGATCGGGATCGTAACCCTCCGGGCAGGCGAGCCTGAGCTCGAAGCCGAATCTGTACGCTGCGTTGAGCCATGAATTGGCCATGTTGTTACCATCACCGATCCAGGCGATGACCAGGCCTTGCTGGGCGCCAAAGCTCTGCCTAACGGTCAAAAGGTCGGCGAGGACCTGACACGGATGCAACAGGTCCGTCAGGCCGTTGATAACTGGAACTGTCGCAAACTTCGCGAGCTCCTCGATGTCGGAGTGAGCGAAGGTGCGGATCATGATGCCGTTGACGTAGCGGGACAGCACGCGCGCGGTGTCCGCGATCGGCTCGCCGCGGCCGAGTTGCACGTCGCGTGGCGAGAGGAAGAGGGCGTGACCTCCTAACTGGAACGCGCCAACCTCGAAGGAGACTCGCGTACGCGTCGATGACTTCATGAAGATCATCGCGAGCGATTTGCCCGCTAGCGGGCGCTTGGCGTACGTGCCCTTGCGCATCTCGTCCGCGAGGGAGAAAAGACGTTCGAGCTCCTCACGAGTGAAGTCGGGAATTGCGAGGAAGTGCCTAACCACGAAGAGCGAGGTCTGAGGTCGGAGGTCTGAGGTCTGAGGCGCTGCGGGGCGGCCGCCGGGCTTCGATGCGCATCGCTATGCCGCCGCGTGGCCTCAAAGTGATCAGCGCCTGTGGTTTCACGGGCTCATTCGATACTGATCGCAGACGCCAGCGACGAGATATTGCAGCAAGCAGGAGGACGCCTTCCATCCATGCGAATGGCTCGCCGATGCAGATCCGCGGGCCGGCGCCGAACGGGAAGTAGGAAAACTTGGGACGTTCCGCGACGCGCTCGGGAAGCCAGCGATCCGGCTCGAAGCGCTCCGGTTCGCTGAACCAGCGCGCGTCGCGCTGGGTGATGTAGGGAGAGAGAATGACAATCGAGTTAGCGAGAATGTGAAACTCGCCCACGGCATAGTCGCCTAACGCGCGGCGGCCGATCGCGTAGGCGGGCGGGTACAGGCGCATCGACTCGCTCAGCACCATGCGCGTGTACGGCAGATGCTGCAGCGACTCCGCTCCCAGTTCATCGTCGGCCAGCGCATCGACTTCGTCGTGCATGCGGGATTCCACAGCCGGGTGCTGCGCGAGGAGGTAGAACGTCCAGCTCAGAGCATTCGCGGTCGTTTCATAACCGGCGAGGAAGAGCGTCATCGCTTCGTCGCGGATCTGTGTGTCGCTCATGCCACCGCCGTCGCCTTCTTCGTCGCGCGCGGCGAGGAGCATCGATAACAGATCGCCCGTGTCGATTCCGCTCGCGCGTCGCTCGCTGATGATGCGATAGATCGTTTCCTCGAGCCTCTTGCGTCCGGCAATGAAGCGACGAGTCATCGGGAGTGGGATCTTCTCGAGCCATTCGCCGTACGGGACGAAGAACATCGTGCGGAAGGCGTCGAAGCTCGCCGTCAGCGCGTCGCCGAGTTCGCGCGATTCGTCTTCGACGTCGGCGTCGAAGAGCGTCTTGCCGACGATGGCCATCGTTAGGCCCATCATTTCAGCGTGGATATCCAGCGTTGCGCCCTCGTGCCAGCTTGCCGCACGGCGCTGCGCGAAGCGGACCATCGTGGCGCCGTAGCCTGCGATGCGCTGTCTGTGGAATGCCGGCTGCATGAGGCGCCGCTGACGCAGATGCACATCGCCTTCGCTCGTGAGCAGGCCGTTGCCGAGCAGCAGGCGCGCCTGTTCCAATGCCCTGCCCTTCTTGAAGTTGCGCTGATGCGTGACGAGCACGTCGCGCGCGTGATCCGGGTGCGTCAATAGATACAGCGAGCGGACGCCTAACGGGATCCTCGCCACATCGCCGTACTCGCGATGGACGCGCGTTAGGACGCCGATCGTGTCGCGTCTCAGCGAAAGCGCGAAGTGGCCTGGGTATCGGCGCCGGGGGCCGGGGACGGACAGCAAGGTCTGAGGTAAGAGGTCAGAGGTCAGAGGTCAGAGGTCAGAGGTCAGAGGTCAGAGAATGTACTTCCTCAGATCTTCGTCCTCTAAAACGGCGCGGAGGCGCTCCTGCACCAGCTTCTTGTCGACGACGATGTCCGCAGTTCCACGATCGGGCAGCTCGTAGAGGAACTCCTCCAGGAGGGTCGTCATCACGGTATGGAGTCTTCGAGCGCCGATGTTCTCCATTTTTTCATTCGCGCGGCCCGCGATTCTGGCTACCTCCCTAACGCCATCGTCCTGGAACGAGAGCTTGGCGCCGTCGGCTTCGACGAGCGCGGCGTACTGTTTCGTTAGGGCGTTCTCTGGTTCCGTCATGATGCGCACGAAGTCTTCTTCGGTGAGCGGCTTGAGCTCGACGCGAATCGGAAAGCGCCCCTGCAGCTCGGGAATCAGATCACTCGGCTTCGAGACGTGAAATGCACCCGCGGCGATGAAGAGCACGTGATCCGTCTTCACCATTCCGTACTTCGTGGGAACGTTGGAGCCTTCGACGATCGGCAACAGGTCGCGCTGCACGCCTTCGCGTGACACGTCCGGGCCAGCGCTCTCGCCGCGCGCACCCGCGATCTTGTCGATCTCGTCCAGGAAGATGATGCCTAACTTCTCGACGCGCTCGAGCGCATCCGCGGTGACGTCCTCGTGATCGATCAGCTTGTCGAACTCCTGCTCCAGGAGGACGCGCCGAGCCTCTGACACTTTCACCGTGCGCTTCTTGCTGCGCTTGGGGAGCATGTCTTTGAGCATGTCGGTGAAGTTCTCCATCCCTTCCGGCGCGCCCTGCGGCGCCATCATCTCGAAGACGGGCGCTGTCTGGGTGACTTCAATCTCGACTTCGCGCTGTTCCAATTGGCCGTCGCGCAAGAGCTGGCGGAGCTTGTCGCGAGTGCGTTGGTAGCGTTGTTGGGCGGCGTCGGTTTCCGACTCCTGGAGGACGTCGCCTGACGGCGAGACGACGAAGACGTTTTCCCCAGGTGTCAGGGGTTGGGGGTTAGGGGTTAGCGACTTCGTTTTTACATCGCTAGGTGCAGGGAGGAGGAGATCGAGAATGCGTTCGTCCACGCGCTCGTGGGCGAGATCTTCCACTTCGGACTCACGCTCGCTGCGAACCATGTCGATGGCGCTTTCGACGAGGTCGCGGACCATCGATTCAACGTCACGGCCGACGTAGCCGACCTCCGTAAACTTGGAGGCCTCCACTTTCACGAAGGGCGCGCCGGCAAGCTTGGCGAGACGCCGCGCGATCTCGGTCTTCCCCACGCCGGTGGGTCCGATGAGGATGATGTTGTTAGGCGAGATCTCGTCGCGCAGGCCGTCGGGCGCGCGCTGTCGGCGCCAGCGGTTGCGCAGCGCGATCGCCACGGACTTCTTGGCGTCGCTCTGGCCGACGATATAGCGATCCAGCTCGGCGACGATCTGGCGGGGGGTCAGGTCCGCCAGACGCGCGAGCGCTTGTTGTGTGCGATTGTGTGCCATCCCTCGTTAGGCTTCCAGTATCGTGATGTTAGTGTTTGTGTAGACGCAGATCTCACCCGCGATCCTGAGCGCCTTGCGCACGATCTCCGTTGCCGGAAGGTTCGATTCCGTGAGCAGCGCCCTCGCCGCAGCGAGGGCGTACGATCCGCCGGATCCGATCGCGATGATGCCATCGTCCGGCTCGATGATTTCGCCGCTGCCGCTGATCACGAAGCCGTGCTCCACGTTCGCCACCGCGAGCAGCGCCTCGAGCCGCCGCAAGACTCGATCGCTGCGCCAGTCTTTCGCCAGCTCGACGGCCGCACGCGGGAGATTGTCGGGACTTCGTTTCAGCTTCTCTTCGAACTTATCGAACAGCGTGAAGGCGTCGGCGGCAGCACCGGCGAATCCCGCCAGAATCTTGCCGCCGGCGAGCGTGCGCACCTTCTGTGCGTTGGACTTCATCACCGTGTCGCCGACGGTCACTTGCCCGTCGCCGCCTAACGCAAGCTTGCCATCCTTGCGAACCGCGAGGATGGTGGTGGCACGAATCCTAGGAATCACCGATTCTTTCATCGAAGTTGTCGAGAGTAGCGTCAGGCGCGCGGATGCGCCCGCTGGTAGACTTGCTTGAGCCGCTCGACGCTCGTGTGCGTGTAGATCTGGGTGGTGGCGATCGACGCGTGCCCGAGCAGTTCCTGAACCGCGCGAAGATCTGCCCCCGCGTCGAGAAGGTGCGTGGCAAACGTATGCCTCAGCGAGTGCGTGCTCAATCCGCTGTCCTCGGCAATGAGGCCGAGCAGTCGTGTGGTCGCCCTTTGTATGGCCGTCTCACTCATGCGTCGGCCGAGTGAGCTCAGGAAGACGGCGCGCTTGTCGGTACGCGCACTGCCTAACCGGCGAATGAGCTCGTCGCGTTTCGCTTCGTAGTTGCGCAGCGCCAGCTGCGCATGGTCGCCCAGCGGGACGATGCGCTCTTTGCGACCCTTGCCGCGAACTTTCACTTGCTGCGAAATGAGATCGAGATCGCCCCGGTCGATGCCGCGCAGCTCCGAAAGGCGCATCCCTGTCGAGTAGAACAGCTCGAGGATGGCGAGATCGCGCACGTCTGTGTAACGACCTTCGCGCGAGCGCTGATGCGCGAGTTGAAAAAGTCGCTCGGTCTGTGCGTGGTCGAGGTAGCTGGGAAGGTATTTCTCCAACTTGGGCGTACCGACGGCGCGGGCGGGATTGGACGCGAGCACATCGTTGCGATGCAGAAATCTGAAAAACGTGCGCACCGCCGACAGCGCGCGAGACGACGAGCGCTTGGACAGTCCTTTGCGCGTTAGGTGACCGAGGAACGATCGCACCGCGAGCCGATCGACCTGCGGCCAGGTCCACGCATCGTTCCCGAAGTAACGGATCAAGAAGTACGTGAACTCCCGGAGGTCGTGCGAGTATGCCTCGATTGTGTGTGGCGAGACATCGCGCTCTTTCGTTAGGTGCTCCAGGAATTCCTGGATCGCTCCGTCCGATGGTATGGAGGTCGCTGCGACGCTTGTGGTCATTGCGTGACCGGCGCGCCGGCGAGCGCCTCCGAGTCGCGCCACGCGGCCAAGTTGGCGAGCGAACGCTGCGCCAAGCGCTCCCGTTTGAGCCGTTTGTCTCGCGGCGGATCATCAAGCTCATCGATGAGACCGAAATTGGCGTTCATCGGTTGGAAGTTCGTGGGATCGGCGCTCTGCAGATATCGATAGAGCGCGCCAAGCATCGTCACCGGTGGCGGGATGACTGGCTCTTCGCCTCCGAGCATGCGGGCCATGTTGATGCCGGCCAGGAGACCCGTAGCCGCGCTCTCGGTGTAGCCTTCGACGCCTGTCAGCTGGCCGGCGAACATCGTTAGGTGATCGTCGCGCAATGCGAGGAATGGCGTAAGCGCGGCTGGCGTGTTCAAGTACGAGTTGCGGTGCATCGAGCCGTAGCGTAGAAACTCAGCGTCGGTGAGCCCAGGGATCAGGCGAAAGACGCGCTGCTGTTCGGCGTGACGCATGCGCGTTTGACAGCCGACCATGTTCCACATGCGTTCGCCCAGGTCTTCGGTGCGCAACTGCACCACTGCCCACGGCGGGCGTCCCGTGCGCGGATCGCGCAAACCCACGGGCTTCATCGGACCAAAGCGCAGTGATTCACGGCCGCGACGAGCGATCTCTTCGACCGGCATGCACCCCTCGAAGTAGGGCACGGCGTCGAAATCGTGTCCGGGATACTGATCGGCGCTCGTTAGGACGTCGAGGAAGGCCTCGTACTCATCGCGCGACATCGGGCAGTTGATGTAGGCCCCCTCGCGCGGATCGACGCCTTGCATCGTTTCTTTATCGTAGCGCGAGGCTCGGAACGCGACGCTCATGTCGATGGAGTCGCGCGCGATGATCGGCGCGATGGCGTCATAGAACGCGAGCGAGTCCTGCCCGAGCCGATCGCGAATCACGGACGCGAGCGCATCGGACGTGAGCGGACCTGTAGCGATGATTCCCGGCGACGGAAGCGATGTGACTTCCTCCCGCGCGATGCGAATGCGCGGATGTGCCGTTAGGCGAGCCGTCACGGCGGCAGCAAAGACTTCGCGATCGACGGCCAGGGCCGAGCCGGCGGCAACGCGCGCGGAATCTGCGGCGGTCAGGATCATGCTGCCGAGCAGGCGCATTTCTTCCTTCAGCAGACCGTGCGCGTTGCTCGGCTCTGTGCTCTTGAAGGTGTTGGAGCAGACCAGCTCGGCGAAGTCGTCGGTTTTGTGCGCGGGCGTCGTCCGAAGGGGGCGCATCTCATGGAGCACCACTTCCACGCCCCGCTCGCCGAGTTGCCAAGCGGCTTCCGAGCCTGCCAGCCCCGCGCCGATCACATGAACGAGCATGCCCCTAATCTAGGGGATAGCGGATAGGGGATAGGGGCTAGGGATAGGGACTACAAAGCCGGCTCTATTCGTCTCTCAGCGTTGCAGTTACGTCGACACTCAACGCGTCTCGGGCCGGAACGTAGCACGCAAGCACCGCCGCTCCCGCCAGCAACGCGGCCACCGCCGTGTACGTGGGCCAGTCGGCCGGCGTCATCCCGAAGAGCAGGCTGGTCATGAAGCGGGACAATGCCAGCGCTCCGACTATCCCCACGGCCAGACCGATTACCACGGGCCGCATCCCCTGCAGCATTACGAGGCGGAGGACACTGCGACCGCTGGCGCCTAACGCCATGCGCAACCCCATCTCGGAGCGCCGCTGGGAAACGGCGTACGAAAGCACGCCGTAGATCCCGGCCAGAGCCAGGATCAGCGCAACGACGGCGAGCGCCGCCAAAAGCAGCATCGTGAACCTACGAGCGGCCACCGAGTCGCCAACGATCTCGTCCAGAGTCGTCGCCCCAGAAATCGGCACCGTCGGATCTACCTCAGCGAGCACTGAGCGCAGCATCGGCACCAGAGTGGCCGTGGATAACGTTGTGTGCAGAACGACATACGCGGGAGACAAGCTCGTGCCGTAAACCGGGAGGTAGACGGAGTAGGTCGGATCATCCGTAAGGCCCCAGTCGCGCATATCACCAACGACGCCGATCACTTCTCCGCTCGATGTGCCTTGGCCCTTCCACAGAACGAGCCGACGGCCGACCGCGTTCTCGCCAGGCCACAGGAGGTCCGCGATACGCTTGCTGATGATCACCTTCCACGGTTCGCCGATCTTGTCCTGTTCCGTGAAATCGCGGCCCGCGATAAGTGGTAGGCCTAACGTCTTGAAGTAGTTGTTGGAAATGATGCGCCAGCCGGCCCAAGGAACCTCCCTGCCCGTTGCATCTGGACGATCGGCGGCGCCGAAGCCCATTCCGGTGGCAGCGCCCTGCAGTGGGCGAACGTGCACCACAGCCGCCGATGTCACCTGCGGGATCGAACGTAGCCGCTCGAGCAAATTGACCAGGAGCTGCGGAGCGCGCGCGGAGTCCGCGCGCGAAGCCGGTGGGAGGCCGACGTCGACCATCACGCGATTTTCAGTTACGAAGCCGCGGTCGACGCCGAGGACGCGGCCGAAGCTGCGCACGAGGAGGCCAGCACCGACAAGCAAAACGATCGACAGCGCGACTTCGATAGCGACCAGCGCGTGACGAACACGCCCAAGTCGGCGATGGCCGGCAACGCTGCGCTCGCCTTCACGAATGGCGGACACGACGTCGTGATACGGCGTCCGCAGCCCAGGCACGAGCCCGGCCGCGAGGCTGGTGGCGAGCGCGGTGCCTAACGTGACGAGCAGCACCCAACCGTCGACCTGGGCCTCGGCCAGTCGCGGAATGTCGCCAGGGTTGAAGCTGCGCAACATGCGCACGATGCCAAAAGCGAGGGCCAGGCCTGCGGCAGCCCCAAGAATCCCCAAAACGGCGGACTCGGCGAGCGCCAGTTGCACAACGCGGCCGCGCGTCGCGCCTAACGCAGCGCGTAGGGCCCGCTCGCGACCGCGGCTCGTCGAGCGCGCAAGCAGCATGTTCGCGAGGTTCACACAAGCAATGAGCAGAAGAAAGCCGACGGCGCCGATCAGCACCCAGAGCGCACGGCGCAGGCTATCGCTAGCCACCCAGCTGTCGCTGGTGCCGAGCCTGATTCCCATCCCCTTCGCTTCGGGATACTGCTCGCTGAGGCGCGTGGCGATCCGCTGCATGTCGGCGCCCGCCGCCTTGAGGGTCATACCACGGGCTAGCCGCCCTATGACCGGCAGCTCCCAACTGTCGCGATTCAGCTGCGCAGGACGAGTGAAGGGGATAAAGACTTCAGCGGCATCGAGCCACGGCGTTCCTGGTGGGAGGACGCCGATCACCCGATACGTTTCGCGATCCAGCGTTAGTGAACGACCGACGATGCTGCGGTCTTGGCCGAAGCGCGACGCCCAGAAGGCGTGGCTGAGTACGGCGAGGTGCGTGTCGGCACCCTTCGCGTCTTCGCCGTCGACAAAGAGGCGGCCGACAACCGGTGCGGCGCCCAGAGCCTGGAAAAAGCCGACTGTTGTTGACGCGACGCTCAGGCGAGCCGGTTCCTTGTCGCCGAGGTACGTCATTGAGCTCCAACGAATCGCTCCCATTGACTCGAACGAGCGATTCATCTCGAGCACGTCCCAGAAGTTCGCGTAGGTGAATGAGATCTGGAACATGTCCCGCTCCGGGCGCGTCTCCCAAACGTCGACCAAGCGCTCCGGCTCGGGGAACGGGAGCGGACGCAGCAGCACGGAACGGACGACGCTGAAGATGGACGCGCTGGCACCGATGCCTAACGCCAATGTGACCACGGCAATCGCAGTAAAGCCGCGGTGCCGGAGCGTGGAGCGCGCAGCGTGGCGCAGGTCGGCGAGCAGCGAATGCATTTTCTTCTCCCGTGGTGGGTCTGGGCTGTAGCGTGGCGAGGGCGACGCGAGTGAACCGCCGAGGGCGTGCGCGAAGCGAAGCCTCAAGGCGAACCGCGGTAGTTGGCGCCAGTACCAGGCGTCGGCGGCTGTGCGGCCACTGCTCGTTAGGCGCGCCGCATGCAGGTCCGCCAGATCGTCGAGCGCTTCCTCTCTGACGTCGGCGGGAAGGAGGGCGGCGAGGAAACGTTCAGCGAGTCGCGGCGGCGGCGCGCTCATGTCAGCTCCCTCGCCGGCGTGGCGCTCCACAGCCGTTCTAGGGTGCGGCGCGCGTCACGAAGCTTCGCGACGCCGACAGGCGTCAGCTGGAAGACGCGCCGGCCTCGTCCGCCTTCGCCAGGTCGCGGTTCTCGCTTCGACGAGCGCGTCAGGCCACGCTGCTCGAGCCGTCGAAGCGCGATAAAGACAGCGGCCGGTGAAACGTCCCGTCCAGTCGCCGATTGCAACGCCTGTACAACAGGCGCACCATGCGCACGGCCGCCCACGCTTAGAAGGCCGAGGAGGACGTAGTGCTCGAATTCGCCAAGCGCTCGATGCGGCATCAGCACTCCCGGTGCAAACATACACTGGTAGTATGACAACCATTTCGCAGAAGATGGTTGCGTCGCGCTGATGCTTTCAGATTCGACTGGCTACGAACCGAGTCTTAGACGGCTATTGCCTGCTCCACCGCCGCCTCTTCGACAGCCCATTCGTTCCCGCACTTGACGCATTTGCGGTAGCTGCCGCGGGTCTTGCTGGACTTGGCTTCCGCGCCGACGTAGCCGCACTCAGGACAAGTCTCGGGAACCGGGCGGTCCCAGACGACAAAGTCGCAGTTGGGGTAGTTGGAGCAGCCGTAGAAGGCCTTGCCGCGCTTTTTGGATCGGCGCTCTTCGATCTCTCCACCGTCACGGGGGCAGCGGACGCCGGTTGGCATGGACCGCGTGCCGCGGCACTTCGGGAAGCGCGAGCAGCCGAGGAAGTCGCCGGAGCGGCCGTGCCTAACGACCATGGGTGCGCCGCAGACGTGGCACTTGTGCTCGGTCAGCTCAGCGGGCTTACGCTCGCCCTTGATGGGGCGCGTGTAGTCGCAGTTTTTCGGATGATTCTCGCAGGCGACGAACGGACCGAAGAAACCACCCTTGGCGACGAGCTTGCCGCCGCACTTGGGACAGCGCTCCGATTCGAGAGCAGAAAGATCGTGCGCCTCGGAGATGAGATCGGCGAGATCGACTTCGTTGAGCGCAAACTCGAAGGGACCGTAGAAGTCCTTGAGCACGCGCTGCCACGTGAGCTTCCCTTCCTCGATCTTGTCCAGCTCATTCTCCATCTCCGACGTGAAGCCCACGTTGAAGATGTCGGGGAACTGCTTGACCATTACGCGTTCGACGCTGTCGCCTAACGACGTCGGGAAGAAGCGCCTCTGTAACAGTTCTACGTATCTACGATCCGTGAGCGTGGAGATGATTTGCGCGTACGTGGACGGACGCCCAATGCCCAGGCGCTCGAGCTCCTTGACCAAACTCGCCTCGGAATAACGCGGCGGTGGCTCGGTGAAGTGCTGCGCGGGAGTCAGCTCGCGCATCGGCACGCGCTCGCCTAACTCCACTTCTGGAAGCGCCTGCTCGTCCTCGAGCGCGCGTCCCTCTCCCTCCTCGCGTGCCTCACGATAGAGCGCGAGGAATCCGGGGAACTTGATGACGCTGCCGGTGGATCGGAAATGGAACCGTTCGCCGACGCCTGCTCCCGCATCTTGCGTGAGCATGAAGTCGAGCGTCGTCGTATCGAAGACCGCGTTGGCCATCTGCGACGCCATGAAGCGCTGCCAGATGAGCTGATAGAGCTTGAACTGGTCGGGCTCGAGATATTGCTGCACCTGTTCCGGACGGCGAGCGACGTCGGTCGGGCGAATGGCCTCATGGGCGCCCTGGACTCGG
>DASYRX010000341.1:0-6703 GCA_036003845.1 Gemmatimonadaceae bacterium | reverse complement strand
GAGGCAGAGTTGACACCAGCTTTATAAACTGGGGCAGGGGCAGTCAGACGACGGGAGGTCACCTATGCGCACGCACTATGTGTTGTCAGATCACCGAAGCAGTGTCTCTAGATACCGGGGCTGGTGCGTCCTAACCGCCCTCGCGCTCCTCGGCAGCGCCGGATGTTCTGAAGCCACCACGGAGCAAGTCGAAGGACCCGTCAGCGTATCCATCGAGCCGAGCGAATTGAATTTGTTCGTCGGTGACGTCGCAACCCTTACAGCGGTGGCATTCGACGCTAAACAACGCGGTATGGACGCGACATTCACGTGGGCGTCCGGAAATCCTGCCGTTGCGACTGTAACCAGCGCAGGTGTCGTTACGGCGGTCGGGCATGGCGGCACTGTCGTGACCGCGCGGGCCGGCGCAGTGATCGGCGCGACGAAGATCACTGTGCAAGAGCGTCTCGTCGCCATCCGTGTTTCACCGGTGGACATGGTGCTCGGCGTCGGCGCCGTCGATGGCTTCACTGCGCTCGGGGTCACTACTCTTGGTCTGACCCAAGATGTGGCAGTCGAATGGTCGTCCTCGAACCCGGCGATTGCGACAGTCGCCAAATACGACGGCATTGTCGCCGCGATCGCGATTGGCAGCACCACGGTGACTGCCACGCTGGGCTCTCTGCGCGCGACGGCGAACGTGACCGTAGAGGCGGAGAACTATTTGGCGCAGTGGGCGTCCGGCGCGTCGGCGAGCTCTCAGTACACCGCTGATGAGTGGTCGGCAGGGCAAGCGACGGGAGCGCCTAACGTGTTCGAATGTGAGGACCACCCGTTCGCGTGGGCGTCCCTAGTGCCAGCTTTGGACTGGTTGGAAGTCACGTACGCGCAGCCTGTCAGGCCGGCGAAGATTCACATCTACGAGAATTGGGCGGTTGGCTCCATCGTGAAAGTTGAGGTGCGGGACGTAGCAGGAGACTACCACGATGTGTATTCTGCGCTTCCAGTCCCTGGCGTCAGCTGCCCGCGCGTTCTCGCCATCGATGTCACGAACGTAACAGCGAAGGTTGTAGCTGTGCGTGTCACCGTCGACCAGAAGGCACGGAACGATTGGGCCGAAATCGATGCTGTGCGACTGAGCGGCTATCGCTGAGTACCACCGTTAGGTTCCCGCAGCGGTATCTGTGAGGCTGCGGCGAGTGCGCGTGGCTAGAATTCGCACGAACGATTTCCCCTGCAGCTCTTCGATCGTGAGACCTGAGCGCGACGCGGCATCGTCGGCCGTGATCGCGCCTGACTCCACGGCGCGCAGGAAATAGTTCAGCAGCCCCTGACCCGTCGCCGCGTCATCGAACACATCGCCAACGAGCGTGGCTTGAGCGGCGCGCGCCACGAAGTTGCGCAGCCGCTCGCCGGCTGCATCCAACCCTTCCAAGAAGAACGCGAACAGCGCCGCATAACGCGTGGGAAGCTGCGCCGGATGCAAATCCCAACCCTGATAAAAGCCGTTCGCCAGCGAGTGCCGCACGTCCTCGTAGTGGAGCCGCCAGGCGCGATGCACGGCGGCGGTGTTCTCAGCGCGACGCTCGTTAGGAAACGGCGCGACAGGCAGCACCGTGGTCGAGCCGTCCGACATCCATACACCTGTCGACGCCAGCGCTGCCTGCATCGTGCGTAGCGCGTACTGACAGGCCTCGTGCCGCATCAGCTGATAGGCCGCCGTGATGCCGCAGCCAGCCGTGTAATCGTACGTCCCGAAGTGCGCCGCGCTGATGCGACCTTCGCCGGCGTCGATCAGAGCGGGAATCGTGCAGCGCCCCGTCGCATCGACGATGATCTGCGGCATCTCCACCATGATCTCGAAGCGCAGCGTTCCACGCTGGAGACCGAGTCGCGGTTCCAGCTCGCCTAACAGCGCTGCCGCATACTTCACCTGCTCGACGACGGTGATCTTGGGAACAGTCAGGACGAGTCCCGAGGGAGCTCCTCTGCCTAACTCGCGCGAGAGCGTCGTGAGAAAGATGTCGAGCGTACGTACGCTGCGACGTCGCCACTCTTCGTTGAATGGCTTTATGCGGATGCCGATATATGCCGGCAGCGTATTGGCGCTCGAGCCCTTGGCGACCTCGCGCGCCGCTTGAGCGACATGATCGTCTTCCTCCGCGTCGGGTCGCACGCCGTAGCCGTCCTCGAAATCGATACGATAGTCCTCGATCGGTTCGCGCTTTAGCTTCTCGCGAACGCGATCGTAAACTTTGCTCGCGAACGAGTCGTTAGGTGCGCGCCCTTCGTTCAGGCCGATCGCCTGGGCGAACGTCGCGGCGTCCGGTGCGTACTCGTCGAGCGCGCGCAGCGCGACGTCGCCCAACTTGCGTGCTGTATCGGAACGAAAGAGATGCCCCCCGCCGTATACCGTATGAACCGGCTGCCGAGCTCCACTCTCGCCTGGGTAACGGCGGCTGAACGCGAGATTCGCGTCGCGTAGGGCGCGGACGTGACCTGACAAGTGCTCGTCAGGCAGGGACAACGTGACTGGCGTGGACATGGCGGCTGAGTGATGCGAGCCGCAATGATGCCCCGTTCGACGCCGCTACGGAACCAGTCCCGGCCGCGCGATCGTGAAATACCCAGGAACACGCGAGACCACCGAGTTGTGACAGCTCGATCAGCGGACTCACGATATCGTAGACACGAGGGCACGAACCTCTCATTTTAGGCTGACGCTCTGCCCACGAGCGGTGCGGAGGTTGATGGCCCTTCTCCAGCTGGTCCTGCTGCTCGGCCTGCAAGCTCGGACTCTCTCGGTCGAGGGGTACGTCACCGACGAAGAGAGCGGCGCGGCGCTGCACGGCGCCCGCGTGGAGCTCGGGCACTCGGCGTGGGCCATCACAGACTCGTTAGGTCACTACGAGCTGCGCGCCGACGCTGCCGGCACGCGCTCGCTCCGCGTGACACGACTCGGCTACGAGAACCAGACGCTGGAGGTCATCCTTCCTTCGCTCGGGACGTTGCGCGTCGACATCGCCCTGCGCGCAGCACCGACTCTGATGCCGCTCGTGCGCGTTCTTGCGCTCAAACTTTCGCGGCGCGACGATCGCGCTGATCGGTTTGCTGAGCCCGGTGTCCGCAGACTCACGGCTACCCAGCTGCGGGAGCATCCCGCTCTCGCCGACGCCGACATGTTAGGCGCATTCGCCGCGGATTACGACGTAAGCTTCGCTCCGGAAGCTCCTGCATCCTTCCATTTGCGCGGCGGTTCCAGCGATCAGGTGCGCTTTCTGATTGATGGGGTGCCATTCTACAGTGCCACACACGGCTCCGGCGTCTTCGCCGCCATCAACCCGGACGCGCTCGATGGCGTGGCGCTGCACGCAGGTGCCCGCTCCGCTGCCTACGGCAACGCTCTCGCTGGGACTGTCGACGCCCAATCGCTGCGCGCCGACAGCTCGGGCGGGAGTCTCCGAGGCGGGATCAGCACCAACGCGATCCGCCTAACGTTATCAGGGCCGCTGATGCAAGGCAGATCCGACCTCGTACTGAGCGGTCGGGTAGGAAAGCCGGCACTCTTCGCCGGCCGCGCCGACCGCACGCGACTCAGCGCGGCATTCAACGACTGGTTGGTAAAGTCGACAACGAGAGTCGGCAGCAGCACCGTGAGCTTGCTCGCCGCCGCCGCTGAGGATCGCACAGCGTTCGCCACGCGCGCTGAGGCAGACAGCGCGACATCGCGACCGGGACGTCACAGCTTCGACTGGAGCGGGATGACGATTGCCGCGATCTGGTCGGCGGAACTGCAGCGCGGGGCAACTCTGCGGACCAGCGTCTGGCGCGCCAATTTCGATGGCGATGCGACATGGCTCGCTGCGGTGCCGATCCCGATGAGCAGCACCCGCAACACGACGGGCTTACAGACAACGCTCGTTAGGCAACGTTCGCACGCGGAGTTTCGCGCCGGGCTCGACGTTCTCCGCGATCGCATCAATTATTCAGTCAGCGATTCGAGCGGCGCCGTGGCCAGGAACGCCTTGGGTCCGGCGGCTGCGTCCAGCGTCGCGCTGTTCGCGGAGTACCTTGCGCGCATCGCGCCGCGCTTTGACGCGCGTTCCGGCCTCCGCGCTTTCATGCTCACTTCCGGCTCGATGTACCTGGAGCCACGAGTCAGCGCTTCGTTTCACGCCACGCCCGGCATCACGCTCTCCGGCGGATTCGCCCGCAGCTATCAGACGGTTCAGTCGTTGCGCAATGCGCAGTCGCCGGCGGCGAGCGTATTCGCGCCGGACCTCCCCGTCCTGGCCAAGGGTACGGTGCCGATCGGTCGCGCGGACGAAGGGTCGCTAGGAATGGAAGTGCGCACCGAATCGGTCCGCCTAACGTTCGACAGTTACCTGCGCCGCCTGACGGGCCTCGTAGTCGCCGAGCCTGACGCCGGCACACCGTTCGCCGTCGGCCAGCCTGGCTTCGGAGATGGTCGCGCGTGGGGTGTCGGCACCGGGGTGGACATGAAGGGCGAGCGCCTAACGGCTCGACTCGGAGCTGGGCTCAGCGGCGCGCGCGTGCGCATCACAAGCTCAGGCGCCGGCACAACGCTCCCCTACCAACCGGCCTTTGCGACGACGCGCTCGCTCACCGCTGCAGCGGCGTATCGCAAAAGTGAAAGCACGACCTTTCGCTCGGCGATCTTCGTGCAGTGGGGACGCCGCACGACGCTGTTCGACGGCGTGCTCGATTGGGGCGGGTGTGACGCGCTCGACGGCGGCTGCGAGATCGCCGGCTCGCCGGGACGCTCGCTCGGCGTCACTTCCGGAGTCTCGCTGCCACCGTACGTGCGGTGGGATGTTGGTGCCCGGCGGTCGTGGACGTTGCAAGTCGCGGGTCGTGAGGTCGTCTTCGACGGGCACGCCACACTGCGGAACCTGCTCGATCGGCGGAATGTGTGGGGATACAGCGCGCAAACCGCCAGCGCCGCGCCGCGCTCGCTCCTGTTGCGTCCTGTGTCCTTATTGACGGCGGGCATCGATTTTCGCCTCTAGCGAAATTGCCAGTTCGTCACATCCCGTGCCGCTCGTCGGTTCCAAGTGCACAGATCGTGAGCCTTCGCACTCCGTTCTCATGCTCCTCAGCGCGACCTTGTCACTTGTCAGGCACGTCGAGATGCGCACGGCGCGCGTCCCGCGTGACGCGGCGTCCGAGGAGATGACGTTCGAAGCGGCCTTCCGCCGGGAATTCGACGCGCGCTTCGCACCGCTCGCGCGCTATCTGGCGCGCCTCGTCGGCGAGCCTGAGAGCGCGGCCGATCTGGCCCAGGAAGCGTTCGTTAGGCTGTTCCAGCGCGGCAGCATGCCTGACGATCCCGCCGCATGGCTCGTTTCCGTCGCGCACAACCTGCTGCGAAACGAACGAACGCAGATCACGCGGCGCCTGCGCTTGCTGGAGCAGCGCGGCGGGGAGCTTGCTCCGCGTGATTCCGGGCCAGCCGCCGATGCAGCGCTCGATGCCCGCGAGCTGCGGGTCAACGTGCGCCGAGCACTGGACGCCCTTCCTGAACGGGAGCGTCAGATGCTACTGCTGCGCTATGAAGGCTTCTCCTACCGCGAGATCGCGCACGCGCTTGCAATCAACGAGACGAGCGTGGGAACTCTCCTGGCACGCGCCAAGGTGGCGTTTCGCGACGCGTTAGGCGGCTCCGCTAGTGCGGAGGTATTAGGTGCATAACGCCGACGAACCCCTGGATCGCGATCTCGGCATCGCACTCGATGCGCTGGACGCCCCGGTTCGCAACGTCAGCGTCGACGCCATCATTCGTGAGGCGCGTTCGCGCACACGACAGCGACAGCTGCGTCTCGCTGCTGCCGCCGTCGTGATGCTCACCGCTGTCGCTGTTGCGGCGCTGCCGGGATCTCCCGTGCGTCGCTGGCTGACGGCGGCCGCCCGCAGCATCAGATCACAGGAGCATGAACAACTGGTGCCTCCGCGCGATTCAGTTCCGAAGCGAGCGCAGGGCGAGATGCGTGGCGTCAGCACGGAGATCGGAACGTCCACGCAGATCTCCTTCAGTGATTTGCAGCAGTCGGGTGACATCGTCGTGCGGCTCATCCCCGAGTCCCAGCTGCGGATCCGGTCGCCTGAGTTTCCGAGCAGTTATTCTCTCCGCGCCGGCAACATCACCGTGCGAAATCCGGGGAGCCGGGCGAGTTACGACATCGAGGTCTCGGAGCGATCTGAAATCCGGGTGGTCGTCGCGGGCCGCGTGGTTTTTCGGCGGTTGAATGGCGCGGTTTTGGTCGGGCCTCAAGCAAGGGCCGATGGGGCGTACGTCCTGAGCTTCCAGGAGCGCGAAATCCGATAGCATCGTTCCAACCAGCAGCGCGAACCGGGCGCCATCTTGTTCATGCGTAGGTTGGAGAACGGTGCTAGCGCTTACGGTCGCTCGCGCGTAATTGGCCTGTCTCCAGGTGGCGCGCCGCAGGGCGTGCTGCTTTGTTGTTAGGACTCCGTCCCGTCCTCGGGATCCTCCATCCACCGCGACACAGACATGTCCATGATTCGCTCGACCTTAGGCCTAGCACGGGCCGTTTTCGTCGTCGCCGCGCTCGCCATGCTGACGACGATTCCAGTCAGCGCGCAGCAGCGCAACGACGAAGAGTACACGAAGAAGATCAAGGAGTATTTGCGCGATCCGCGCATAACGACGGAGCTCGTCGATCACCTTCCGGCGTCGAGCACT
>DASYRX010000340.1:0-18083 GCA_036003845.1 Gemmatimonadaceae bacterium | reverse complement strand
CGCGTAGGGGGAATCCCGGATGAGAGCTCGGGTGTCTTTCCTGCCCTTATTCCCCGAGTAGGTAACGGACCTGCACAGGTTTTTGGCGAGGCCGCTGCGCTCAAAGTGCTGAAGGATGTCGAGGAGCGAGGGCTCGACGACTATCAGAAAGCGATCCAGCGCTTGAACGGATCGGAAATCAGCTGGATTTCAGAAATGCTCATTCCCGCGCAGATCAAGCACATCAGCAGCATCGATTCGATGATCGCGCGGCTCTGAGCGACTGCCAGAACACAGGCGCAACAATAGATGCTAGAGCTTTCCTTGTGCCGACCCCGCCGCCCGTGTTAAAAAGGCTTGCTCTAGAATTCGCTTGTTTCGGCTGCATCCGTATGAAGCCTCGTCTGTGATGCTATGCATTCGCGGCTGATCTAGCCTAACGGCGAACAAAGAAAATGCGGGAGTGCTTGATCGCAGCTCCCGCACTTGCCTTCAGTGGAGGCGCGGGGATTTGAACCCCGGTCCGAGAATAGATCGACCACCGTCTCTACGTGCGTATCTCGCTGATTGAGGTCTCCGACGACTGGCCAGCGAGCGGCCCATCGTCGAACAAGCCTTCTAAAGTTTCGCCCGACGCCCGAAGGCGTGACGTCAGACTATCCCGATATTGCGATACCCGCAGCGCCGCCTCGGGCGGGCTTCAACAGCGGGCACGAGCATAACGCTTACGCGTTACGCTGCGAGCGCCAGTTCAGTGTTGGCGATTGTGTTTTTTCCCGAGTGTTTTTCCAGGGCTCGAGACCTGGGCACGCAACAGCAGCTTCACTGTCCCCGTCGAAGCCAAGTCGCCCCCGTAAGGAGGACCGTAATCTAGCCACCTAGCGACCCGACGACAATCCGGCGGAGCGAGATATAAGGTGAGGTGCTGCGTACATCGTGATGCGCCATAGCAAGTTGCACAGTGTCTGTCTCGCGGCCGGGCGGCCGCCACTGATGTGCTTGTCTTAGCGGACGGCGGCGCTAATTGCGCGCCTAACGACGCT
Organism: Gemmatimonadaceae bacterium; assembly: GCA_036003845.1. GTDB lineage: Bacteria > Gemmatimonadota > Gemmatimonadetes > Gemmatimonadales > Gemmatimonadaceae > DASYRX01. Next base: position 17,061 of record DASYRX010000340.1, on the reverse strand, counting down.
CTGCGTGAGGCAGTGTCCGTTCAGCTCAGCATTGCGTATCCCAAAGCCCCCTACCCTTTGTGCTACTCCCATTTCTGGGCGGATCGATTGGGGTGGGCGGTCCGTTTTGCGGCACCCTTGGTGCTCGTCGTGTTTGCCCGCGAGGCGTACGGGCAGGTGTCGCGTAAGAGTTACTGCGACCAAGTCCCCCCAGCTCCGAAGCTCGTCGGCCAAACTCGCGCGAGCGCCGAGCTCCATCTCTACGGTGACGGTTCACTTCCGGGCTACACTGACGTTGCTCCGGCGGATGGAATCGACGACCGGGGCGCCATTCGTCTGTTGGCATCGCGCGGCAATGGGGGAAGCCAGCGGTCGTGACACCCTGCTGGGCCTCCCGACGTGCGCTTTTTGGATCCAATCTGGCGCGAGCGCTGGCGCAGCGCGGATTACGTTAGGCGCCAGGGATCACTCGATACACGCGTGGTCTTCCTCAAGAAGTTCATGAAAGTGCTCAGTGATAGCGGCGGACCGCTCCTCGCCGGTACCGACTCGCCGACGATTCCTGGACTCTTTCCCGGCTCCTCTATAGTGGACGACCTCACGCTGCTCGTCGATGCCTGCCTAACGCCGTACCAGGCATTAGCGACCGCGACTCGCACACCGGGCGAATTCTTCAGCAAGTTCGTTCGTGGGAGCGATCGGACCGGAATCATCGCGACGGGCCATCGCGCCGATCTCGTCGTTGTCCGGACAAATCCGCTGGAGGACGTGCGTCGACTGCGAAAGCCAAGCGGCGTGATGTTTCGCGGACACTGGCTTTCGCCCGTGGAACTGGATGAAAGACTGAACGCCCTCGCCGGAGCGAACGAGCGGCAGTCACGCTGAGCATTGCTGCGAAGGAGGCCGCGACGGACATTACTGCCGTCGCTGAGCGAGGCGGGACGTGAAAGGGGCCACGACAAGTAGACCAGGTGGCGATCTCGATCGAGAGGCGAGGCTTCCGCTCATCGCGGTCATCGCCGTCCACGGCGTCGCCGATCAAGCGCCTAACGAAAGCGCCCGGCAAATGTCCGAGTTGCTCTTGCGCCAGCGCTACGAAGACGGCGCCGAGACATACACGTCGTTTCGCGAGTACCCGCTGCGCATCCCGGTGGACCCGCCGCTCCCGCTCTGCGGCGACGAGTGCCACGTAGGCGAGCCTGAAGCGACTGGCATAACGCGTTCGCAGACTGATCCTGACCTCGACTTCACGCACCGTCTGCTGCACCACTACGAGTCGCGCCGCACGCCGTACGAGACGGTACGGCTCGAAGGGCATCGGCTGCGTCCAGCAAAGAGAGCCGCCGAGGAGAGCGATTGGATCGCGCGCGACCAATGCCACGTGCACGTCTACGAGCTGTTCTGGGCCGACCTCTCACGGTTAGGCACAGGCCTCATCGGATTCGTCGGTGCGATCTATCAATTGATCTCGAGCCTCTCGCAGCTTGGCCTGCGCACGATCAAACAATCGCGGCGTCATCACGATCCGGAGGGTAAGGCGGCGCGATGGACAGCGTACCTGCGAGCACACCGCTTCGCGGTCTGGCTTTTAACCGTCGTCGTTCCGCTTCTCAACCTGTGCATCCTCGGCGCTGCGCTGGCGATGCTCATTGCGCGCGCACCGAGGACCACTCGGGCGGCTGTGTGTGCCGTGGTACTCGTGTTAGGCGTGCTCGCAGCGCGCACGATCTGGCGGCTGCGCGGCCGCCGCCCACTAACGGAGACGGACGAAGTCGCGCGCGGACCCCGCGTTACGCGCGATTCCGAGCCGCTCCGGGGACCGTCTGCCCTATGGCTCATCGTCGTGGCCCTGGCAGGCGCCGGCCTCTATTGGAGCCTAACGCGGATCGCGAACGAGACCCTCAGTTTGAAGCTGATCGTAGCACTCTGGACTGTGGTCCAGACCGCGGCACTGATCAAACTGGGCCAGATCTTCGATGACCGCATAAGGACGGCCTTCAGGGTTGCTGTCGTGCTCGCACTGTGGACGGCGGCCCTGCTTCTCGTCGTTGCCTGGACGTCGAACGACGTCGTTCAGGTGGCGCACGGAACGATTCGAACAATCGAGCTGCTCTTCTGGATTCTTACGGCAGCGTGGGTTCTCCTAACGATTTCGGGCATCGTGAGCGCGATCGGCGCCTTGCGAATCGTTCGCCATGAGACGCCGGGCATCGACCAGGAACTGCAGTCGGCGGACAGGCTGCGAGCCCGCCGAGCGCTCTGGACTGGCGCGAGCACGCTTGCCATTTCCACAGCATCGCTCTCGGCGCTCACGCTTTTTGTGTGGTCCGCGCTCTACGCTGTGCTATCTGTTTCCCTCCCTGCACCGGAGCCGGAGTTCGCGAAGAGCACGTCAGCGATGGTTTGGGATTCGTCACAAGAGCCTACGGTCCGAAGGCTCGTCACTCAGGACACCAGCTACGGATATCGGCCAGTCATCACGCATCAGCTGCTCGCCATCAATCGGGCGAAGATCTGCTTCGATTCAACGATAGCGAGCGCTGGGTCGCGCGTCATTCCGTGCGGGCTTTTGTCGTTCAAGTCGATTCTGCGGACGCTTCTCTCCGTGAGCGCCATGGCTGGCTTGCTCGTCAATGGCTTTGCGCTGTTCCTGGCCGCCGCGATTGGCTTGTGGCTAGCCCTTCCGTCTGTGCTTCAGGAAGTTCGTCCGCGCACAGACCCGAAGGCGCATCCAGGCCGCTCGGAAGCGTTAGGCGAGTGGCTTACCCAAGGGTTCGACCAGCTGCGCAAGGTTGTCGTCGGCGCGTACGCTCTGATCTTCGGGGCTACCTTCGCCGTGATCGTGCTCGCCTTCTGGCTCTTTCTCGCCAAAGGTCAGACTCCTGGCGTCGTCATATCACTCTTCGAGTTTCTGCAGCCGCGCAGCGACGCCTTTCTGTTTGGCATCGGTTCACTCGTCGCAGCATCGACTGTCGGGGTGGTCGCTCTGCTCACTCGTTTCGAGAGTTGGTCCAAGGTCGTGCGGCCCGGTCTCGACGTCGCCCTCGACGTCGACAACTATCTGAAATCGCGTCCCGAGAATCGCACGCCTCGCGCCCGCATGATGGAGCGCTTCGTCGCGCTGCTGAGGTACGTGACGCGTTGGCGCCGTGACGGCGCTGGCTACGACGCAATAATCATCATCGCGCACAGTCAGGGGACGGTGCTGACGGGCGAGGTCCTGCGCTATCAAACGTTGCGCAAGTTCGCGAACCTTTCACTCAAAGAGGGATACCCGCTGCCTGACGAGCAGGGGAAGCCGAAGCCCACCTCGCTCAACGTCGACTTATTCACGATGGGATCACCCTTGCGGCAGCTCTACACCAGCTCATTCCCGGATCTGTTCGCGTGGACTTTTTTGTCGAAGCCATCCGGCGGGACAACTGCTGGCCGAGCTTTCTGCAATACGTTAGGCGTCCGTCGCTGGTGGAACGTCTTTCGCAGCGGCGACTATGTGGGTCGCGCGCTCTGGCAGTACGGAGGAAAGCGCGACGCGTTCGAGCCAGGTAAATGGTTCGGGCAAGATGACTCGTGCCGGGAAATGTGCCTCGGCCCAGGAGCACACACGCACTACTGGAACGAGAACGGGAGCGACGTCGGCCAGATCCTCGATGACATGATCTGCGCCGCGTATGAGAGCTCGCCGCGGCGCGAAACTCGCTAGCCCCGTTCCAACTCGCTCCTTTTCCTCAGAATCCGGATGAAGTTGGAACGGGGCTAGCGCCCGGCGGAAATCGCCGCGTGCACGATCTCGTAGAGAATCAGAATGATGATGATGATCTCTAGCAGATGGCTGCGGCGCGTGTTGGTTTCCTCGCTCAGCACTTCGGAGACGCGCGCGAGCGCGTTCACTTTGCGCAGCACATTGTCCTCCCACTCTTTGAGCTGAAGGCGCGCCGCGGCTCGCCGGAACACCGTTGCGAGAAAGAAGTCGCCGACAAACTTGAGCGAGTTTTCGATTCGCTCGACGTGCTCCGAGAATTCTATGAACAGCGAGCTTGCTTCGTGCGACAGCCGGTCCGAGTCGTTGCGAAAGAATGAACGAAAGCGGTGGTGTCGCTCGATGGCGCTGTAGAGGTTCGCGACACGTTCGTCCAATAGCGTGTCGAAGTAGCGGAACTCCATAAGGTGCGTCGCGGCAAATTCCAGCATATCCACCACGTCGCGACTGCCATCGGGATCGATGACCAGCGCGCTGTTCCAATCGATCACAGCCAAGTCACGTGTTGAATAAGAGAGCGAGCTTTCCAGGATCGGCCGTCGCACGTCCTCAGCAAGCGCCTGGTTAGGCTCGCCGAGAATCAGTGCCGGAATGTCCACTCGGCCTGCGAGGTCGCTGGGTCTCTCGACGCCATTCAATTGCTCGAGGAAATAGACGACATAGTCTTCCATCCCCTGTGGCTCGTGCGGGAGCGTGGCAGCCGCGGCAAGACTCGCGGCGAGCTCGCGAACGCGAAGCTGTGCAAGCTCGTCGATGTTGTTGTCATCCTCCACACATGAGGCAAGCTCGATGAGTCCGTGCCACGACGTCCCTTCCACGATCGGCAGGCGGAATTGGAGCGACGCGACTCCATAGCTCCACAGGCGCGCGAAGAGCTCCGCTTTCATGCCCTCTTTCCCGATTCGCAAGTCGATCGCGCCTAACGCAAGCGTGAGCGGTGCGTCGCGCAGAATCAGCGCGTGGCCCGTGCTGCGTGCGATCTTAAAGCGAGAGGGGTTCCCCGCCGTCGTGAGAGCGTCTTCGACGCGCCGGAGGTCAAGCTCCTCGGCGACGTCGAAGATTCGGTAGATGACGATGCTACCGCGCGCGACTGAGACCTCGGGGGCTTGCACCGTGTTGTCCGGTTCTCGTTGCGTTTACATGGAACCGGTTCGCAGCCCTTCGGCGACTTTCCTTTTGAGACGTCGGATAAAACGCTCGCCTTCCTCAGAGCTGTAGCCGCCCGCGCGAAACGCGTCGGCCCACTGCGCGTCAGACAGCCGGGCCAGCAGACCGCAGATCCATCGCACGTCACTCGGCGTTATGCTCGAATGCATCTGTGGATCCGTCCAGCCGCCCTCGAAGGCGAAGCGCACGCGATTGCCGCGTACTCCGACAATGAACGGCTGCGCCTCGAAGCCCGCCGGATCGTCTTTCGTACCGAACGTCAACCATGCGCTCTTGCCTAACGACGCACCCAGATCGCGCACCATATACCATCTCTGCGGCTCAGCGCTGTCTGCCCTAACCTCGTAGATCGCGTTCTGAGCCGTCTTGAGGTCCCAGTTGTTGAAGATGACCATGAGAACGTAAAGACCAGCGATCTCGCGCGTGCCAAGAAACGGATTCTTGCGCCAGGACCATTCGCCGGTCTTATCCTGATGCGTCGGTTCCAGCCGAAAGCGAGAGCGAGCAAACACGGTGTCTTTACCGTCACGCGTCATCGTCCAGCTTGGACTGTAGTAGACCCAAGGCTGATGGTAGCCGACAGCCCAGACCACTCGAGACATGGCGACTTCGGTGCGCGCCTCGACGCCGAGCTTCACGCTCCACCGTTGGCCCTGCGAGTCCTTCACGTCGTAACCGGTGTTTACCCCGTGCGGCTTATCCTCCAGAAACTCGTAGCGCGCGCCCACTTCGGGAGCATGTTTTTGGCCGCCTGGCCCATTGAACAGATCGCGCCTCTCGAGATCCACAGGATCCTCCCACAATTGCGCGAGCGGTGCTGACTTCACAGCTGCGTGTCCGTTGAGAGCGCACGCCGAGGCCACAAGCGACAAGCCTAACGCCACGAGGGGCCGCGAGCGAATGACAGTCATGGTGCGATGATCCGTCCCACGGTCAGGAAAAGTCGCGCACCCTCTCCACCGCCAAATCCCACGTCGAAGCGCACGGCAGTATCGGGACCGCGCATGATGCTGAGTCCCGCGCCCATATCGCGACGCAGGCCATCGAGGTCGAGATCGTCGCGGCTGCTCGCCACCTTCCCCGCGTCGCCGAATATCGATAGATCGATCGGTCCCCAAACCGGAATCCGATACTCCGCCTGCAACAACAACAGATGCCTATCGCGGAAGCGGTAGTTCGTAAACCCGCGCAGCGTCGCCAGCGTCCCATCGGAACCGATTGTCTGATCGCCCGGGCCCAGCGGCAGATCGAGCCCACCTAACGTGGGCATGAGGTAGAAAGGCACGCGATTGCCGGAGCTGGCGGCCGTCGACGACAGCCGGCCGTGCAGCGTTAGGCGGCGCAGCGGGCCGAGCAAGCCAAATCGCTGCCGTACCTCCAGGTCGAAGCGCCGGAAGGAGTAGCGATCCAGGTCTCGATCCGCGTAGAACTGATATGCCGCGCGAATCTCGCCACCCTGGTTGAGCGCCTGGCTGCGGCCGGCCGGAATATCCACGAGCAGCGACGCTTCATAACGAGCAAAGTTTGGCTGCTGCGTTAGGCCCGGAGCGTCGGCCTCGTCGAACAAGGCGTCGAGGCTCGGCAGGTCAGACGATCGTCCGCTCCCGACCGTGGGCCAGAGCTGCTCTGCCCGCGCGGATAGAGCGAGCCAGCTTGAAAGACGTTGCTCAGCCTGAAGGCCGACGAGCCGATCCTCGAGACGGAAAACCGTGCGATCCGCTTCTGCACTCGCGCTTCCCAAGCCGAAGAAGTCGAGCTTGGGCATATGCCGCCGCGCCACGTATGCGGCGACTCGAGCTGTGGGTGTCCGGTATGACAGCGTTCCCTGAGCGTCCCAGTAGCGGCGTACGGTCACGACACCATTCGCGTCCACGCACCAACCCGTTCCACAGCGCGCACTGAGTGTCAGCCCGGCGCCTATTCCACTGCCTGGTACGACAGTCGCGAAGTCAGGACGCAGCGGCCTTTCGAACAGGCCTATGAGGAAATCCCCAGTTCTGTCGATGATGGCCATGAGCGGTGAGTAGCGCTCCTGGGCCGAGAGAGCCGTACTTGCTGCGAATTGGATGGCGACCGCGAGCAGTAAGCGAGCGTATTTCATTACGTTAGGGCCGAGGCGTGCGGCAACGACCAAGCAGCCTGGGGTACGAGCAGCATCCGGCATGCCACGCGCCTAACGTAGCGCTCGCTAAGCGTGGCGGCGATACTTGTGATCCGACCAGCAAGCCAATGAACCGTGCGTGTCATGGCCTGACCGGCCATTTGAGACCTAACGAGCTATGATCCCCAGTCTGTTCGTGTACGCGGGGCTCGCCGTCATTATGCTCGGGCTCGTATGCATCGTGCGGCCGCTGCCTCGTTTGCGTCTTGCACCGCGCAGGCGCGGAGTATGGCTGTTAGGCGCCGGAGTAGCACTGGTGGCAGCCGGGTTGCTCGCGCCAGTGAAGGAAATGCACGTCGCTACTCCGCAAACTCGGCTGGACGAATTCATGCCGGCGTACCAGTTCGACGAAGTCCACTCGATCGTGATCGCAGCGCCGCCAGAGCTTGTCTTCCGAGCGATTCAGGAAACGACCGCGGGAGAGATTCGTTTCTTTCGTCTGTTGACGACGATACGGCGCCTAGGTCGCCCAGGACCGGAAAACATTCTCAATGCGCCGGAACGCATACCGATACTCGAAGTCGCGACGCGCACGTCGTTCCTCATGTTGGCGAACGACGTGGATCGCGAGATCGTCGTGGGTACCGTAGTGATCGCACCACCCGGTGCCCGTTACACTGACGCACGAACGCCAGAATCCTTTCGCAGTTTCAATCGCCCGGGCTTCGCACTCGCCGCGATGAACTTCCGCTTGGTGCCTAACGGTGGAGCTGGCACGCTCCTGACGACGGAAACGCGCGTCTACGCCGCCGACCGCGCGACTCAGCGGCGCTTCGCCAGGTATTGGCGCGTGATCTTCCCGGGAAGCGCGCTGATTCGCCGCAGCTGGCTCGCTGCGATTCGACGCCGAGCGTCAGCGTGACGCGGGTGGGATGAGCCCGTTCAATCGGTAGTAGACGACGAGCTGACCGTAGTGTTCGCCGTTGTGCCCGACGTAAGTGATCAAACCATCCAGGTCCGAGACTTCACGACCGCCGTTCGAAAGCGCGGCCTTCACGTCGTCGAACGAGTCGCGCACGGCAGTCAGAATCTTGGCCTTTGTCGCGTACTTCTCGCGCGATAGCTCATTCGCCGAACCATCCGAATCTTCGCGTCGAAGGGCTTTGCAAAAGTGAGCATTCCAGAAGGCGATGTGGCGAAGCTGATCGGCGAAGGAACGCACCTCCTGCGTCGGACGCGCGTCGTACTTGTCTTCGGGAAACTCCGCCGCGAGTTGCACGATCTTGTCGCCGATCTCGGACCAACGAGCGAGCGCCACTTCGGACCATGGGGCTGAAAGGACGGCACGGGACACTGATTTCTCCTTGAAGCGTTAGGTGCTGCGCAACGTAGCCCGCCACCGTGCGCGCAGCTTCCATTTTCGTGCTTTTCACGGCGACGAAAAGCTGCCTCACGTGCTTTCAAAATCGTGCTCAAGACGACGGCGATCTGCTCGCTCAGCGGGGTTGACACCATACCATGTGCCGCCTAGCCTGACCGAGTGCGCCCAGCAGCCAGCAAGCACGCGATTCAGCCTCAGGCTCAGCTGCACTACGAACGGCTTTTTTCCTCAGAGCTGGTCGACATTACGCGCGTCTGCTGCCGCCCTAACGAGCCGGGTTGCGGCGCCCCTGAGGCCGCGAATGACCACCACGTTGTCGTTCCGCATCGCGGAGTGTTCGTCAAGCACGTAGGGAAACGACGCTACATCGCACATCCCGCTGCCGTTCTCTTTTTCACGGCCGGACGCGAGTACCGCGTGAGTCATCCGGTCGGAAACGGAGACGACTGCTCGAGCCTGCGCTTCGCTTCCGAGGTGCTCCAGGAAGCGCTCGATAGCGCGTACGGAGGTGGCGTCAATGAGAGTGCGCCATTCGACCCGATAGGCACGGCCGTGGCCCCGCCGGCAGCGGAGCTTTTGGCCGCGCGCCGCCTGCCCACGCTGACTGAGAGCGGTGCATCGACGCTCGAGATCGAGGAAACCGCTCTCGCGCTCCTGCGCGACGCGCTGCGCGCCGGACGCGAGACTGGTTCAAGCTCGCGCTGGGCACGGCGCGCCGACACAGAGATGCGTACGCGGCGATGGGCAGAGGAAGTGGAACTGCATCTTGCGGCGAACCCCGGGAGGCGCTGGACGCTCGCGGCGCTCGGCCGGGAGGTTGGCTGCTCGCCGTATCACTTGGCGCGTCGCTTTCGAGCGGTATGCGGTAAATCGATCCATCGTTCATTGATGACCATTCGCCTCGCCATCGCTGCTGAGCGGGCGCTGGATGGCGAGGACGATCTCAGCGGGTTGGCGCAGGAGTTGGGGTTCGCGAGCCATGCGCACCTTACCACGGCCTTCCGGGCGGTGCATGGGCTGCCGCCTTCCGCGTTGCGCCGCGCATCTGTACGAGCTTTGCCACGGAGAACGCGGAGTATTGGATAGCATCTGTTTGAACAGCGAGAACGCAGAGGGAGACTTGATGGAACAGCCTCTGCGTTTCTTCTTGCAGTTGCTAAGTCTCGTTTTCCGCCGTAACCCTTTTTCGACCGTACCTAACGATGACGCTGACGCCGCGGGTGGCTTGCCTTTGGATGTGCTGCGCCGGCGCTGTGATCGCTGGCTGCGCACCTAACGAACAGCCGGGCGTGACCGTGAGCTCGGCAATAACCCATGACGCGTCTTCTCGCCTCGCTCCCGTATCAACCGAGGCGAGCCGATTCGACAGCGCAATCGCGATCCCATCCTCGGTCGTGCCGAGCGGAGCTGCCGCTGTGGAGCAGACCTCACACGGGACTAAATCAGCGGCCACGATCGTGGCGAGCTTCGATGGACTCGGTGTGGGCTTTGTCGGTCCGCAAGGAACCGCAACGCCACGGAATCCATCCGACAATACGCTCGCCGTCGGCCGCGATCACATAGTGCAGATCGTGAACACGCGCATGGCGATCTTCACGAAGAAAGGCGCGCAGTTCGACACGACCGGTAGAGTGCTGTACGGTCCCGTCGAGACGCGCAATGTCTTTCGCGGCTTCGGCGGCGCCTGCGAAGCGCGCAACAACGGCGACGCCGTGGTGCGCTACGACCAGCTCGCCGATCGCTGGCTGATCGTCATGCCGATCTTCTCCCGCTTGCCCGTTAGGCAGGATGAACCGCCTGCTCCGCGCGCAGGCGAAGCGGCGCAGCGCAGCGTGCGCGGTCGCCCGGCGCAACCGGGAGAGCCAACGCGACTCTACGAGCCTCCCCCGCCGCCCCCGCCGGTGCCAGGTGATAGCGCCGCCGCGAGACCACCGGCGCCGTCGCGCGAGCAGGGGTCGTACGCGATGTGTTATGCCTTGAGCGTCGGTTCCGATCCATTCGGTCCGTACTATCGCTACGAATTCGTGCGGCCACTGTTCCCCGATTATCCGCGTCCGGCCGTGTGGCCTGATGGCTACTATGTGCCGACGAGCACCGGAGACGACGTCATTCAGAAGCACGTGTGCGTCGTCGACCGCGCGCGGATGCTGAAAGGCGAGGATGCGACTGAGCAATGCATCGTGATCGACGGCGTCAACTTCCTGAACAACGCAGATCTCGATGGTCATGCGCTTCCCCCGTTAGGCGCTCCCAACATCATGATGGCGAGCGGCGGGACGCAGCTCAAACGGATCATGGACGACGACGGTATTTACGTCTGGACGCTGCACGTCGATTGGGACGATCCGACCAAGACAAGCCTAACGGGACCGACCAAGCTGCGCGTCGCGCCGTATCACTACCTCTGCGACGGCCAGCTCACCAACTGCGTGCCGCAACCGGGAACCGACCGGCGGCTCGATGCGCAGGGGGACAAGCTCATGGCTCGGTTGGTGTACCGCCGAATTGGGAAACAAGAATCGCTCGTTGCGGTGCACTCGGTGAATACAACGGCCGGCGGCGGTGGCGTGCGCTGGTACGAGTTTCGGCTGGACGGCCGACGCAACGTTAGGCTGCACCAGCAGGGGACGTACGCGCCCGACCGGTTCTATCGCTGGATGGCCAGCCCGGCGATGGACGCGAACGGCAACATCGCCATCGGTTACTCCTTTGGCGGCACGCCCAGCTTCGCCGGCCAGCGGCTAGCCGGGCGCCTGGCCAACGACCCGAAGGGGGTCCTCACCCTGCGAGAAGCGGTGCTGGTGGAGGGCGAGGCAGCGCAGACTTCTACGCTCAGGTGGGAGGACTACACACAAACCGCCGTGGACCCGAGCGACGACTGCACCATCTGGTACGTCGGCGACTACCTGAAGAAAGGCGCTTCGAGCTATTCCACGCGGATAGGCGCCTTTCAGATGCCCGGCTGCGGCACGAAGTAGCCTAAAGCCCGCTCTCAGTTTGCGATGGGGCACCTCTGTGCGTCTGCTCACAGAGGAATCGGGCCACCCAAGTGAGCACATCAAACCAGGAACCGCAGGCCGAGCCACTGGCGCAGCCACCCTCGGAGCCCATGCGTCGTCTGCAGCCGCCCACGGACGCGGCGCTGGCGATGCCGCAGGCGTCTCCCACCCCTGGAGGCACCCTGCCGCCGTCGCCGAGCGCGCGGCCTCCAGGAGCGAATGAGCCAACGCCGCCGATATTCGTCGCCACGTCCGATCAGGCGCTGGCGCGGATACTCACCTTCGCCTTGGAGCAGCTGCGGCTCCCCTTTCGGCTCATAGACTCAGGGACCGACGCCCTGCGCGAGCTCCTCGCCATGCGCGTGGGCTCGCAGGCCCCAATTGTGGTGCTCGACGTCGATCTGCCAGGGGTCGACGGCCACGCGATCCTCGAGCGGCTCGGCGTCGATCGCCCGGACACGTTCCTCATTCTCGTCCTGTCGTCGCATGCCGACGAATCGGTCCAGGTGCGGTCACTCCTAGCGGGCGCGCTGGACCACCTCGCCAAGCCGTTCAACGTCCGCGTCCTGATGGCCAAGATCCAGCGCTGGGTGGCCATGTCGTCGCGCGTGGCGGGGGCTGCGTAGTTGTTCACGCTCAACGCCTTGCACGTCACAATGATGGCAGGCGGGATCGTTGTTGCGATCTCGTTCCTCGCGCTCATTGCTCTGAGGTGGCGCATCGACGCTCACCACGCCGAAGTGGAAGCGGGCGTCGCCGCGCTCGAGCCAATCTTGCAGCGCTGGCTGGTCCTCGGCGGCGAGATCGATGAGGTGCGTACGACGCTGCGCGGGCTGTCGCCGTACGCGGCGTTGCGCAGTCTCGCGCGGCTCGCCACGCAGCAGGTGACGTTCGAGCGACAGCAACTGCTTGCGCGTGCCTTACGAGACGAGCCGTGGGTGAAAAGGATCCTGCGTGACGCACGCTCGCTGCTTTGGTGGCATCGCTTCGATGCCGCACGACTTCTCTCTGTCGTTGGACGTGAGGAAGACGCTGGCCTCATCGCTGCACTCCTGGACGACCGAAGCCCAGCCGTGCGGCTCGTGGCCATGGATGCAGCGGCGCGTCTCAAGGCTAGACCGCTGCTGCAGCAAGAGCTGGACACGCTGCACCTGCGCCAGGACGCCGTGCAGGCGTATCAGTTCGCCGCGCTCGCGCGGCAGCCAGGCATCGTCGCCGAAGCGCTTGTCGATCGCCTAACGCCAGAAGCCGCCACATCCGCGCTCAACTCGTACATCGACGCTGCCGGCGCATTGGCGAGCCCGGTTGCTCTCGACCGCGTGCGTGAGCTGGCGACGCACCCGGCTCCTGAAGTACGTGTGCACGTCGCACGCGCCCTGCGACGGCACGCGGAGCCAGGGACTCCCCCGGTTCTCGTGCAGCTTCTGGCCGACGCAGACTGGCGCGTTCGCGCCCAGGCGTCTCGTGCGTTAGGCGCGCTGCGCTGTGGCATAGCAACAAAGGAGCTCGCGCAGGCGGTGCGCGACCGCTCATGGTGGGTGCGCTATCGTTCGGCCTTGGCGCTCGCCCAGATCGGCGGTCCAGCGCACGAGGAGTTGCTCCGGCTGACGACGTGTGACGATCCGATGGCCCGCGACATGTCCACGCTCGTGTCGGGGCTGTCGTCAGCGGCCGTCGTCGAGATGTCCGAGGTCTAGGTGATGTATCTCCAGATCGACATCGAACGCCTTATCGTGACCGCGGTGCACGCCGCCGACCTCACGGTCCTTTGGTACACGTTTCTCGTCAATTCATTCTTCGCGCTCCTGCTGATCCTTGCGGGGCCGCAGCTCTTCGCGCACTGGCGCTTCGGCAGCGAAGACGTTCTGACGCGCAGCCTAACGTCGTCCGCGGCGCCGCGCGTCAGCATCATCGTCCCGGCGTACAACGAAGCCGTCTCCATCGTCGACAGCCTGCGATCGTTGCTCACGCTGCGCTACCCGTATTACGAGGTCGTGCTCGTCAACGACGGCTCGAAGGACGACACGCTGCAGCACCTGATCGATGCGTACGATCTGTACGAAGTGCCCCCCGCCGTGATGCGACGGCTGCGCACCCAAAAAGTGCGCGCGTACTACCGGTCGAAGACTTGGACCAAGCTGCTTGTGGTTGACAAGTTGAACGGCGGCAAGGCCGACTCGCTCAACGTCGCCCTCGACGCCGCGCGCTTTCCGTTCGTCCTCGCTTGCGACGCCGACACGCTCATCGAGCCCGACGCGCTGCTGCGCCTAACACGGCCTTTTCTGTTCGACCAGAAAATCGCCGCCGTCGGTGGGACTATTCGCGTCGTCAACTCCTGCACCGTGCGAGATGGCCGAGTGACAGATGCCCGCGTCGACTCGCGCTGGCTTCCCGGCGTGCAAACGGTCGAGTATCTGCGCGCTTTCCTCTTTGGCCGTCTTGGATGGAATCTGTTAGGCGGCAACCTGAACATCTCGGGCGCGTTCGGATTGTTTCGGCGCGACTACCTCACGGAGATCCTCGGCTACGCCACGAGCACGGTCACCGAAGATTTCGAAGTCAGCGTGCGCCTGCAGCGTCACCTCAAGGAAGACGCAATCAAAGCGAACGTGACTTTCATTCCGGATCCAGTCGCGTGGACGGAAGTGCCGACGTCGATGAAGGTCCTCGGCCGGCAGCGTGAGCGATGGCACCGCGGTCTCATTGCCACGATGGTGACGCATCGCAAAGTGCTATTCAATCCGAAGTACGGCGCGACGGGTCTTATCGCGATGCCGTACTATCTCTTTTGCGAAATGTTGGCTCCGCTCGTCGAGACCATCGGCCTCGTGTTGACGCTCGCGGGAACTGCATTCGGCTTGCTGGCTCCGGCCTACGCCGTCGCGTTTTTTGTGGTGACCTACCTTTACGGAATCGTGTTATCGCTCGCCGCGGTCCTCATGGAAGAAGCGACGTTTCACAAGTACCGGCGTCCCGCAGATTCGCTGCGGCTCATTCTCTTCGCGTTCATCGAACCGTTAGGCTATCGTCAGATGACGGTCTGGTTCCGGCTCAAGGCGTTCTGGCGCTATGTGCGCGGCGATCACTCGTGGGGCCGCATGCAGCGCGAGGGGTTTGGCGCTGGCCCAGCTCCGGCCGCTGCGTCGACACCCGCCGTGCCGGCGCCCACGCCCGCCGCGACAACCGCGCGCTCGCTCACGCCAGTCTCGGTTCCGCCGATCTCCTGACCGCTCCCGTTAGGCTTTGACGAAGCGCGCCGCGGCCATCGCTGCGCCGAATCCGTTGTCGATGTTCACGACGGTCACACCGGCCGCGCAGCTGTTGAGCATCGTGAGCAGGGCCGCGAGACCGCCAAAGCTCGCTCCGTAACCGACGCTCGTCGGAACCGCGATGACCGGGCACGCGATGAGGCCGCCGACAACCGATGGCAACGCGCCGTCCATCCCGGCCACGACGATGATCACCTTCGCTCGCTGAAGCGCTTCGCACCTGGCCAGCAGGCGGTGAATGCCGGCAACGCCAACGTCCGTTAGGCGCTCGACGCAGACCGACGCGGCAAACAGGGTCTCCGCGGCTTCCTCAGCCACCGGCAGGTCGCTCGTGCCCGCCGTGACCACGAGTACTGGTCCGGCTTCCGGCCTTGGGTCGAGCGGCTCCGGGACAAACGCGGTGCCCGCGACTTCGTTGAGACGCGCATTCGGCCAGCGCACGTGTATCGCACCTAACGCTGCAGCGTCGGCACGCGTGATCAATGCCCGCTCTCCTCGTTCAATAAGGCGGCCGGCGATCTCCACGACCTGCGCCGGTGACTTTCCCGCGCCGAAGATCACTTCGGGAAAGCCTTGGCGAATGCCTCGGTGATGGTCGATCGTCGCGAAATCAAGCGTTTCGATCGGCGCGCGCGCTAACTCGTCGAGGGCGCGCTCGGGCGCTACTTCGCCGCTGGCGACGCGCTCCAGGAGCGTGCGCACTCGCTCGCGAATCACGCCCCCACGGGCTCGCACTCCATCGCCTCATCGTCGGCGTAACGCGCCCGATTGGCGAGGTAGTCGCTGAAGATCGATTCGACTTCGCCTAACGCGGAGACCTGGTGCAGGCGCTGGCGCAGCTTGGCCGATCCGGGCAGCCCTTTTACGTACCAGCCGAGGTGCTTGCGAAACTCGATCGCGGCACCGCGAGGATCGCTCTCGAATGACTCGGCCATGCGCGCGTGATCCAGTGCAATCGCGAAACGCTGTTCTACTGACGGGGTCGGCGGCAGCGCCGTGCCATCGATCAGCGCGCGTGCCTCACGGAAAATCCACGGTTGGCCGAACGAGCCACGCGCGATCATCACGGCCGCGCAGCCTGTCTCGCGCCACATGCGCGCGGCGTCCTCGGCCGTCTTGATATCGCCGTTGCCAATAACCGGAATGTCGAGCGCATCGACGAGGGCTGCGACCTCATCCCATCGTGCCGCGCCGGTGAACATCTGCGTGCGCGTGCGCGGATGCAGCGCAATCGCGCGCGCGCCGGCATCCTGGCAGCGCAGTGCGATGGCGACCGGATCGCGCAATTCCTCGTTCCAGCCGCTGCGGATTTTCACAGTGACGGGGAGATGCGTCCCTGCAATCACCGCACGGATCACATGCTGCACGAGATCCAGGTCCTTGAGGCAGCCGGATCCGCCGTTCCGCCTAACGACTTTCTTTACGGGGCAGCCAAAGTTGATGTCGATGAACTCGGGCTGAAAAACTTCGGTGACGAGTGTCGAGGCGTCGCGCATTGCATCGGGCTCAGCGCCGAAGATCTGAACGCCGATTGGCCGCTCGTCGCTGCCGAATCTCAGCTTGGACAGCGTCCCAGGATTCTCCCTGCGGATCCCCTCAGCTGACAGAAACTCGGTCACGACGACATCAGCGCCGAAGCGTCGGCAGAGCCGTCGGAACGGGGACTCCGAAACGCCAGCCATCGGCGCCAGGATTAGTGGCGTCGCAGTATCGCTTCGGAGCAGGTACGGAAGAGGCACAGTTGGCAACCTAACCAAGCGGGCAAAGCGTTGCAACGCCGCAATTTGACAGCATTCTGCGAGTGAAATAAGTTGCGCGGCCCTAACTGATCAATGGGGTCAGACTCCATCGTTCGCCGCGAGCAGCGAGACGACTGACTCGTTTCAAAGGAGTCTGACCCCATTGATCGCACGAGGATCTCGATGGAACTGCGGGACTTTTTCTCGGAAGATGCAGTCGAGCTGAACCTTCAGTCCGTCTCCAAGGACGACGTGCTGAAGGAGCTCATCGGCTTGCTCAAGCTCGAGGACAAGTCCGAGGCGATGCTGTTCAAGATGTTGAAGCGGCGCGAGAACCTCGGGTCGACGGGGATCGGGCGCAGCATCGCGATTCCGCATTGTCGCTCACTGGTAGTGACGAGGTTGCGCGTGGCGTTTGGGCGTCGATCTGGAGGTGTCGATTTTCGCGCGATCGACGACAAGCCGGTCAAGTTTTTCTTTCTGATCGTGGCGCCACCGCTCGAGGTGTCGAATCAGTATCTGCCGGTGTTAGGCAAGATCGCGCAGTTCAGCAAGGAGCCTGACGTGCCGGAGCGGCTGCTCACGATCAGCACGTCGGCGGAGTTCATGGATCTGCTCAAAGAGAAAGGGATCTAGACCGCCACGCGCGCGATTTCTCCAGCGAGC
>DASYRX010000339.1:0-9077 GCA_036003845.1 Gemmatimonadaceae bacterium | reverse complement strand
CGGACAACGTCGAAGGCCATCCGTTTCACGCCGCCAACAACGTGAACGGCATCGGCATCAAATCGATCGTCGATTATCAAGTTCTTCCCCTGAATCCGCTCGTGCGCGAGCTGCAGGAAGCGTATATCAAGAAGGTCGTGGACGCGGTGCAGGACTTGCCTAACGTGCTCTACGAGGTTGCCAATGAATCGTCAGGCGGCGGAACCATAAGCAAGGAATTCGCCGAGATGATGGGCTTCAAGGAGGTGCCGAACTGGGGTAACTCCACCGAGTGGCAGTACTGGGTGATCCACGTCGTCAAGAAGTACGAGAAGGAGAAGCGCTACACGACGCATCCGATGGGCATGACGATGCAGTTCCCCGTCGCCGATCAGGCCAAGGTGAACGATCCGCTTTTCGCCAGTCGCGCCGAGTGGGTCTCGCCTGGCTACGACGATGAGATGTTCGCTCACGGCGGACACCCGATGGCGCCGGGCTCTCCGCCGTCACGTTGGTACGACAACCCGCCGGCGAGCGACGGAAAGAAGGTCATCATGACTGACACGGACCACTATGCGCCTGGGAAGGGTGATGCGCTCTGGGCGTGGAAGGCGTTCCTGCGTGGGCATCATCCGATCCTCATGGATTTCGGGATCATCGGCGGCGTCTGTCCTGCTGATCCGACAGCCGAAGCGCCAGGCGTCCCATCCTTCGCTTCCATGGAACCTGCGCGTTATGCAATGGGTGACACGCGACGCTACGCCGAGCGCATGAATCTGATCGACATGACCCCGCGCGCCGATGTCAGCTCGACTGGCTACGCACTGGTCAACCCAGGGCGCGAGTACCTCGTGCTCCAGCCTAACGACTCGTCCGCCGCTTTCTCGGTGAAGCTTGCGCCGGGGACCTACGCCGTAGAGTGGTACAACGTCAACACACGAACAACTGTTCCTGGCGCCGCAATCAGGGTCGAGCGTGAGGGGGCACAGAGCGTCACACCGCCATTCGCCAGTCCGGCAGTGTTGTACTTGAAGCAAGCTGGCGGCTAGAAGTCACCTAACGAGGTTCCTGCAGGTTTTCCTGGATGAAGCGCGGGCTCAGGTGCACGTCGACCTGAACGAGCGGTGAGTCGCCGATGCACTTGAACTCGTGCACCTCGCCTGCCTTGATGACGAGGATGTCGCCTGCGCCGGCTTCAAACTCCTGCCCGTCGACTTTCCAGAGGCCGCGCCCTTCCCGCACGAACTGAATTTCGTCGTATGGGTGTCGGTGCGGCCCGGGTCCTTTGCCTGGTAACCCACTGAACAGGAAGACGGACACACTCACGTCTCCGTTATCGGCTCCGACGAAGTGGTGCGAGCTACCCTTGTGCGGAAGGTCTGCCTGACGAACTCGAAACATCCTAACGATTCTCCCTGGCGATTCCGCCGCACGAGGTCACTCGAGATACAGCACCATGAAGGCGAAGCCGAGTTTATTGTAGAACTCAGCCTGCCAATCTCCTCCACGCCTTCCGTATTTCGTTTGCAGCGCGCACACGACAGCTTCGACGGCCGCTTTGTCCTCGCGCGGCAACACGGGAACACTTAGCGTTTCAATTCTCGCGTTTAGAGTGAGTGGGAAGGGCGGCTGCGCGGCAATTGTGCGAAGTAATCGGCGTTCGGCTTGGTCGCGCACCAGGGACTTCATGAAATCCTCGGCGACAACCAGCACGAGGCTATACGCAGCTTCCTCGAGCGGAATCGCGATTGTCGGTGGTGCGAACTTAGGGGCCACCTTCTCGGGCGGTTCACCCGGCTCCCACAAATGACGCCACCAATCCAATCCAACGCGCATAGCTGATCCTGTGCCTAACGACTCTAAGGTTTGTGTGTCCAGATCGGCAACCCTTCGTCGCCCGTGGGATCACGCGGCGCCGACCAGCCGATTGCCGCGCTTCGCGCGATTTGAGAGCAGAGCCCGAGAAGAAGCTTGCCCTTGTTGATACTGTCACGGGCGACGCGCTGCGATTGGGGTTGCACTCCGACAAAGTATCGAAAGTGAGTGCTGTCGCCGTGCCAGTAAGCGATCGCGCGGCTCGTGAAAATCGCGGGAGCACCAGGATCGAGTTGAGTCGCGCTCGCGGTTGACCACGCCGTATCGGCGTCTCTCTTGAACGTCACCGTCGAGAAACCGGCTTGGATGAAGGCGTGCGTAAAACGCGCCGCGACCGAATCAGGTGGACGTGATGAACGAAGCACCGCCCACCAGCAATGATCGTCTCTGAGTCCAGCAGGCAGCAGTGCCGTCGATGCGGGACGCCGACAAGCGGTCGCGAATATCAGCGCAAGCGCGAGAGACGAAAACGATCTCACTTGATCACCGCTGGGAAGATGTATCGAGGCATGTCCTCGATTTCCCAGCGAAGATACTTCCGCGCTTGCGCATAGTCTCCACCCGTAAAACCAACGACCATGTCGAGAGCGGGAACCACAATGATCAGCTGGCCGCCATTCCCGCCCGCCCAGTAATAGCTAATCGTGCGGCCGAGCGCCTTCACTTCGCGAAAGTGCCACGCGTAGCCGTATCCGTGTGCGACGTCGATGTCGATGCGCGGCGTCATATCTCCTCGGCGCACGGTCGATTGCCGCACCCAGCTTTCGCTCACGACCCTTTTGCCGTTCCAGCGACCATGCGCGAGAAAGAGTTGGCCCAGCTTCAGTTGATCGCGCGGGCGCATGTATAGACCCCCACCCGCGTACGCTTCACCGTTCGGCATGAGGTTCATCGCATAGCGCGTGATCTCGAGCGGACGCGCGAAGTACTCGTCGAATAATTCGGGGAGCCATCGACCAGTTGCGGCGCGCAGAGCACAACCAGCGAGGTTGGTGCTCGCCGAGCCGTAGATCGGACGGTTGCTACCGGGGTCACGCACCATCGGCAGCTCGAATGCATAACGGCAGAAGTCTGGCTGCTCCTGCCGCCACATGCGCCCTTCTTCTCCGCGTGAGCTCGGCTTGGCATCGTCGATGTCCAAGCCACTTGTCATGTGCAGGAAATCGCCCACGGTGATTCGTCTCTTCCGTTCATCACTCGTCGCCATTTGCAGCAACGGCGCTGCCGGCACATCGGGCCCGATCCTAACGCGGCGATCTCCTGCGATTCCAATCAGAACAGACGTGATGCTCTTGCTGGCAGATCGCATGTCGTGCAGCCGATCTTTGTCGAAACCATGGAAGTACTCTTCCAGAACCAACCGACCATGACGCGCGACGAGCAGACTATGGATGTTGAGCGGATCATCCGGCGAAGGCGTGCTCGTTAGGATACGCTCGATCAGGCGCGTGATCGGTGCCGCATCCATCCCCACATCCGCGAGCGATGCGACTGCCCAGCCGTCTCCCTCTGCGATCGGCCGGCGGTATTCATAACCCGCTGCGCCACTGTCTCGAGCGAAGAATCCCGCTGACCGAGCGACGCTGCGTGAAAAGACGAGCGGGGGATATCCGAAGAGCAGGGGAATCAACAGCTGATCGCGTTCAGCGTCGTACATTCCGGCCTCGGGAACGTTCGCATGCTGAAGCGTGACAGAGTCGCCTTTCGTCTCCACGACATAACGGCGATCCGCGAAGTAATTCGCTTCGGGATTGCGGATGAATGCGGCGACGCGTCCGTCGGCCGCCGTCCGAATCGAAAGATAGAACGTGACCTTTGGCTCGAGCGGCCTAACGAGACCACGCCAAACGTTCGCAGCTACGGTGCTGAGGACAACAGGACTGGCGTAGCGCTGCTCGTATGGCGCCAGCGCTCCTGGTTGAATCCAGTGACCACGCATGAGCCGCCGAACGTCATCGCCGGTCCAACGTCCGCGAAACTCCCCGGCAGCGTCCGAAAAAACCGCAATGACGCTGTCACGCTCGCGACGCACGCGGGCAGTGCGGCCCTGAATGTTCGCTGTCCATGCGGGCCCACGCGCATCTATAGTAAGGGCCCCTGAGACCAACGGCGCGATGACGGTTTGAGAGGTCCACAGACCGACGAGTCCCCGCGCGGTTACGGTTCGACCGGCCGCTTGCGCCAAGGCTCCGTGAATCGCAACGACGGTCGCGGTGCCTAACCAGAGAGTTGCGCCAAGTCCCTCCCTGATGCGAGAGCACGCAATCAAAAAACAGTCACCGCGGACTAACGCAGACAAACGCGGATGGAAACATTTGAAGGTCCGTGTTAGTCCGCGTGCGTCCGCGATGGAGAAGTTGTTCTTTGGTGTCTCACCAAGCATCGTCCCAATCCTCGACGGGCTCATGCGTCGAACCCGCGTTTTGTTCATCATTAGATGAGGCGCCCACCGATCCGGGTTGGCAGATTCAAATTCCTGTCGCTCTCAACCTGCTGATGGCCCACGATGCTCGCGACTACTTGATCCGCCAGTTCGAGACGGCGTGGAAGCTCACGAGCTACCACCTCGATGGGCTCAGGACCGAGGAATGCCTGTGGCGCCCGGCACAGGCTGGGTTACACGTCCACCGTTTTGTTGATGGAACGTGGCACGCCGACTGGCCGAATCGCGAAGGATACGACATCGGTCCGCCGAGTATCGCGTGGCTAACGTGGCACATTGGTTTCTGGTGGTCGATGCTGCTCGATCATTCGTTCGGCGCCGGCACCGTATCGCGCGAGAGCGTAACGTGGCCAGGCGATGCCGATGCGGTCCGCGCGTGGATCAGCGGGTTCGAGCGCCAGTGGCGCGAG
Organism: Gemmatimonadaceae bacterium; assembly: GCA_036003845.1. GTDB lineage: Bacteria > Gemmatimonadota > Gemmatimonadetes > Gemmatimonadales > Gemmatimonadaceae > DASYRX01. The sequence goes on along the minus strand of DASYRX010000339.1, from coordinate 4,370 downwards.
ATACTCGAGCGGTTAGGCGCCGATGATCTCAAGTCGACAGCGCGAACGCACTGGCCATTTCAGGATCGCCCGTTCGCCGACGTTGTCGCGTGGGTGAACATTGAGCTGACGAAGAATGCCGCGGAGATCGGATATGCGCGCTTTCTGTATGCCGTTAGGCGTCCCACGTCCGAGACGGCATAACGAGTCATGCTGTCGCCACCAATACAGGCGTCGACAGCGGCACAAGTAAAGCGAAAACCTCGGCAAACAGTACGTAGGCGCGGGCGTAAATATAGTCAACGCCGTTAAACAGGTTCACGCTGTTGACGACGTTAACGCTCGCGAACAGGGCTCCGTTTAACGATCTCCTCGCCTAACTCGTGCCGCAGTCGACGCTTTGTTTGTGCTCCGCGTGACCGGTTTCGCGGTGAGTGTGGCGCGACGCGGCCTCTGCTTCGCGGACACCGATCGGATGATGAGCTTCCCGCGTCCTGTCTTGGGCAGCGGCGTCACCGCGCGAGCGATCGCCGCGGCGATCAGCGCCTCGACCTCTGGGCGATCGAGTACAGCCGCGGAATCGAGGCGAATGAAACGCGTCTGATTTCCGGAGCCGATGAGGATCTTCTTCGGATCGGGAAGTTTCGCGCCGTGGATGAAGCAGAAGCCGACGCCATTTGCGCCAGCCGCGATCGAGACGATCGCGTCAGACGGCCGTTCGCTCGAGCCGTATCCGATGACAAAGAAGTTGTAATTGTCGTAGACCAGCTCGTGCGCCGTCGCGAACCGCGCCCGCACGGCTTTGCGCACTTCGCGGATCAGGCGCTGATGCTTCGGCTCGAACTTGGCGACGAAGCCCTTGAGCTGCTTCTCGGCCTCGGCGCCGGTCGCCATCGGCGACTTGTTAGGCATGGACGATCGTCCTCAACGCAGCTTCAACGCGTGGGCCACGGCGTCAGCGACGTGGTCGAGCGCGTCCAAGCAGCCGTAGATGACGCGAAAAAGGGCGGGCTGAGTGCCCGACCGAACGCTCGGTTCCGGCGGTGGAGGCGTCGATAACGCGATCGTGGTTGGTGGGTATTTCCTGGGCGGTACGAGTGCGCCGCTTGGCTCTGGCTGGGGAAGGGGATCGTCGCTCATGCTGACCTCGCGCTTCGTTTACGTGACACTAACGCAGCCGTGGCCAATCCGGTTGCAATTACCAGCCACGAGATTGGCGGAATCAGAACGAAAAAGAACGCAGGTTTGGGCCTCGGCGGTCCGAAGGCGACAGCTTGGTAAACCGCCAATGAACCCAGCGTCAGAACGAGAGCGAGGACATAAATCGTGGACCGGCTGAGCTGCGGCCAGCGTTTGGCGAGCCCATCGCCCAACGCGAGGAGCACGAACGGCGACACCACCCACAGCCCGATCAATACAACCAGGAGCGGAGGCATGTTGGGACTCGTGCGCAGCATCAATGCAACCGAACCCACGGTCCCCACAGCGAGAGCGGTCAGCGCGGCCACGCGCAGGACGCGCCCTGGTGGCTCGTTAGGTGGTGGCTTCATGGCTCAAGGCCGGAAGACGTCCGTACTCAAGTAGCGCAGCCCCGAATCGATGATGATCGTTCCCACAGTTGCGTCAGGACCGAGCTGCTGCGCGACGCGAAGAGCAGCGACCACATTCGCGCCGGTCGACGTCCCCGCGAAGATCGCCTCCTCACGCGCCAGGCGGCGAGCCATCGCCTTCGCCTCGTCTGTCGATACAGGAATGATCTCGTCCACCTCGTTAGGCTTCCATAGCGGCGGAATGAAGCCGATGCCGATCCCTTCGATCTTGTGCGAACCGGACGGCTTTCCCGACAGCACGGCCGACTCGGCCGGCTCCACGGCCACGACGCGCAGCTGCGGGTTCTGCACTTTGAGCGCGTGCGCCGTCCCGTGTATCGAGTGCGCCGTGCTCACGGCGTGCACGAACGCGTCTATACGGCGGCCAGCCTGCGCCCAGAGTTCTTCGCCGAGAGCATGGTAGCCGGCCTCGCCGTCGCGATTGTTCAACTGGTCACACCACCAGTGTCCGGGCTGACGACTTATCTGTTCAGCCGTGCTGATCATCGATTTGATCAACCGCTCGGTGATCTTGCGATTGTCGCTAGGCACATCGGTGATCGTCGCGCCAAACGCGAGCATTGTGTAGCGCTTCTCGTCGCTGAACGCATCGGAAAAGACGAAGTGGCTGCGATACCCAAGCGCGGCGCACACGAGCGCGAGTGAAATGCCCGTGGTGCCCGCTGTGTACTCGACGACGGTTCCGCCCGCTGCCAGGCGTCCGTCGGCCGCGGCCCGTTCGACCAGCGCGCGTGCCATGCGGTCCTTCATGCTGCCCGTCGGATTCGCCGATTCCAGTTTCGCGACGATCCTCGCCGAACCCGAAGGCACGACGTGACGCAGCTCGACCAACGGAGTGTTGCCGATCGCGTCGAGTATTTGGATTTTTCGCATCCGCGGCTCAGCGATGACGTTCAGTGCCTAACGCTCCTATCCCGCCTGTCGAGCGACGAGTTATGACGCCCAATCGCAGAACTCAGCGTCCAGCTTCGTCGGATCGTCGCCTTCACCAGGCGGAGGGAACGGCTTCCTGAAGGTGAACGCGTACGGCGACGGACCGGTTCCCGCGAGGCGTTGCAGACGCTCGAGCGCCTCGGCGACTGTAGGTATGTGGCCGACCGGAATCCACCAGAGGGCGAGAATGGGACCGTCGATCGGTTCGAACCACTGCTTGCGATCACGCAGCGGTCCGACGTGCGCGCTGCGATAGACGAACTGCTGCAGCGCCTCGAGCGACTCCCAGACAGACATGTTGATCGCCATCAGCGCGTCGTCGGCATAGGGTCGAATCGCCGTGGCATTGCCGTCTTCGGTCTGTAGACGCCAGACGAATCCGGGGCTGCTATCCGCGAGGGCGTTGATCGGATCCAGCTGCGAGCGAAAGCCTTGCATGATCGGGTCGTCGATCGGCGCTCGAATCCGTCCGATATTCACCTGCGCCAAATGGAACCGAGTCACAGCCTCTCCATGTTGCACCGCCGCCGATTATCACCTCAGGAAAGCAGGACCGCCAGTGCCGTAGCCTAACGGCGCCGTTGTTACAGTTGGTCCGTCACTACGGGCGTCGGTTCGTCGGTGCCGGCTTCATGACGTACACTCTGGTCGGCGCTCTTTTAAGGCGCACGGGAGCCGGTCTGTCCGCCTGACGATTTCTAAATCGTTCCTGCGCAGCGAGGGTGGCGGCCCGTCGATTCGCTAAGACTTGCGCCTCCGCGGCTTGGGCTTCAGCCACACGTTGCACTGAATCGGCGCGACGGAGACTGTCTCTTAAAGCCGCCGCTCGCTCCTCTCGCGCGATCGTAACCTGCCGCTGGCGATAGGCACCGTAGCCGACAAACCCGCCGAACAGGACCAGAAGTGCAAGGAGTAAACGCATTTCAGCTGCCTGTGTTTTGGAGGTGAATCGCGCCGCCAAGTACGGGCGCAGTCACCAATGGACGATTGAGGGCAGCCTGGCGTCGCTACGGCGCGCTGCTTCGCCGACGAAACGCCTATGGAGGTCTAGTATCGGAGGGGCAACTTAGGCTTGCGCTCCGATCCGTGGCACGTATCATATGGTGAGCTATCAGCACGTGAGCACTGACCATGGCGACACCTTCCGAACGACTGCAGGGCACAGTGGACGTGCTCATCCTCAAGACGCTCGCGTGGAAACCGATGCACGGGTACGCGATTGCGCAATTTCTCGCCGACAAGAGTCGCGGTGAGCTCACGGTGGAAGGGGCCGCGCTGTACCAGGGACTGCACCGGCTCGAGCGAAAACGACTGATCAAGTCACGCTGGGGCACATCGGATACGAATCGGCGCGTTCGCATTTATGACCTAACGGCAGAAGGACGTGCGCAGCTCGTCGATGAAGCCGACGGATGGAAGCGCTACGCCGCTGCCGTCGCGCGCGTGCTGGCCGTGCGGGACGCCAGTGCGTGATCCAATCATGGCGACGCGCTCCCGCGAGAAGATCGCGAGCGAGAACCGCGACGAGCTGGATGGTTGGATAGCCGAGCGCGTCACCGATCTCGTCAAAAACGGCATGCAGCCAGATGCCGCGCGGCGGCGGGCGCTCGAGGAGTTCGGTGATGTCGCCACGGCGGCACGCTACGCCGCGCGACAAGACGTCGCGGCGGATCGTCGGGTTCGCGCCATGTTCTGGGTCGAGGAGCTGTTGTCAGATCTACGCATCGCGCTGCGAACGCTGGCACGTACGCCCAGCGTCACGGCGGTCGTCCTGGTCACATTCGCGTTAGGCGTCGGCGCGACGACGGCGGTGTTCAGCGTCGTCCATGCGATGCTCCTGCGTGCGCT
>DASYRX010000338.1:0-5068 GCA_036003845.1 Gemmatimonadaceae bacterium | reverse complement strand
GCCAGCATCCCTCTCCACGTGAGGCCGTTTTTGAAAGAGCAACTGCTCTTCGAATGAAACGAGTCGAGCGGAGCGAACGGAGCGAGCGCCTGAAGCAAAGCGGAGCTCAGCACATGCGCTGCGCAGCTACGTTTTTGCTTTGTAAAGAACAAAGCGCTTAGGAAGTTGTGGGCCACAGCCGATGAACTGCGCTGGCAGTGACGAATCGAATCCGGTCCCATCCGACAAGTCCGCTTGATCCGAATAGGTCGTTGCCGTTCACGCTTTTGAGAGTGCAGTTCAGGCCTCGGCGTTAGGCACGGTCGGCAACGGCTCAGGCTGGCACAGATCCTGTCGAAGTCAACGGTTGAGGAATGAATTATGCGGCGCCGCATGACCGCTCCTGACGCGCGCGACCAATCGAGCCCGCACGCCGACGCGCGATCCCGCCCAAAGTCTTCAACGGGGACACCAACATGCACTCCAATGTCAGTCTCGCGCCGCGCAGACAATTCGCGCTCAGCGCCGGCTACCTCGCGCTCGCACTGCTATTTGCGATCGCGTGCTACGACGAGCCTTCAACGGCTCCAAGCGTCATCGCGACCGTGGGCCCAACGCTCCTCGCAGTCGGACAAGCGATCCCGGATCGCTACATCGTAACGCTCAAGCCGAGTGCCGTCAGCGCGGCGAGTGAAGCCGCGTCTGTAAACGCGGCCGCCGGGGGACAACTCGTCTACGTGTATGAACACGCGCTCCGCGGATTTGCCGCAGAGCTGAGTCCGGTTCAGCTGGAAGCGCTGCGCCGAGATGGTCGCGTGCAGAGCATCGAGCCGGATCAAGTTGTCAGCATCGTCGACGGAGCCGGTTCGAGCGGCACACAGTCGCCAGTCCCCTCGTGGGGATTGGATCGCGTCGATCAACGCAACTTGCCGCTCAACAACACATACACGTGGGGCGCGAACGGCGCCGGCGTGCACGTCTACATCATCGACACCGGCATTAGGACCACGCACCAGACATTCGGCGGGCGCGCCGTCTTCAACTTCGACGCGATCGGCGGTAGCAACCCTGGCGGGGATTGTCACGGCCACGGAACGCACGTCGCCGGTACTGTCGGCGGGCAGGCGTATGGCGTTGCCAAAGGCGTTAGGCTCCACGCCATCCGCGTACTCGACTGCAACGGCTTTGGTACCACGTCGGGTGTGATCGCCGGGGTCAATTGGGTCACCGCCAATGCGATCAAACCAGCAGTCGCGAACATGAGCCTGGGCGGTGGCGTGCAAACAACGCTCGATCAGGCTGTGACAAACTCGATCAACGCCGGCATCTCCTATGCGATCGCGGCGGGCAACGCCAACTTCGATGCGTGCAACACGTCACCAGCCAGAACACCTAACGCCGTTACAGCGGGGGCGACGGACATCAACGACGCGCGAGCATCGTTCTCCAACTTCGGCATCTGCGTCGATATCTTCGCGCCCGGCGTGAATATCACGTCATCGTACAACACGAGCGATATAGCGACCAAGGTGTTCAGCGGAACATCGATGGCCGCGCCGCACGTTGCAGGCGCGATGGCGCTCTATCTCCAGGGGCACCCGACATCGACGCCAGCCACGGTCACGAACTCATTGCTCGCGACAGCGACCAATGGCGTGGTTACGAATCCCGGTGCAGCCTCGCCTAACAGGTTGCTGCACGCCAGGCTCTTTGTCATTGGGCCGTCCGATCTTCCACCATTCGCCGCCTACGACTTCAACTGCGGCAGCCTAACGTGCAGTTTCGACAGCAACTTGTCCACGGACGACAAGGGGATCGTGAGCCGCAACTGGACGTTCGGTGATGGAACGAGCGGCTCGGGAGTCGTCGTAAGTCACACCTATGCAGTCGGCAAAACGTACTCGGTCACGCTCGTTGTGCGCGACGCGGCGAATCAATCGAGCACTGTCACCAAGTCCTTCACGCTGCCGGCGGCTGGTGGACGCGCTGGCAACCCACCGGTGGCCAACTTCACCGCGTTCCCTAACGCGGGCACGGTGGACTACGACGCCTCGTCGTCGACAGATGATGTCGGGATCGCGAAGTACAGCTGGAACTTCGGTGACGGCACGACAGGCACGGGCAAAACCGTCCGGCACGTCTACTCGGCGCCTAACCAGTTCTACAACGTGACCCTAACGGTCTTCGACCTGGCTGGGCAGAGCAATTCGAAGACGTTCCGGGTTTATCCCAACTCGAACTGACGTTGAGAGGATTTGGCCACGGATTTTCGCGGGTCGACGCGGATTTGCCCTTAACAAGATCAGCGTAAACCAGCGGAAATCCGTGGCTGCAACAGTTCTAACTCTGACCATGGTGACCTGACGACGCGCCGAACGTCAGATCAGCATGCGACGCATAACTCTAGCGCTGCTGCTGGCCATGACAGCGGCGTGTTTCCACGGCGACGAGCCGATGGCAGGCGGGAAGCCGCTCAGCCACTGGAAGAAGGAAGCGACCAAAGTCTCCCTCTTCTCCTTCTGGAATAGCAGCAAGGACGAGCGGCGTCACGAAGCTTTTCGGCGCCTGAGTGAGATCGGCGAGCCTGCGGTTCCCGCGCTCGTCGACCTGCTCAAGAAGAACAAGGTGCCTGTGTCCGGCGACGCGTTCAACGCGCTCGGGAATCTGGGTACGCGCGCGGCCGGTGCGGTCCCGGACATGATCGAGCTGCTCCATAACGAGAACGCTACGCTGCGCACACGAGCCGCGTGGATCCTCGGCACGATCGGCCCGGACGCCGAGAGCTCCGTGCCGAGTCTGGCGCCGCTGCTGAAGGATCCTAACGTCAACGTGCGGCAGGCGGCGGCGCAGGCGTTAGGTCAAATCGGTGGCGATGGCGTGGCGACGCTGGAGCGGGCGCGAGTGAGCGACAACGCGACCCTGCGCGAGGCGTCGATGCGCGGGATGGCGCGGAGCGAGATGACTCCAGACGAGCGCCGAACGTATATCGCGGGGGCGCTTGGCGACCCAGAACCCCAAGTTCGTCTGCGCGCTCTCGATCTTCTCATGACAGCTAAGGCGGACGAAGCCGAGGCGCTCGCGCAATACTTGGTCAAAGCGCTCAATGATGCCGATGGCGAGGTCAAGAAGGCCGCGCATACGGTGCTCAACGTATACGTGCAGCACAATGGCGCCACGCCGGCGTTGCTGGCGGTCGTGCTCGAGGGTGGCGACGCAGAATCACGGGCCGACGCTGCTTGGCACCTGGGGAATCCAAGTCGCACACCGTTCGGCCCCGGCTACTCGCCGAACGACGCTCCCGTGATCGATGCGCTGGTGCGCGCACTCGATGCGGACGACGCCAAGGTGCGCATCTACGCGGGGCGCGCACTGGCGCAGGGCGAAGGGTCCGCACGTGAGCGGGGCCTCCAAGCATTGCGGCGCGAGCTACCTAACGCGGAGCCGATCCTCGCCGTGCGAGCTGCACGAATTCTTTGGATGGCGTCGCGCGACGTCGCCACGGTGACGCCGGTCTATGAGCGAGGGCTGCAGGATCCCGAGAAGTGGAACCGCGTCGAGACGATGTCCGCGATACTCGAGTTGGGCCAGGCCGCGGATACGTTCCAGCCGCACTTCGAGCGTCTGCGCAACGATCCTGATCCGGAAGTACGCGAGCGCGCTGAAAAGGCGCTCTACTGGCTCAAGGTGCGCCGTTAGGCAGGGATCGCGCGGTCGAGCAGCGACATCGCATACATCGACAGCATGATCGCGATTATCGTGATCGCGATCGCAAGGCCCTGAATCGCCCAGCGCCGCAAGGACACGGTGGCATGCGCCTGCTCTGCCATGCGAAAGGCGAAGCTCCCTCCGACTAGCGCGGCCGCGACGAGCCCGGGGATGAGCAGCAACTTCACGCCGGCCCAGAGCCCGTCGTTCATCCCGCCGAAGAGTCCGAAGAACCCGCCAATGGCGGTGAGGACTAGGCCGAACCACAGCATAGCGTTGGCGATCCAACGGTTGAGGGTGGCCATGTTCGGCGAGCGCGTTAGGTGGCGATGAACACGAGAAGGACCGCGCCGGCAACGGTTGTGATCACAATGGGCACGCGCTTGCCGGCTCTCGCGAGGGATACAGCTGCAACGATGGCCAAGAACATGAACACAGCAGCGGGGAATATCATCACATAGTTCATCATGCCGCCCATCCCAGGGTCGTAACGCTGCTTATAGAGCTTGAGGGCCGACTGTGCCGTTTTAAAGTGCTCGTCAGGCGCGAGCACACGCGCGGCAAGCGTGTACCGGCGCACCGGCCAATCGCGCAACGAAACGTCGGCGAGCTGGCTATCGCCATAATTGATCGGCAGGACGTGACCCGTCGAGCGCGCCGCATAGACGCGTTGGAAGACCGGCTTGCCGCTTGGCGTCAACACGGCGACCTCGAGCTCGGCGCCTAACGGCTCGCCGGTGAATGTGGAATCCCAATTCACACTGCTGATAAAGAGAGTGTATACGCCGCTCCCCCACACGCGAAAGCGCGTCGAGCGCCAATTGCTGGCTCGCGCGAGGTCGAGCGACAGCACCGGCTCCCCGACGCGACGGTCGCGCAGCACGCCCTTGACCACGATGCTCACGCAGAACAGCGCGAGGGCGAACGTGGTCAACCATGCGATCCAAATCCAAGTGGTCTTGCGCCGCATCGAGATAGGAGTGGCCCGACGCCTGCTACTTCGCAGACAGTCCCTACTGCGACGCGCGGAACTCTAACACGTCACGTCACGCGGCTCGGGCGTCGGATCGCCTTCGCGCGCGCCTCGCGTGAGCAACGGGCGAGTCTGTTAGGCGCCGTCAATCGCGCTGCTCGCTCTCAGCGCGCCAGAGTCCTTGGTACTCGTGTACGAGTCCGTCTGGCGTGACTGTCAGTTCGCGCATGAACTGACCGCCAGCGCTCTCATAGCGATATGTCGAATCACCGATTCGCGTGTATCGCTGCTCCAGCCGCTCTAGCGTCATCGCGGGGAATCGCAGCCACGCGGCGCTCACATCGGTGCTCTCGCCTACGGTGAGCGCAAGGCGGCGGATGGGGAGCGTGTTAGTCGCCGGTGTGAAGGCCA
>DASYRX010000337.1:0-4885 GCA_036003845.1 Gemmatimonadaceae bacterium | reverse complement strand
GGCAACCACTGGGAGCAGTGGAATACGTCGGGGACGCGACTGGAGAGCGCGGTCAACTTCAACGGTCACATGGGGCTCAATAACAACTGGGACGTGCACCTCGGCGGTACGTTAGGCGCACTCACGGAGAGCTTCTGCGATCGCTGCACGCGCGGCGGTCCGCCGCTCCGTAAATCCCGTGGCTTCTATCCCTGGGGCGGCGTAAACACAGATGGCCGCAAGGTTGTTTCAGGGGGAATGTGGTTCAACGCCTGGTACGCTGACGAAGGGAAGACGCATGGCACAGCGCTCAACCCGTACGTGAATTTCCGATTCTCCACACGCATGCAAGCGGGCCTCGGCTTCGGCTTCAACCAGGATCACAACAACACGCAGTGGTTCGGCAACTTCGGCGATAGTCTTGGCACGACGCACTTCTCGTTCGCGCATCTGGATCAGCGCACGGTATCGTTGAACGCGCGCGTCAACTACACGTTCACGCGAGACCTGACGTTTGAGTTCTACGGCCAGCCTTTCGTTTCGAGCGGGACGTACTCGGACATTCGCCAGGTGAGCTCGACTCCCGGTGCCGATGACTACGACGCTCGCTTCAGTCCTTTCAGTGGGCCGCCGGGGATCAACACGTCGTTCAAGTTCACGCAGTTGCGCACGAACGCGGTTGCGCGCTGGGAGTACCGGCCGGGTTCGACGTTATTCCTTGTCTGGCAGCATGGCCGTCAGGATGCGTCGAATCAGCACAGCGGTCAGTCCTGGATGCGCGATTACCGTGATCTGTTCGGCTTACATCCGGACAACACGTTCTTGATTAAAGCGGCGTATTGGCTGAACCGATAGACATGCCCGCGTTAGGCGCTCACGCGCAAGGCAGTTTGTTGCGCCTCAATTGCCTTTGAGCGCCCCGACCGGGCCCACCCGCGAGGCTCGTCTCGCCGGCACGTACGATGCAACAAGCGCAACGACAGCGAGCGTCGCGACGCCGCCCGTAAGCGTCAGCGGGTCGTGCGTGCCGACGCCATAGACGAGCGTCGACAGCACGCGACCGACGCCGAGGAACACAAGCGTGCCCGCCGCGAGGCCGATCGCGGCCACGATCAGCGCGTTGTGCACAACCATCCGCGTTACATCGCCGGGTTGCGCGCCGAGGGCCATGCGAATCCCAATCTCGTGTGTGCGCTGAGCCGTGGTGTAACTCACCACGCCATAGATCCCGAGAATGGCCAGCGCCAGTGACAGCGCTGCGAAGCCGCTGAGCACTGTCATCACTAGCCGACGGCTCCCTAACGAGCGCTCGACACGCGCCGCCAGCGGCGTGACGTCATAGATGGGAAGTTGCGGATCGATCTCCTTGAGGGCGGCGCGTACAATCGTCGCGACGGCGTCTTCAGTAAGCACGCTGCGCACGATCAGCGTCAGCGTCCCCAGTCCCCACGGAGTTTGCGGGAAGTAGTAGTACACCGATGCCTTGGCCGCCTCGGTGAGGTCTGCTTGCTTCACGTCGGCAACGACGCCGACGATCGTGGCGTCCGGTCCTTGATTAATCACCTTGCCGATCGGGTCCTCGTTAGGGAAAAACTGCCGCGCGAGCGTTTCGTCGATCACGGCTGCGATCTCGCCGCTGCCATACGGCCGGTCTAATTCCCCGAAGGCGCGGCCCCGAATGACCCGAATGCCCATCGTGGCGAAGTAGTCACCGCCGACGAACCACATCCTCGAGTGGCGCTCCAGCTCGCCCGCCCGCGGCGGAACGCCGACGATGCGGAAAGGCGAGCTGTTGCTCTCTCCGCCGAAGGGGAGCCCGTACACCGTGCCGACCGCGTCGACGCCGGGAAGCGCCCTGACGCGTTCAATGAGGCGTTCATGGAAAGTGATGCGCGTGTTCGCCACTCCATAACGTGACGTTGGGAGCACCAACCTCATGGTTGTGAGATTTTCCGTGCTGAATCCTGGATCGGTCCCGATCAGCTGCGCCAGGCTCCGAATCATGAGCCCCGAGCCCAGAAGCAATACCAGCGTAAGCGCCAGCTGCACGACGACGCTCCCCTCGAGAAATCGCCCGCGCGCGACGCCCGCCGATGCGCCGCGCGTCGCTTCCTTGAGGGCGTCGTGCAACTCCACGCGCGCTGCGCGCAGAGCCGGCAACGCACCGAAGAGCAGTGCAGACAGAATAGTCACGACGCTAGTGAACGCGAGAACACGAGTATCGAGGGACACGCCCTCTAGAATCTCATAGGGACCTGCTCCCCAGCGCGACAGCACGCGAACCGCTGCGCTCCCGACCGCCACGCCGAGCACGCCACCACCGAACGCAAGCACCAAGCTCTCGATCAACAGCTGACGGGCAATTGACCAACGTCCGGCGCCTAACGCTGCGCGGACAGCGTTCTCTTTACTGCGCTCGGCGGCACGCACCAGCAGCAGGCTCGCCACGTTGGCAACGGCGATGAGCAGCACAAGCAGCACAGCGCCCATGAGCACGAGAAGCACGCGGCGCAGTTGTCCGGCGACGAAGTCAACGAACGGCACGGTGAAGAGCCTGTGCGAGCTAGCGGCACCACCGCCCCACCGTTGCGCTTCGGCGCTGAGTCCAGTTTTGAGCTGCGCGTTCGAGACACCGGCACGCACTCGAGCCAACGTGGTCATGTTCCATGTCCCGCGCCGTTCCGGTGTCTTCCAGATCGAGTCGTACGCGAATGGTGTCCACAGCTGCGCACTGCGCGGATAGCGAAACGTGGGCGGCATCACGCCAACCACTTCGTACGATCGGCCGCTGAGCTGGATCATTCGGCCGACAACGCTGGAATCTCCGCCAAACGCTTGCTGCCATAGTGCCTGGGAGACCAAGGCGCGCTGAAAAAGTCCATTCTCTGAATCCTCGGCGCGATACACGCTGCCGATCAGCGGACGGGCGCCGAAGAGCGTGAAGAAGTCGCCGAGCGTACGCGCTGCGGTGATGCGTTGCGGTTCGCTGGTTCCCTCGAGGTTTAGCGCGGAGGTGATGAACGCGGCGCTGGCGTCGAACAGGTCCGTGCGATGCGCGATATCCATCGCTTCGGCCGGGGACATCTCGGTGTTGTCGAGACCCGCGACGCCAGGAACCGATCGCCGAACGGCGACGAGCCGGTCGAGCCACGGCACCGGGACCGGACGAAGGAGGATAGCATTGACGAAGCTGAAGATCGCGCTGTTGGCGCCGATGCCTAACGCGAGAGTGAGAATGATGACACAGGTGAATGCGGGGCGACGCAAGAGGCCACGGATTGCGTAGCGGAGCTCGCGGCTCAGGGAGTGGATCGATTCCGCGACGCTGAGTTGGCGCACAATCGCATTGTCGATTGCGTGGAGCTCGGCGCGTACAGCGCCGGTATCTCCGAACCTACGGTAGGCCTCCGCCTCGGCGTCCTTCTGTGACATTCCCAGCGCCATGAGCTCAGCGATGCGGCCATCGATGTGGAAACGCAGCTCGGCATCGACATCGCGTCCCACACGCTTTCGGTTGCCCGGAAGTCGGAACAACCGGCGTGACCCACCGGGGCGCTCTGAGTGGTCGACCATGGGGAACTCGGCGGTGAGGCGTTGAGACCGGACGGCACGTAGCCGCGGTGCGTCTTACCTAAGGTTCTTAGGTTAGATGCCGCGACGCAAGAAAAGGTTGTGCTGTTCCCCGCGGCGGCAGGAGTGGCTGGATCGGGCGACTGGCGTCGTACCTGCCAACGACCGGCTGCGTTACCTGGCCGGGTAGCGCCGCTCCTGTCCCACGAGCTTCGAGGGATCGGCGTTAGGCTTGGGCCGAAACTTCTGCACGCGCCCGTTGAAGACCTCGGCCAGGTACAGGTTGCCGTCCTGATCGACGGTGATCGAGTGCGGCCCGTTGAATTGGCCCGGCTGCGCACCGGGCCCGCCCCAGCCGTAGAGATACTTCCCATTGAGATCGTACTTGAGGATGCGGTGCGTGCCGCCATCCGCGACCCACAAGAATTGATCTGTGCTGATGAGATGCGCGTACGGCAGTGAGCGCACGCCGGTCGTCCACATGTCGAGAAACTTCCCGTTCTCGTCGAACACCTGAAAGCGGCGGTGCCCGCGGTCCACGACGAATAGTCGCCGGTCATTGCTGATGGCGATACTGTGCACCGTGTTGAACTCGTTAGGGCCCGGATGCGCGGGATCCTTGGGCGCCGTCCCCCAATCCATGAGGAACTTGCCGTCCTTGTCGAACTTCGCGACGCGCGTCCCGCCATAGCCGTCGGTGATGAAGAACGTGCCATCGGGAAGCCAGGCGATGTCAGTCGGCCTGTCGAACAGGACTCCACGATCGCGCCCGCGCTTCCCCTTCGTGCCTAACGTCATCACCAACTTGCCGTCGTAGGTGAACTTGTAGATGACGTGCAGCTGGTCATCGAAGACCCAGACATGCTTCTCGGGATCGTAGGGGCTCATCTTGATCTTGTGCGGTCCGCGCCCGCACGGTGCCTCGAACAGCTTGTCGTGCTGCGGCCACCACTGAACGAGCTTGCCTGCTCGATCCACAACGAAGATCACGTGATGGTAGCGTCGCTCCCAGCCACGCTTCTCGGCCGGCTCACACGTCGCGCTCAACCCATCGCCGTTGCCGGTCGCGTTGCCGCGCGAGGGAGTGAGCATGCCGTAAGGCGTCCATGGCTTGGCGCCTTGGGGGAGCGGCAGCTCGCCGCGCTGCGCGATCCAGATGCGATCCGGCGTTTCGGCGAACACCGCGCCCACGGAGCCCCACGTCCAGCCCTCGTGCCTAACGCGGTCTGGCCCGTCCGGCAGCGGCTGCGGCCAGTTCTCCACCAGCTCGTAGGATCCGAACTCCTCCTGTCCGCCACGATCTTGGGAGGCAGGTGGCGACATGCCTCGTCCACTC
>DASYRX010000336.1:0-12490 GCA_036003845.1 Gemmatimonadaceae bacterium | reverse complement strand
TGATCGGCCGTGATCGGAATGACGCCATAGCGGCTGATGCGACCCACTGTCGGTTTGATTCCCACGAGCATGTTCTGGTTCGATGGACTGAGAATCGACCCCGAGGTTTCCGTGCCGACATTCCCTGCCCAGAAGCTCACGCTGGTCCCGACCCCTGAGCTCGATCCTCCAGTGGTGAGCACAGGGCGTCCGTCGAAGTTCTGCTCGCGCGGGTCACGTCGCGGATCCCACGGGTTCATGCCGTAGCCCGCGAGCGCGTTGTAGTTCCCTGGCATTCCGCTCGCGACCCAGTTGGCCAGCTCCGTGAGCATCGCCTTGGCCAGGATTATCGCGCCGGCCGCTTTGAGGTTCTTCGTTAGGGTCGCCTCGTAAGGCGGCACGAGGTCGGCGAACGCAAGCGCGCCGCCGGTCGTCGGCATGTCAGTCGTGTGGATGTTGTCTTTGAGCGCGATCGGGATGCCGTGCAGAGGCCCGCGGATGCGTCCTTGCGCGCGTTCACGGTCGAGCGAGTCGGCGATTACCAGCGCGTTAGGGTTCACAGTGATGACGGCGTTGAGCTTGTCCTCGTAGAGCGCGATGCGCGTGAGGTATTGGAGGACGATTTCGTGAGACGTCGTCCGTTTCTGTTCCAGCGCGGTGCGCATGTCGGCGATGCTCGTCTCGACGACAGTGAACGGCGGCGCCGACGATCGCCGCGTGTTCTGCGCCGTAACCGCCGGCGCCGTCACTAGGGAAACCAAGCCCGCGCCTAACGTGATACCGACACGTGCGGAGGTTGAATAGACCGATCGTCTCATGGTTGCTAGAGGCAATTAGGTGACGCTGACGGTGGCGATTCTCGCACGCACTGTCAAACGGATGACCGCTCAAGGACTTGCAACACCAGCGTCTTCGCGCGAACATCACCCACAGCCGAGCCCTCATACCGCCTACCTGCCGTAGCTGGAGGTCGTCCACGGATCCTTCGCGCGAAATCTCGGATCGCCTTCGGGCTGGTCTAGCCGACCGTTACCGGATCGAGCGTGAGCTGGGAGCCGGCGGCATGTCGATCGTCTATCTGGCCGAGGATCTCAAACACCACCGCAAGGTTGCGGTAAAGGTTCTCCGACCCGAGCTGACCGCCGCACTCGGCACCCAGCGTTTTCTCCGCGAAATCGAAGTAACAGCCCAGCTTCAGCACCCGCACATCCTGCCGCTCTTTGACTCGGGCCAGCTGGGCGACTCCGGCATCTTGTATTACGTGATGCCGCTCGTCGACGGCGAATCACTGCGCGCCCGTCTTGATCGAGACAAGCATTTGCCGGTCGACGAGGCGATCAGGCTCGCTGTGGAAGTGGCTGGCGCCCTGAACGCCGCGCACGCGTTTGGCGTGATCCACCGCGACATCAAGCCTGAAAACATCCTTCTCGTCGGTGGGCACGCGATCGTGTTGGATTTCGGTATCGCTTGCGCGATGACTGCTGCGGACGGAGACAGGCTCACAGCAACGGGCCTCTCGTTAGGCACTCCGCACTACATGAGTCCTGAGCAAGCAACGCCAAACGCGGTCGACGGCCGAGCCGATATTTACGCCCTCGCGTGCGTCGCGTACGAGATGCTGGCCGGTAGTCCACCGTTTACCGGCGCGAGCGCGCAGGCGATCATGGCGCGGCATTTTGTCGATAACGTGCCAAGCGTACGCACGGTTCGGCCGTCCGTTCCGGAGGCGGTTGAAAAGGTGCTCGTGCGCGCATTGGCTAAGGTGCCAGCTGACCGCTATGCGACGGCGTCCGACTTCGCTGTTGCGCTTGCAAAAGCTAACAGTGGTACGGACTCGGCTCCGTCAGTACGCCAGCGACGTCGTTGGCTGTCAGTCGCCGCGTTAGGCTTCGCCACAATTGTATTGCTTTGGATGATCAACGGACGTAGCGATAACAGTCCATCCCCCAGTGCGGCGGCGAACAAGCATCGGCTCGCCGTGCTCTCATTCGCGAACCTTTCGAGCGATACAGCCGATGCGTACCTGGCACGAGGACTCAGTGAAGAGATCGCGTCGCGACTGGGCGATTTTCCTGACCTCAGAATCGCGAGCCGCAGCACCGTGGAGCGCCTAGAGCGAGCGGACAGTGCCGACGTAATCGTTAGCGCAAACAGACTGGGTTTCGGGTACCTCGTCGAAGGCAGCGTTAGGCGCGCGAGTGATGGTGTACGCGTCGTTGTGAGATTGGTCGATGCAGCCGATGGTGTGCGCCGTTGGAATGCAACCTATAACCGCGCGTCAGCCAACCTCTTGGACCTGCAGGACGAGATCGCGCTGGATGTCGCGCAGGCCGTAGTGGGTCAGCTCACGCCGGAAGCGATTCCCGCGAGGTCCGCACGAGTGCCCAATCCCGCGGCGCATGATCACGTCCTGCGCGGCAACTACTACATGGCGCTGCGCAACCCGCGCGGCCTGGCGCGGGCAGTCGAAGAGTTTACGCGAGCAACGCAGCTCGATCCCAAGTTCGCCCTGGCGTATGCGCACCTCGCACACCTGCACGTGCTCTTTCTCGATTGGGGCTGGACATACGATGCGCTGTCCGCCGACTCCCTATTGGCCCGCGGATGGAAAGCGGCTGACCGCGCCGTCGAGCTTGAACCGCAGCTGGCTGACGGTTGGCTGGCGCGTGGAGGCCTGCTCCGATTTCGTGATCCCGTTAGGCTGGAAGGCGTGCGTGAGGCGCTGCAACGCGCGGTTGATCTGAGTCCAGGCAATGCCGAAGCGCATCATGAATTCGGCATGAATCTGCGGCTGCTGGAGGATGACGCGGCAGCGTCGGCGCAGTTTCGGCGAGCCCTAACGATTGATCCCGATCGGCCAATGAGCCTGGTCCACCTCGGCTGGATCGACATGATCGGACGACGGTACAGCGATTCCAAGCGCTGGCTCGATAGCGCTGCTGGCGTCAATCCGGGGTTCTATCAGGCCTACGTTGAGCGCGCGGCGCTGCGACTCGTCATGCAGGATACCGCCGGCGCTCGGCAAGATGCGCAGACCGCGCTACGGTTACGGCCGAGCTCCGACTCGCTGTCGGGTGAAGATGTGCTGGTCGCTCTTAGCCTACGACGAGGTGACACGTCCCAGGTGCGTCGAATATTGGCACGTCTCCGAAAATGGGCTCCCAAGCCTAGCGAGCATGAAATACATCAGGCGATTGCATGGGGCTCTGTGCTCGTGGCTGCTCGGCAGCACGATGAAGCGATTGCGTTCCTCCAAAGCGTTCGCTTAGACCCGACGCATTTGTTGATTCATCTCAAAGAGCCCCGCTTCGATGCTATACGCGGCGATCCGCGCTTCCAAAAGCTCATGGAAACGCTGCGGCCACGTGAGGCACGTGGAACTTGACGCGCGAGCACAACCAGCAGAGACGCGCTCCTTAGGAAAAGTCATTGAACCTGGACCGTTGCGTGCGGGCTCGGTGGCGAGATGACGCCGTCGCTGACTATCGCCCATAGGTGGGAGCGCACTCGTTAGGCAGCGAGCTGGTACCAGCGAGCTGGTTGCATTACACGCGGCTCGGTAACTGAGGCTTAACGCGGAGCTCGCTTGATAGCTTCATTCTGGTCGCATCGGCGTTAGGGGACAGACCGGCACCGGGTGTCGGACACGAGAAGCGCCCGCTACACACGCGACCGGATGAGCAAACTGTGACCCGCGTTCTTGCACGCGGAAGAGCATCACTCAATGGTTGCGTTTAGGGTAGCCCGGCTGCACGCAAACCCTCAACAAACCAGGCTCATGAAGGCCCATCGCATTCTTCTCGCCCTCGGTGCGGTTCTTTGGCTCGGCTGTAGCGACAACGCCACCGAACCTCCCGCTACCGAAACGGCTGCGCTCGAGCTCCCTACTGCGCTGCCTCAGGCCACGATTGAAAAGCTGAAGACAGCGACCGCAGCCGACATCAATGCGCTGAACACAGCAATCACTGCCCTTCCAAAGGCGGTCGTACACAGCGAGGGCAACCGCACCGCGATGCTCGCGCGGCTCAGCGCGATTTCGAGCGAGATCGCGCGCGGCAACATCGCGCAGGCAATGCACCACCTCGAGAACCTCCGAAAATGGGTGGATAATTGCACCAGTCCGACCGGCCAGACGCACGGTAATGACAAGATCACCGACTGCGCCGCTCAGTTCACAATCCGTGGACTGATCGATTCGGTGATCGACACCTTGATCGACAAGCTCGATACCACGCCCACGGTGACAATCAACCAGGCTAGTGCGCAAGCCGATCCGACGAGCGCAACGCCCATCGTCTTCACGGTTGTATTCAGTGAACCGGTCACAGGATTTGCGGGCAGCGATGTGGCGTTCACCGGATCCACCGCGGGCGGAACGTTGGCGGCCGCAGTCTCGGGTAGTGGTGAGAACTACACCGTTTCCGTTTCCGGCATGACGACTAGCGGTACGGTAGTCGCGTCGATTCCGGCCAACGCTGCGGTCGACGCCGACAACAATCCAACCGGCGCTTCGACAAGCACCGACAACACGGTGACGTATCAGAGCCCACCGCCAACGGTGACGATCAATCAGGCCGTCGGGCAGGCCGATCCCACGACAGGTGGGCCGATCTCGTTTGATGTTCTATTCAGCAAACCAGTGACGGGATTCACTGCCTCGGATGTGGTATTCACCGGATCGACTGCTGGAGGAACGCTCGTCGCCACAATCAGCGGCACCGGGCCGGGCTACACGGTGTCAGTCACCGGCATGACGAGCAACGGGACCGTTGTGGCGTCGATTCCGGCGGGTGCGGTCACCGACGCGGGCAATCAGCCTAACGCGGCGTCCACCAGCGCCGACAACAGCGTCACGTTCACGGCCGGAACACCGGGCGTCACGATCAACCAGGCAGCTGGCCAAGCCGATCCTACTGGCGCGGCGACGGTGACTTTCACGGTGCAGTTCAGCGAGCCGGTGACGGGCTTTACGGCGTCGGATATCTCGTTCACTGGGTCAACGGCAGCGGGCACGCTCGTCGCCACTGTCACCGGTAGTGGAGCGTTCTACACTGTCTCCGTGACGGGCATGACGGCGAGTGGGACAATCGTCGTGACAATTCCGGCGGGAGCGGCCGTTGATGCGGACAACAATCCCACTGCCGCGTCGACGAGCACGGACAACACGGTGAACTGGGTGAAGCCGTAACCCTCGGCAGGCGCCCAACGACTCGGAGTGAGCCGACTACTGAGACGTTGGGCGCCTGAGTTCACCGCAGCTGCCCCCTTGACGGCTGAGGCTGGAGGACCCTGCCCCGGTCCGCGTGACGCAGCGCACCTAACGAGCGTTTTGCTAACGCATGAGGCGTAGCAAACTCATGTCTGATAAGGCGGTATCGCCTATCGACGAAACTCGGTATTGCTTGGATCATCAAGATACCATATAGTTGCGCCCCGAAAAAAAAGTGTCTGTTCTGCGCTGCTGCGAGACCCAACGGCAGCGCTCGCCCCGGCGGCGGTAGGTCCCCGTGACCTGTCGCCGTCTTTGTCTTTTGGGGCTCGTTAGGGTCAGGGGAGCCACAAGGGAGGATTGGAGTATGGGCAACCCAGATACCGTCGTCCGCGACGGCAGCGATGCGCGGACACGAACGCGACTCGTTCGAACGAGACGAGGGAAGGAGAACGAGCACAGCGGCTTCGTGATTGTGCGGCTGAACGCGGAGGTGCCGGCGACTGCCGGCGACAGTTTGATTGACGTAGCGAAGCGATCGAAGCTCGGCGGACTCGCCACAGCACTTGAGGCATTCAAAGTCACGACCACTCGTCGACTCGTGCGGAGTTTAGCGCCAGAGAAAATCATCGAGCTGGAGCGGAGCGCAGCTTCGACGGAGTTTCCTCCGTTGCGGAGCCTAACGTCATACTGGCGCATCGACTTGCGGGATCGGCCGGAGGCCATCGACGACGTCGTGAAACGCCTGAACGCACTGCCCGAGGTGGATCATGCGTATCGCGAGCTCGCAGTGTCCGAGCCCGCTGTGAACGCAGTCGACGATGACTATGCCGTGGACCAGGATTACCTCGACGCTGCTCCCACTGGTATCGATGCGCGCTGGGCATGGACGCAGCCGGATTGTGAGGGGGCTGGCATCGCAGTCGTCGATCTAGAACAGGGGTGGTTCCCCAACCATGAAGACCTGGTCGCGAAGACGCCGACGCTGATCTTCGGCGACAATCGCGATGGCGTGAACGGCTACAAGGGGAATCACGGCACCGCGGTGCTCGGCGAGATGATCGGTGTCGATAACACCGTTGGCGTTGTCGGGATCGCTCCAGCCGTAACGTCGGTTCGGATGGTTTCGCACTACGATGCCGCGACCGACACAGCGCTACACGTCGCGGACGCTATCACCGCCGCGATCCCCGCGATGTCCGCGGGCGACGTGCTGCTCCTCGAAGTGCAGCGCGGAATCGGTCAGCCCACTGAAACTGACGACGGCGACTTCGACGCCATTAGGCTCGCAGTCGCCAGCGGAATCACAGTCGTCGAGGCGGCAGGCAACGGAAGCGTGAACCTCGACACCTTCGTCGACGCGATGGGCGACAATATTCTCAATCGCACAAGCCCCGATTTCCGTGACTCTGGTGCCGTCATGGTGGGCGCGGCAGAGTCCGCGCTTCCACATGACCGCGCCGGCTTCTCCTGTTTCGGTTCGCGCATCGACTGCTACGGCTGGGGTGAGAATGTCGTGACGTGCGGATACGGCTTTCTCGATAACGGTGGCGGCAACGACAACCTCACGTACACGGACATCTTCAACGGCACCAGCAGCGCGTCGCCGATCGTGAGTGGCGCCGCACTCGTTGTGCAGGGGAAGTACCAAGCGCTGACGGGCACGCGATTGTCTCCAACGCAGATGCGCACGCTGCTGGCCGATCCGGCCACCGGCACCGCACAAGGGCCTAACGTCGCCGGGAACATCGGCGTCATGCCTAACTTGCGCGCGATCATCGAGACGACGCTCGGTCTCGTGCCCGATATTTATCTGCGCGACAACGTTGGCGACACCGGGGTCACACCGTCTGCGGGCAGCATCAGCGCGAGTCCCGACATCATCGTTAGGCCCGCACTCGTCGCTGATCCGGTCGCCGAGTTCGGCGAGGGGAGCGGACAAGAGAACTCGAGCACGCTCGGCTTCGAAGTCGAAGCAGGGCAAGACAACTTCCTGTATGTGCGCATCCAGAATCGGGGCGCCAGTGATGCCAATAGCGTGACGGCAACGATCTACTGGAGTGAGGTAGCAACGCTCGTTACACCCGCGACATGGCATTTGATCGGTACGACGGCCGCTGCGAACGTGCCGCAGGGTGATACCATCGTGGTTGCGGGACCGCTCACGTGGCCCGCCTCACAGATTCCGGCAACGGGGCATTACTGCTTCGTCGGACTGTTGCAGCATGTTCAGGATCCGGCGCCACCGATTCCAGGACCCACCGACTGGAACGGCTTCACATCACTGATTCGGAATCAAAACAACGTGACGTGGCGCAACTTCAACGTCGTCGACGAGCTACCGGATCCGGGGGGTGATCCGGCCATACTGCCATTCTTGATTGCCGGTGCACCTGATCGAGCGCGCCTGTTCGATCTCGAAGTGTTCCGAGATCTCCCGCGTGACGCCAAGGTCGTGCTGCAGATACCGCTGGGCCTTGCTGCGAAACTGCGGCATGGTCGCTTATGGAAGATGGAGGTGGATCGCAAACAGCGTTTCGCACTCCTAGAGCTTCCACCGCTGCCGCGCTTCCACTTGGGCGCGATAAGACTTGGACCGCGTGCGAAGTACCCTGCGCGTTTCTTGGTGCACGGTGTGCCGGGAATGGAAAAGGGCGGCCACGGCATCGCGATCAGGCAGCTTTTCGAGAAGGACGAAGTCGGGCGCGTTACGTGGCAGTTCCACCTTCGAAAGGGCGCGAAGAATCAGGGCCGCGGGCGACGCGCGTCGCCTGAATACAGTCCCACAGTCCGCGAGCTACAGCTCACATAGCCGCGGTTGCCGCGCACACAGCCGAGATGCTGCCGTGGGGCATTGGCTCCACGGCAGCACCGTTTTCACGATGAAGTGTGCCGGTCCAAGCCCCTCGCCGCGTTACTTCCAGTAACCTCTGGGACCAATGAGGAACTGTTCGTTAGGCACTCGCCCTCCACGTAACGCTTGGTCAGGCCTCCTCGGTCCGCACAATCACGACCGTCACATTGTCGGTCCCGCCGGCGCCAAGCGCCTCGCCGACCAGCAGCTGACTCATCTCGCGTGCATCCGTGGACATGGCGAGAACCTCGCCGATCCGCTCGTCAGGCACGTGCTTCGTCAAGCCATCGGTGCACAGCACCATGCTGTCTCCGAACTCGAGATCCACTAGCCCGACCACCGGTATCATCTCGGACCCGCCGACAGCGCTCGAGAGCGTGGCCGCGGGGCCTGGGCGCGCCGCCTGCTCCTCCGTCCACGCGCCAACGCTGACCATGTACTGCCCGAACGTCTGGTCACGCGTCAGACCTTGCAACCTGCCACGACGTCTGACATACGCCCGGCTGTCCCCCACATGAACCAAATACGCCCGCGGCCAGACGAGGAGCACCATCGTTAGGGTCGTCGCCGGTACTTGGGCGCGTTCGCCACCGTATTCCTCCAGCAGCGCGCGATGCACGTCGCGCACGGTGCCCTCGAGCCGCTCGATCAACTCGTGCTCTCGACTCGCATCGAGCGCCTGGAAGCACTCGGCGGCGCGGCCAAAATACTCGAGCACCCCGGTAACCGTGCGCTCGCTCGCAAGGGCGCCGTCGGAACGTCCCCCAACGCCATCGGCCACCGCGAACAGATGCGCATTGGCTACTCCAAAGCGACGGGAGATCGTGGCGGGCGGCACGCTCGTTGCCTGAATGACAACGGACTTGTTCACGTTGGCGATCACGAAATGATCTTCGTTGCTTGCGCGCACGCGGCCTCGGTCCGTCAGCCCGAACGCATCCACCCTAACGGGTGAAGCCACACTCTCGATTCCCGTTAGGCTCATGTGGCCCCCACAGCGGCATCCGCCAGCCACAGAAACGCCGACTCGACGCCTTGACCAGTCTTCGCGCTGGTTCGCAGCAGGTGCCAGTTTTCGCCTTCCGCCGATTTTTCCGCCGCGGCATCGAGCCGCCACGCGTCGGCAAGATCCACTTTGTTCAGTGCCAGCACCGACGGCACGTCGCCAACCTCGCCACGCACGATGTCGCGAATCTCGAAGATCTGATCGAAGGTTTCGCGCCGCGTTCCGTCCACGACATAGATGATGCCGTGCGCGCCACGCAGATAGCTCGTGCTGATGTCGCGGTGATCGTCCCGTCCTTCAAGATCCCAGAGCATGAGCATGACGGGCTGACCGCTCGCTTGCACTTCCTTGCGATCGATCTTCACCCCAACGGTCCCGAGATACTTCTCGGAGAAAATCGAGTAGACGTAGCGCTGCACGAGACAGGTTTTCCCCGTCCCGAATACTCCAACCATGCAAACTTTCTTTTGCAGCATCCTTTTTATTTGGGACGTGGTTGCACAGCGTTGACCTCAACGTTGAACGCAACACTGCGGTTGATACGAGCGCGCCGAGCTGGGTCACTATCGTCCAGCGGATTATCCGTCGCAATTGGCTGGCCGGCAACCATCTCACGTGGAACGCCAAACGACAACAGGCCTCGCGATATCCGATCGACTCGCAATTGGGCCAGGCTGCGGTTAGTACTGTCCGCACCGGTGGGATCTGTCCGCCCGAATAGCTCGATGCGCACCGTTGCGCCCGCTGACGTGACAGCATCGACGAGCCGCCGAGTAGCCAAGGATACTCCGCGCAGTTGCG
Source organism: Gemmatimonadaceae bacterium (assembly GCA_036003845.1). GTDB lineage: Bacteria > Gemmatimonadota > Gemmatimonadetes > Gemmatimonadales > Gemmatimonadaceae > DASYRX01. Next base: position 2,641 of record DASYRX010000336.1, on the reverse strand, counting down.
TTGCAGCGATCTGGGTGAGTTGGGAGGAACCTGCGTCGAACAGGATCAGTTGCCGTTCGATCGCCTCGCGCAACGAGTCGAGCGCGGGTGGAAGCGTCAGTTTGACGGCGGAGACATCGATGGTCGTCGCACCGATGGGCAGCGTCGCTCCTCGGACGCGCGCGAGCCAGTCCACGCCTGCTGTTCCGCCTAACACGAGTGTGTCGGCGCGCAGATCTATCGTTGCTGTTGCGGGAATGGCGAGCGATCGCCGCGCGCGGATTGCGACGACGCCCGAGTCCAGCGCCAAGTATGAATCCCAGCGGCCCCAAATAGCGCGAGGGGAGAAGCCGGCGGCAGCGAGTACGACGGACGGATCACGTGCCAGCGGATCCTTGAGGCCGTTGAAGCGCCAGCCCGTCCAGCCCCGGGACGCATCCACTAGGACAATCCCGGGTTCCGCGTCGAGCGTGCGTAGCGCGCGCTGCCAGTTGAGGCGAGAGCGAATCGTTAGGCCGAGAGCGAGCACCACAGCGGCGGTGAGTGGGACTGCCCAGCGCAGCCACGCGCCCGCTCCCCGAGCACGAGCTTGCTGCGTTGACAATACAGTCTCGAGGCACTCCTCGAGCAGCGGCCGTACAGGCTCGAATACAGTCGCGTCTCCCCGAAAGTCGACGAGCTGTTGGGCCCACTCCAGGTGGATGCGCTCGAGCGCACTCTGCAACCGGGGCGCTAGCGCCTCGGGAGGAGTGCCGCGAACCACTGCGGCGAGGAGCGCGCGCGGGCCCACCTCGAGATGCACCGTGTGCTCGCCCACGGTGAAGGTGCGCAGCGTGGCGCCCTCGTTAGGCCTGAACGAGTCGTGCACGAAGTCCTGAATCGCCGTGAGCATCGCCGAGATGAGGTCGGCGTTCGGTGCGTCGAGATCGGCGGCCGTCACATGATTCAGCAGCAGACCGCTCTCCGCGTGAATCAGGAAGACCTGCTCCACACGATAAACCAGCGCGTGCTTGATCACGACTTGCGCGTAGGGCACTCCTGTGCGCCACGCCTCAACACGCCACTTGAGACCCCGTAGAGAAAGACTGCTTTCGACAGCGCTGTTGATGGACCGGACCAGGGCCCCCATCGTTTCAGCGATCGCTTTGCGAATTGCGGGACCCAAGACGGGGAAGATTGCCGCGGCGACTTCGCGCGGGTTGCGCCGCACCGATTCGTGCAGCGCCGTTTCAACCGTCGGCGCGAGCGCGCGTCCCAGCGCGCGGTCACGACTCGCACGCAGCGCGATGGCTTCCGGCAGGAGCTCGGCGAGCTCAGTCGGCGTTAGGTGCATCTCGTCGAGACGCGCTGCCAGCTCGCCGAGGCGTCGTTGCTCCGGACCTATAAGGAGCTGGCGCAGCGTGGCGAAATCGCTGTTAGGCGTGGCGCCATTGCCCGTTCCCAGCGCTTCAACGCCAGGCTCGCGATCCGCGACGACCGGACTATCCGTATTGATCGGCCGCTCCAGATCCTGCCGCGACAGCGGACCCGTGGCTCGCTCGGAATTCATCTGACGCTCCGCGGCTACGCCTACGCGCGCGCTTGCCCCTTGCCGCTCGCGCGTTGATTCCCGGTCAACCGCGACGCCATCTCGCTGAGCGCAGTCGCGAGAGCCGTGGTATCCAGTTTCTCGTTACGCAGGGCCGTGGCCGAACGATCTAACTCTGCTGAGATCTTCTGCGCCGTCTTCGCAAGTTCGGCGGACAGAGCGGCGCCCTGCTTGATGAGCTGGTCGCGCAACTCAGCGTCGGCTAGGCCGGCAGCTTCTTCGAGCTGCTGCTGCCGACGATCCAAATTCTTGCGCGCCTCATTGAAGTCTGCCGCGAGCGCTTTCAGGTCATCTGCGCGTTTTGCGCGTTCCTCCTTGAGACGATCCGCTTGTCCCGCCAGCTCCTTCTTAACGGAGACCTCGAGGTCCCCGAGCTTGCGCTGGAAGTCGTTTCGAAGCGCCGACTGTTCCTGAAACAGGCGCTCTTCGAGGCCGCGGAGGCGCGAGTCCACCATTCGCATTTGTCCGCCGAACAGAATGTCGCGCACCTGATCCAGGCTTTCCGGCGTTGGTGGTGCGTCGGCCGCTGCGCCGTTGGCGGCCTTTGTCTTCTCGGCCGAGTTCTTCGCCATATCGTCCTCGCTGATAACTGAACCGTGGTCTCAATTTGTGCTGCACCGGAGACCATCGGGACGCGGAGTCGTGGGCGCAAGGGCTTAAGGCCGAAGAGTGACACTCGGTGCGTTTGAACTTGTCGTGATTTAGTCCAGCGCGGCCCTACGATTTCGCCGTAAAGGTCACGTCGATGTCGACTTTCCCCATCTTGCTCGTTGCCGGATCGTACGAACTGGCTCCACGGCATGTGTAATGACCGGAGATCAGTTTCGGCGTGACCTCTACTTTTCCGGTGCAGAGCGATTTTTCTCCGGGTGTTATGCCAGCTGTCGATGTCAGCTTTCCGCGTGCGACAATGATACCGACTTCCTTCGTTTCGGTGAATGTGATGAGCGCGTTAGGCTCGGCAGCCCCGGATGCTCCGTATTGCAGCCACGTCATCTCGCCGTCGCCGATGCTCGCTTGCTTGTTGAGTTGCACCTCTTCGTCAATCGTGAATGTCCCAGACACCTTCACTTT
>DASYRX010000335.1:0-1908 GCA_036003845.1 Gemmatimonadaceae bacterium | reverse complement strand
CTAGGTAAACATGCTTGGGCATAGCGAGACGAATATAACCGGCCTGGGGTGCCTTCCGCCGTCACCCCAGCGCGCCAGCTAACATTCAGTCCAGGGCCAGCTTACCTCGACGGAAGCGGGCCCAGGCGAGCGTCGCGGCCGTCAGGCCTATTGTGCCAAGCACGAGCGAGGCTGTCAGCGCGATGCGTTCCATCCCCCAGCCGCGCACGGTGGAGAGGATGGTATAGCGCTGTTCCGGGGGTAGGAGCTGGAAGACCAGCGCCGGCGCCAGGAAGATCACGAGCATGATCACGCCGAACGTCTGTTGCGCCTGGCGCACCGTCGTGGCGCGCAGCGAGATGAAAACGCCGATTCCCGTCTGTGCGAGGCAGGCGGCGACAGTGAGAATCGCGAGCATGGCGCCAAAGCGTGGCTCGAAAAGCAGCGGCGCCTTGTCCCAATTTGCGATGTTCAGCGTTAGGCACGCGACGATGGCGTTGACAGCCACGAAGGCGCACCCGTAGCTCAACGCCGCGAGCATTTTGCCGAACAGGATCGCCGAATCGGGGAGACGGCTCGCCAGCAGCGACTCCAGCGTCTGCCGCTCGCGCTCGCCGGCGATCGCGTCGACGATGAGCGCCGACGCCATGCTCGACGCGAGGGTGGGGAAGTAGAACATCACGACCCAGGAACTGAGCCAGTCGGGCCCGAACTGCAGCGGCGTGACGACGCCGAGCAGCAGCACGATCACGACGGCAGACAGTCCACCCCGCCGCAGTCGCAGCAACTGATCGCGGAACTCCAGCCATTCCTTGCGCAGGATGGTGAGCGTGTCGCGGATCACGTCGCGGCTACCCCTGCGGCTTGCGCGTCGTCCGAGACGAGTTCCAGAAACGTGCGCTCGAGTGTCGGCCGCTCGCGACGAACTTCCTCGATCTCGGCGCCATGCTCGATGAGCGCACGCACCAGCGGCGTGACACTCGCGTTAGGCGCGAGCACGAGCTGCACGCCATCCGGGAGCAACGTGAGGTTCGTGATTCCGGCGCGCGTGCGCAGCATCGCCACGTGGGCCGCTGTGATCGAAGGGCCACGGATGATTATCGACGCCGCGCCCACGGCGTCGCGCAGCTCGGCAGGCGTTCCTAACGCGACGACTCGGCCTTTGCTGATGATGCCGATCTGGGCGCAGAGCCGTTCCGCCTCGGTCAGGTTGTGCGTCGTGAGGAAGACAGTCACGCCTTCCTCCGTCGCGAGGTGCTCGAGATCGTCGCGCAGCGCCGCCGCTGCCACGGGGTCGAGACCCGCCGTCGGCTCGTCGAGGAAGACCAATTCCGGGCGGTGCAAGAGGGTGCGCGCCACCGCGAGCTTCTGCTTCATGCCGCGACTCCACTCCGCGACGGCGTCGCTGCGGCGCTCCCAGAGCCCGAGCCGTGTAAGCAATGTTTCGATGCGCCGCCTGCGCTCGGCGCGCGGGATGCGCCACACACGCGCCCAAAAATCGAGGTTCTGCTCAGCCGTTAGGCGCTTGTATAGGCCGTCGTGCTCCAGCAGTGCGCCCGTCCGCTCACGAATCGAGTCGCTCTGGCTGGCGACGTCGAAGCCGAGCACTTGTGCCTCGCCGCCGTCCAGGCGCAACAGACCGAGGAGTGTGCGAATAACCGTGGTTTTCCCGGCCCCGTTCGGCCCCAGAAACCCGAAAACGATTCCGCGCGGCACTTCGAACGTCGCGTGATCGAGCGCCGTGACCTTGCCGAACTGTTTTGCGATGTCCGTCGCGCGGATCGCGACGCCAGTCATGCGACTGGCCGTAGCAGGGCCCGCGTAGGCGCCGCGTCGAGGCCGGCGATCGAGAGCGGGGCCGCGAACAGCTCATACTCGCCCGCCGCCACCCGCCGCAGATCCAGATTCTCGAGATTGAACGCTCCGCCA
>DASYRX010000334.1:0-18261 GCA_036003845.1 Gemmatimonadaceae bacterium | reverse complement strand
TGAGCATCGTCGGCGCCACGTTCAAACCGGGGAATCTCGTGACCACGTGGCTCTTCGTGCAGGGTGCCAATACCGACGTCGGGGCCGAGGTACTCGTCGACGGCGTGGTGCAACCGTCCGTCGCCTGGAAGGCGATGCGCGGCGATCGCTACGGTGTCGATGTCAACTCGTTAGGTTTGCCCATCTATCACCACACGTTGCTCTTGAGCGCACCGGGAGATCGCGCCACGGGATCAACGATCGCCGTGAAGATCCGCAACAGCGACGGTCTGGAAAGCGCCGTCGTCAACTATCAACTCCCGGCGGATTCCGCATCGCTCGATAGTGACGGCGACGATCTTCCCGACGTGATCGAGCGCAACGGCTTCGACGCCGATGGCAACGGCACGATCGACGTCGATCTTCCCGCGTTAGGTGCGAACCCGTTCCGCCCCGACGTCTTCCTGGAAGTGGATGTGATGAACGGGCTGGCCAATCCCCCAGCCGCCGGGGTCTGGACGTCGATGACGGACGCCTTCGCATCCGCGCCGATTCTCAATCCGATCGATTCCAATGGCGTGCACCTCGTCATCGACAACAGCGGCACCGTCGCCTTCTCGCAAACGACGGATCTCACCGGCGCCGACAATCCGATGACCGGACACACCAACTTCTACACGTTCAAGGCGGCCAGCTTCGACGACGCGAATCGTGGTCGCATCTACCACTACTGTATCTGGGCCAACGCTCGTCCTAACGGCTCCAGCGGAATTAGCGATGTGAGCTTCGGCAACGGCGGTGACGATTGCATCGTGAGCTTCGACGACTTCTCCGCTGGCTTTCAGACAGTGCGCAGTGGTGCTGAAACGCTCCTGCACGAGTTCGGGCATAACCTCGATCAAAAACACGGCGGAGAAACGCACTTCACAGGCAATCCGGCATACAACAGCGTGATGAGCTACAGCTGGCAATTGCGAACGGGGCGCAGTAACGCAACGCGAAGCAACACGCCCGTGTGCGTGCCTTTCTACTACCACGATGCTGCCGCGACTGAAGCCGGTGGTGCGCTTCCCGCGTCGGTCAACACGATCGTGGACTACTCTGACGGCATGAATCGCGATCTGGTCGAAAACGCGCTCGATGAAACGCAAGGCGTCTGCCTGGGGACCGCGCGTGATTGGAATGCCGATGGCGACGCAACGGACGCCGCCGCGAGCAAAGACATCAACGCAGACGGTGATACGACAGATACTTGGCGCGACTTTGCGAATTGGGCGAAACTTGTATTTCGCGGTCCGCGTCTCAACGGCTCATCGTAGAAGGAGCGCGTATGCAAATCCCTCCGATACGAGCGATTCTGTTGTTTGCGACGCTGATCGCGGCGTGTGGTCGCGCGACAGATGACAAGCCCGCTCGAGTCTCCTCCGTCGATCAGCTCGTTGCTGCGAGTCCGGATAGCGCGATGAAGCAGCGCTGGCGCGACGCAGCGGCGAAGGGACAGCTCCCTTCATTTGAATCTCTGCCAGCCGTTCAGCAGCGCGTTGCGGTGCGGACGCCGGCGCAGGTGGCCGACTCACCGCGCAGCGTTACGCCACAGCCGATTCAGCAAGGAGTTGTTGCTACTGTGCGCGCATTCTCTAGAACGCCGGTGCCGCAGTACGCCGGCGCATTCGCGGTCACGAGTTCAACGGCGAGCACGATCGTCGGAACACTCACGGGGCGCACGGAACCATTCGAGTTGCATTTCAAGCTTCCGGACACGACGCAGCTCGCCGCGGTGCAGCCTAACGCACAGTACCGGCTGCGCGTGCGCGACGAGGTGGAGAATCAGTCGATTCGCCGTGAGCTTATGCTCAGCGCCGCGGACGCCAGGCCGTTGCTCTTCTATCTCTCGGACGGGGGGATGCGACCGTACGCGCGCCGCTTTCCCGAGGGGCTGAGCGTCACACAGCGGCCACCGGGCCGAGATTCGGTCGCGCCCGTGACCGTGACGTTAGGTGGCGGGAGTGCGACGCTCCGTCCTGGGGAGCGAGCCAATTTCAACGTCGGCGGCATCCCGATCGGCGTGTTTCTGCAGAGCAGCTACTGGACGCCCGCTGATAAAATCGAAACGGCAGAGGGGGACGCGTTTCACGTCATCCTCATGCTGTATCGTCCACGCTCCCAAGCTCCCGCGCGCTGACAACCAGCCAAAACGCCCGCCGTTGGCTGTGCCATTGGCGGGCGCTTGTCAGTGCAGGGAGTGCGACGGATAGTCAGCTTCTAAATCGCGACCTCGTACCACACCTCGGATCGTCTCCACCAGAAATCCTCCTTTTCGTCTTTCCTCTTGATCGACGGATCGGTTTCGCCTCGCGACGAGAAGATGATTTTCGCCCCAGATCCTAGTTCTTGCTGCAGCATCTTCTTGACCTTGTCTGTTCGCTTCTGCGACAGATCCTGGTTGTGCTGGCCGCCTCCCGTGGCACTGGCGTAGCTGTCCACATTGATCTGAATTGTCCCGTCACGGAGCCGGCGCCAGCGAATGTCGTTTGCTTGCTGCTCGCGTATCCATTTCTTGAAGAGCGCCATCTCTTGTTCGTTGATGATGTCCTTGTCGACCGCGAAGAAGATCGCGTGCCATTGCTTGTCGATCTTCGGCGCCGCGAGCTTCACAGTCTGAACATTTGTGAAGTGTGAGGGTCCCGACTTTTCGAGGGCTGCGATGGGCGTCTGGTTCAGCTCGATGCTGATGTCGCCATCGGACTCGACGCCGATCTTGCCGCCGAAATCAATGAACTTGTCGCCCGTGCGTGGCGTCCATTTCCCGTTGAACAGGAAGTCTATTCGCGAGACCTCCGAGCGCGCGCCGGTAGAGCGCTGAGCCGAGAACTTGATTTCCAGTTTGGCATCTGTGAGCGGAGTGGATCCCTGAATCCGCCGCTGCACTTGCGCGTTGCGGATGTCGTAGCCGTTGTACTCGAAGGACAGCGTGAATGCGAACGTGAACACCTTGGCGGTCTTGATGTCGAGACGGGCGATGTCCTTGAGCGTTGACGGAGGCGAATATGCTTTGAACACGAAGTTCGCCGTCTTCTTGGACCACTGCAGCAGCGACGGCGTGTCGTCGTGCATGATCTGCGCGATATCGCTGCTGAAGACGAAGCGACCTTCGTCCGCGCGCGCCGTGACCGCTCCGTAAATCGCGTTGAACACACCACGTGCAAAGTCGACGAGGACGTTGAGCTGCTTGGCGACTGGGCCTGCTGGGGGCGCGGTGAGCGCAAAGCCTAACGCGCTTGCGTCCGTTGGTGTGACGACGCCGTCGGCAGCTCCACCATCGCGGTCCTTCTGATACTTGATGACCGCCATCGCCGTACCGGCCGCGAAATCACCGTCGGCCTTGTCGCTGTAGTACTTCTTGGCGTGCTTGGCGAGGGCCTCCTGCAGCGAGCGAACTTCGGCCCCGTTCGACCCGTAGCGCAGTCGCGTCGGCAGCTGCTGCTCTTTGCCTGACGCCACGAGGCGTGCGTCGCGGCCAGTCAGCAGAACGTATGCGAACTTCTTGCCATCGTCCTTCGTGGGCTTGGTGTTATCCAGGCCTAACGCGGCGCGGAAGTCGGCCCATGTCCCAGCGGGCGTGTCGCTCGTGGACGTACCAGGAATCGTGCTGCACCCGGCCGACGAGTAATCGGGAACTGTGCTCGTTCCAGTGTTTGTCTTGATGATACTCGCGTGGATGTTGTCATTCGGGACGGTCTTGTCCCAGGTGTCCTTAACTGTGTAGCTGAGGTCATCCTCCGAGCGCAGTACCACTACGGAGTTGTCGTTTCGCAGCGCGCCCTGCACGCGGTTCGGGTTGTCGACCAGCTTGCCGTCCTTGTCTTTTTTCTTGGGACGATGGGTGCCGACCACCATGTTGTATTTCCCGCATGGCAGCATGTTGGCTTTGTCCGCATGATCCTGGCGGTATGCCTCCATGTACTCCCAGTTAGGCACCGTCGACGCCTGAAATGCCACCAGCTTATTGGTGCCGCTATCCCACACACCGATAATGCAGTTATTGTCGATGTGGTTAGGCACGATTTCGTGCACTGACACGCTGTCGACGAACGTGGTCTGATTGGCGTCGAGTGTGCAGCCGCGCAGTCCGAAGACGACTCTTGTGTCGAGCCCATCCAGCGAGAAACGGTTGAGCTGGACGAGTCGACGGATACATGTCCCATTCAATACGAAAGGCGTCGAGTCGATCGCCGCGCCGAGGTGCCGGTAGTCCGGCGATTCCGTGTCCGTGGCCCAGCGCACGTCCGCTGCTTTCAACTTCTTGCGCGCGTCGAACGGAACGACGAAGAGCGCACGAGCGCGGGCAACCTGCGTGTCGGGCCGGCTCTCATCGTACTGTGGCTCGAACTCCGCTTTGTCCACAGTTTCGAACGCCTGCGTGGCAAGCGAGAAGGCGTAGGTGCTGTCATGCTCTGCCAGGCTGCGCGATACACTGAAGCCGGCGTCTTGCGCCCAGTGCACGATCTGAATCCGCACCGGTCGAGTTTTGTCGAGCGCTTCGGATTCGTACTTCGTTAGGAACGTGCCGAAATTCTCCTTGTACTCGGTTCCCGTCGCTGGATCGACGATGTCGACGGTCGTTCCAGCTGCGGTTCCGTCACCGCGGATTCCGACCATGACGCGCGCGTGAATCGCGAACGCGGCGGACGGATCCTCATCTGTGGTCACCCAGATGGGACCATACCTTCGCATGAGCGATTCCCAGCCCGCTGCCGTTAGGCTTTGCGGATTCTGATAGGTCAGTCCGGCTGCAGCCAGGAAGGCCGCTTTCTCACTGCCGAGTAGACCTTTGTCTGCGTTGAATTTCGCGAGCCAGTTGGAGCCGATTGTCCCGATCGCAGTCTGAATTGTCATCGACATCTGCTTGCGCCACATCACCATGATCGTCGTCACAGTCGCCCAACACGTCATGCCGGACGGTTGGCGCAATGGCGAAACGATTCCCGGTACGCGGTAGTTGACGGCGTTCGCGGCGCGCGCGAGCGCTGCCTGCTTGACCGGCGCTGTTGGAGCAGCGACTGGCGGGGTTCCGTTGTCCACGGGCGCGACCGGTTTCGGTGTCGCGACGGGTGCCCCAGCCGGCGGCGCTGGCGCCGCAGTGCCGTGTCGCACTTTGCGGCGCTTCGTCTTGCCGCGCACAGCCGTCGCCGCAGGGCCTAACGATTTCTCGAGTTCTAGCAGTCGGTTCGACATCGTCGTCTCATCAGTTATGCGCCACGTAAATCCCTTGGAGCGTGATCTCTCGGCGGCCTACCTCGTTCTGCTTCTCCACGAAGCGCTGATACGTCTCGGTATAGCGCGACCCACGATTGCCGGGACGGAAGCTCGCCATCCCTTGCTCCCACGGGTCATTGATGTAGACCAGCGTTCCGGTTGGCGTGCCATCGCCGACCATGCCGGTAACAACGCGGATGTGCGGTCCGGGTTCGGCCGATGCGACCCAGAGCGGTCCGTGCTTCTTGAGCAAGTCTGCAAACCCGAGCACTGTGTAGGTCTGCGCAGCTTCCGGCGTTAGGCGCCAGACCTTGAACATCGTGACGTCCTCCGGATGCAGGCCATTTGCGTATTGCGCCCAGTAGCCGGTCGCGCGAGCGATCTCGGACGGGTCGATGGACATCTGATCGCGCCAGCCGACGAGCATTGCCGCCCCGGCCGCCCAGCAGGAGAATCCAGTGAGCTGCGGGACGAGCTGCACGTCGTGACGGACGTCGATCGCCGCCGCGGCCACCGCCGTGGCCGGCGCCGGTTCCGGGGGAAAGTCCACCAAGTCCCGAATCAAAATCTCGTTAGGCGGCACGCCGACGACGCTGGGGGTCGCTGGGATACTGGGCTGAGCTGCGGAAGCCGGAGGAGTGGCCACGGCTTCGGCGTCGAGCTGGCTATCGAGCGCGGAGAAGACTTTCGAGATCTCGACCGACGGCAGTCGAAATTCGGTGGCGTAGGACATCCCCTTCGCAATCGAATCGAAGACGCCGTGACCGGATGTGCTGACAGGCGGTGCTGCGCTGTCTGAAGTCTGCTCGTCGTCCGTTGTGGGTGCTGCGTTCGGCCTTGCCGCAGGTTGTTGCACGCGCGTCGCCAAATCGGCGAGATCCTGCTCCACAGCGCTCATCTGTGCCGCGAACGCCGCTGGCTGCGTGCGCTCATAGTCGACTCGCGGCTGCGCGATCTGGCGCGGCGTATACGAGGATGCCCGCACGGCCTCCGAGGCATAGTCGTCGACGTCTGAGTATTCGGCCTTGAGATCGGGGAGCGCCGTGAGCGAGTCCTCTTCGTCTTCGTCCTCCTCGAACGCCTCTACGGTGTATCCCTCACCTGTGTCCAGCGACATCGCGGCGCCGCTCGGAGGCGACTCGCTAGGCACCTGGACAGGCTCCACAGGCGAGTACGGGACGCCATGCTCACAGCGGATCGGCGCGCCGGAGTCAAAACTCTGTGCGTAGACTTTTCGTGCCTGCTTTGGCGCGTAAGTGCTGCGCGGTGAGGCAGGGGCCGGCCCTGTCGCCGATGGCACGTTAGGCGCGCGCTGCTTCGATTTGCGTCGCTTTCGTTTGGTCGCTCCGTTGCCATTGTGTCCCTTGATCGTTGCGCCGAGTAGTTCGTCGAGCGCGAAGAGCGATGCGATTCGATTCTGCATGATGACGCGTCCTCAGGCGTTCACGTCGAGCGTGATGACGGCGTATGGGTCGAGCGCCACACGCAATTCGTTGACTCCTTCGCGCAGCAGCCCGGGCGTAAGGGCGATACGGACTTCGCGCGAGGTGGCGTTGACGACTCGCACGGGTGTGTCGTTGAGCGTCGCGATCGGGAAGTCGCCGACGGACGCCGCTGTGGCCAGATTGCTCCCCTGCAGCGCGAGAACAGGCTCGGGCTCTCTTCCCACGAGCACGGCCTTCGCGACAGCTGGCGCGAACTGCCGGCGCTTCGTGCGATTGAGGATGTTGGCGAGCTTGTTGTAGTTCACGCCATCGCTCGCGCGCTTCATGTCCACGTTACTGCGCTCCATGCGTTCGATGTCGTTGACCGTCGTAACACCGATCTTCCGCAGTTCTCGCTTCGTGTCGTCGTCGATGTCATCGACGACCTCGATCGCGATGTCGTCCTTGCTGGGAGGCTCGCGTGTCGTTTCACGGATTTGACGGTCAGTGATGGATCCGAGCTGAAAGGCGATCTTGGCCGCTCCGGTGTCGCCAGGGCCGGCGTTGGTAAAGCGCAGCTCGCGCCCGTCGAAGTCAGGAAAGAGCTGCAACTCGAGCGACAGGTCCCGCACGGTATACGTTAGGCGACGGTTTATGCCCTTGAGCGCCAACGTATCCTGTGCACGATCCAGCTCGAGGATGAGCGAATCGAGGAAGGAATTCAGCTTCCAGCTCGGTCCGCCCTTAGCCATCTGGCGCTCTTGCTACGCGCATCGAGAGGCGATGAAACACCGGGAGCACAGTCGTTTCCGTCCACTGGGTAGGCGTAGAGCCGGTCACGCGTGGCCGCTCCGTGTCCGCGTCACGCACTTCCAGCTCGATGGCCAGGGTGAGCGTGATCTGGTCGATGTCCATGGAGTCCACCACCTGGTCATCCGGGTCGGCTTCGTCGTCGACGTCGCCTAACGAGGCCACGAGCTCGGCGAGCGGCGGCAGGTCGGCCGACCACGCGTCAACCGCCGCGACGTCAGTCACGCTCGGTCCCCGTTGCTGGGACGGTCCCCTTCTTGGGCACGAGTGTCACCGGCGCGAGGCCGACGGTCTTGTCGAAGAGGACTTCCATGCCGTCGAGCATGATCGGAGCGCCACCGAACGAGCGCGTGTAGCCTTCCAGAGACCTCGGAAAGTCGCTTCGTTGCGTCATCGCGTCGTCCTCGCGCCGATCACGTGCAACGTGACCGGGATCGGGAAGGGTACGCGCTCTTCGGTCAGCTCGCGCACGTGCGAGTCCGCGTCAGTGGACGCGGCCTTGAAGAGCACCACTTGATGCAGCTTCACTTCGGGATAGACCCACAGCGCCGCCGACACGCCTGCCTTCCCACTGAGCGCCGCGCGTGCGCGGGCTGCGGTGTTGAAGCGCGCGACGAAATCACTCGATCGCAGCGCGGAAAGCTGAGCTTCGTTGAGCCCCTTGCCGGTGGAGATCTGTGGAACGAGCTCGTTCAGCGCAGCCAGCGTCGTGGTCATCCCACTCTTCAGCCGCCCGTGCCTAACGCGCTCGTCTTCGCTGTCGAATTGCAGCTTCGTTTCGATGGGCGCGTTCTTGTCGCCCTTGGGCTCCAGGACATAGTAGTACTTCGCTTCGAAGTCGACCTTGTAAAAGTCCTTGCTGAACGATCCCTGCCACACCTTGTGCCAGAAGGCGCGATACTTCGATACGTCGTTGAGCGGAACCACCTGACCTTCTTCGACGCGGTCGAAGATGTACTCACCGACGAGGGTGATCATCTGAGTCCGGCTCGTGCCGATGATCTTACCCTTGCTGTTTTTCCACGTGAGGTAGGCGCAGACGAAGTACTCTTCTCCCGTGGCGAGTCCTTTGATCTCGTCTCCAGATAGCTCGGCGCGCTTCGGCAGTCGGCCGTTCTGGACTTGCGGCAGCGGGATGGATTTGCGCACGAGGATCTTGCGTGTCTCGGGACTCTTGACGATCAGCGCGAGCGTGGCGTCGGCGATTGGCCGTGGCGTTTTGACATCGAGCGCGAACGCGATCTGTTCTCCCGCGCGATAGCAGACACGCGAACGTCCGTGAATCATCACCGGTGACGCGCCGACAAAGGCCAGTTCGACACTCTCGACGCGACGGTAGGCCGGCTCTCCTTTCTCTCGCGTGACTCCCTGGCCTAACGAGGTGGCGAACCCCATTCCTTTCAACAGGTCATCGACTGGCGCATGCACGCCCATCGGGTTGAGCGCGCGCAGGTGCTCGTTGCTCTGTTTGTCGAAATCCAAACCGAGCTTGCCAATCTCTTTCACGCTGTCCGTCACGGCGCCGATGATCTTTGTCGGGTTCGCCGTGTCGAGAATGCCCTTGATCGTCTCGGGCGTCAGCACCTTCTCCAGGAGCGGCATGAGCGCGGGCAGCGCGGCGAGGAGCGCGGGTGCCACCGCTGCGTGCGAGTACTCGGTCGCGTGTGCGTACTTCCGACTCAGTGCCAGCGCGCTCGCCGTTGCCGTGCCGCCGGCTGCTGCGCCGGGGGCAGGTTGAGCCGGCGTGACAGGCTGCGCGAGCTGCTGGAGCAGCTGCTGCAGCAACGCGGCCGTTTCGGGTTTGATCAATGGTTCCGCGGGCGCGGTTGCGGTGCCGCCACCAGCGGCGGCTTCGCCTCCCTTCGTTAGGCCGCCGAGCAATTCGCCGATGATTTTGCCACCGCCGCCCTTGAGAAAACCGGTCACCGCGGGCGCAACCTTGGCAATTAGGCCGCTGAGCGTCGGGATAATGCTTCCGAGAAGCATCGCACTCGACACGGGCCGGACCTCGCGATAGGCCATGGCCCGCGCCGGCCGCCATGGAGCCGCTCGTGCCGGTTCTGTGTGAGAGTCGATCGTATAAGCGTCCATGTCGTGCCTCATGCTGAATGCGATGGGCGGTAAGTCGTCGTTAGGTACGCGGCCCGTGACGGGCACTTGCACGATCTCCGACAGCGAGGGGCCGTGCCGGGCCTTAGTGCGGTACGATGTGAGCTGCAACGAACGGTGGTCTCGATCGAAGCGTGTGACCGGAACTTCCAAGACCGTTCTCCCGAACGAGGCCTCGGGCAGTGGGCCCAGGAGCGGCGACGTGAAACTCGGTGCGCCCAGCACCGGGAAGCCGCGGTCCTTGTCGACGGAGTCGTCGCCAATGGAGTACTGGAAGAACCGGTTGCGTCCCAGATCCACTCGGAACGCGACCGTTCCCGGCGACCCCGGAACACGGCTCGGCGTGAGCAGCGCCAGCGCCATACGTTAGGCACGGGCTGGGAGAGCCGGTGGTCCGGCCGGTGCACCCGGAACGCCAGGTGCACCGCCGGCGCCTGCGACCGCGGCACGATCGGCGTTTGTAACGCCGGAGTACATGCTCGCGAAGTTGTCCAGCTTGAAGTAATCGCTCTTGAAGATGATCTCGACTTCTCCAGCCAGTTTCGCCTCGAGGCTCGTGGTCGCCTGGCTCTTCGCTGACGAGATGCTGATCTGCGTCTTCGAGTCGCTGCGCGTATGTCCCCCGGACGGTCCACCGAAGATCGAGCCAATGAGCCCACCGCCAGCCTTGATAGAGCTGCCTGACGAGTGAGCTTCCTTCAACGCCGCTTTGTCCTGTTTTTGAATTACCTCACCAGCCTTGATGTCGAACAACACCGACGCTTTGACTTTGCCGCGCTCGACGACGAGGCGTGTGATCCCCATCAGAATCGTCTCGCGAAGCAGAGCGCGCTGTTCCTTGGCCATGGCGATCTTGGCGTCCATGATCTTCGCCTTCACTTCGTTGTCGCCAATGTCCAGCCGCTCGCCATCCTTGTTCGTTAGGACGGTGCCGTCCGGGTTCTTCTCTGTCTTCTCCTTGTCGTCGAAGTCGATGCTGAAGTCGTCGCCCTGATGCTCGGCGAGGTAACCGAACGCGGTCGTGTCATCGATCTTATTCGCGAACTCCGCCACGCTCTTCGTGGCCGTCTTCAAGAGCTTCTGGTAGGACTCCATCTGCTGGATGGTGACCTGGAGGTTGGCATCGAACACGCCCTTGAGCAGGTCCCTAACGAACTTCGGAAAGTCGACGTTCTCGACGAACTCTCCGGCCAGCTGTCCCGCCTGTTCGATACGCCGGTTTTCGTGGCGGCGATCGTCAATGAGGTCACTCGCTTTTTTCGGTCCCGCCATCGCCGCGGCGACGCCGTTACCGCCGTCGGATAGCGCGCGCACGTTGTCCGCGACCAGCGACTTGTACAGACTCAGCTTGTCGCTCCACGACATCTCGTGGAACTGCGGAATCTGCGTCAGGACTTCCTGCGCCTGCGCGCGTGCGAGCGTTGTTACATCGTGCGAG
Organism: Gemmatimonadaceae bacterium; assembly: GCA_036003845.1. Taxonomy (GTDB): domain Bacteria; phylum Gemmatimonadota; class Gemmatimonadetes; order Gemmatimonadales; family Gemmatimonadaceae; genus DASYRX01. The sequence continues at coordinate 7,245 of DASYRX010000334.1, read as the reverse complement.
CTACGCATGATTTTCCTCTCTCTCGCTAGGCGCGGTTACTTGTCCCAATCGTCGTTGATCTCTTTGTCCATCGAGTCGATGTCTTCGTCCTCCTCTTCGTCTGCTTCTTCGCCGGCCGAGGGCTCCGAGTCGTCGGTAGCGGCGGCGATAATCCACGCTTCCGCGGCTTCGAGGAATGCCTGGAACTGATCGTCCGTGACCGACGACTGGTCGAACGACGCAATCCACTGGAACACTCTGTTGCCGTCGACTGCGGCCGAACGGATCGCCGAGATGTTAGGCGCCTCATCGAACCATTCGCGCGAGGCGCGCTCGATGACGTTCCAGAGACTGTTGCGCGACCCTGTCGAGAAGTACGGGATCGCGTACTCGAGCACCTTCCTTGCCTCGTCAAGATGGAAGTACATCTCCGTGATCTGCATGTGCGCCATGCCGGTCGCGTACTCCGTGAGGTTGTACTGGAGCTGCTTCGTCGCTTGATAGCTGGGCTGCCGCGAGACCGTTCGATCCGTACTCGCGTTCTCCTCGGAGCGATGGATAAAGTCGGTCGCCTTCTCCATGAGCGCGCCCCAGAGCGTGGGGAACGGCTCGTTCTCCACCATTCCTGAGAGCAAGTTGCCTTCGCCTTTGGCAAGGATGCGGCGATACATCATCGCACGCTCCTCGGGGCTCACCCGCTCCGGACGCAGCTTCCAGTAGCGATACAGATCGGCGCTTGGCTTCCCGGGTGGGGCATCGAAGGCTCCATTGGCCCAGCGCAGCACTAGCGCATCGGCCAGTTTGAACACGCCCAAGCGCTCGCCGATGTTGTACACGTAGTCCAGCGCGCCCGCAGCAAGGATGTTCTGCGGCACGACGCCCTGCTCCTCGATTGTATCGAACGTGTCGACCTCGAAGTTCCAGGATGTCGTCGCCCCTTTCTGCCTAACGACGTCGATCGGGTCCGCCGTGGCTCCGTTGCCTGACCGGATGGCGTTGTTGTACGCCAGGGCGAAGTACTCATCGAACTGCGCGCGATTGCTCGGCGTGATGCCGCCTGCCGGGAAAGTCACCCCGATGTCCTGCAGGAACGTCACCATCCCATCGCGAACCGCCGGCGTGAAGCGGATTGGATCGATCTCGCCACCGCGCGCGTATTCGTCGATCGCGCTTTCTACATCCAGCGTCGCACGACGCCGATTGATGAGGCCGACGACCAATGCATCGACTTTGCTCGACGCGGCCGGCAGCTCGCGTAGGGAGACGTCTGATACCACCGCCGCTCGAACCGACGTCGTGACGTTCAGTCCGCGCCCGGCGGTCACGGCATCAACGAGCCGAGCGCCGTACTGTTCACGGAAGCCACCCGCGCGGTCCAATGCACGCAACACAAAGCTGACCAGGCCAGCGGTGTCGGCGAAGTCGACGCGACGACGCGGAACGGGCGCGAATCCACCAGTGCCAGAAGCGGTAGATGTTGGTGTCGTGGGGCCGATCACCGAGCCTAACGCTTCTTCGAGGATGCTCGCGTAGACAGCGGACGTCGCGAGGAGAAGGCGCTGCGTGCGGTCGATGCCGCCCGCGTTGAGTTTCGCGGTGGCCTTCGCGACTTCTTCGGTCAGCCCTTCGCGGATGAGAGCTTCGGTGACGTCTTTGACCTTGGCGCTGCCGCCGGCCGCCGTGCTGATGTCACCAAGCGCGCGTGCGACGAAGCCATCGGGCGTGTCGCTTGGTGGCTGCACGCCGAGCACCGAGCGCTGTCGCGCGCGCGCGAAGCGCGCGTCGGCCAGCCCCACCGGGAGACTGATGCCGGAGTCAAATGTGAAAGGAGGATTTGTCATTGAAGGTCCCCGAGGAGGTGCAGTGGCAGTGCCCGTCGAACTGGAGCCGTCTGTAGGTGGATGGTCCGCCGTGCCGATCGCGGCGTATTCGCTTGTCACGGGTGGTGGCATTTCGCGCTCGGCAGGGGGGTCTTTCTTCGCCTCGTGCTCTGCCGGCTTATGGCGCGGGTTGCGCGGGTCGCGGCCTTCATGCTTGGGCATCGTTAGGCGGCCTTGTCGAGACGGTTGGTCAGTTTGTGCTCGAGCAACTTCATCGCGTCGAGCAGGTTGATTTGCCCGAAGCCCGCCTTCGGATGCTTGAACTGGCCATCAATGCGATCGGCCGAATACTTGAGCACGTGCTTGACGCGCGCGTCGCTGAGTCGGATGCCGAGTTTTGACTTGGCGAACGACTTCAGGAGCGCGGCCGCACCGCTCACGAACGGTGTGGCGTGCGACGTTCCCGTGCTGTACGCGTATTCGTTCTCGAGATACGTGGAATAGATGTTGCTCCCCGGCGCGACGAAGCTGACCTGCCGGCCGTACGTCGAGTACGGCGCCACATCGCCTTGCTGGTCAACGGCTCCGACCGCGATGACGTGAGGCAGCGCGCCCGGATAGTAGAGCTGTTCCTGTCCGTCGTTCCCCGCGGCGGCCACGACAGTGACTCCCTTGCGCCTGGCGTACTCGATCACATCCTGGTGCGGCAGGCCACCACCGGTATGCCTAACGCCGAGGCTCATGTTGATGATCGTGGCGCCCTGATCCACCGCCCATTTGATGGCGACGTTGATGTTGTCCACCAGCCCCGCGCCGACGCGCTTCTCGCCCTGGCGCAGTGCCCCGAGCACGCGCACGGGCAGGATGCGACATTTCGGCGCGACACCTAACGGCATTCCCTTGCCGCGCGCGACGAGGATGCCGGTCACGTGCGTTCCATGGCCGACCGCGTCGGTCGGATCTTCGTCCGCATCGAGATAGTCGCCGAGGAACTGATCCGCACCGTCGAGGATGTCGACAAAGTCCCGACCCGGCAGCAAGCGCTCCGAGAATTCCGGATGACTCGTCCAGACACCCGTGTCGAGCACGGCGACGACGACGGAGGGATCACCTAACGAGTATTGCTGGGCTTCATCCAGAAAAATGGCGTCGCGCGAGCGTTTGTCGGTCGTGACGCTCATAGCCGCCACTTCCGGCTGCGGCAACTGCGCTCGTCCGACGGCGCCAAGGCGGGCGTACTCGATCGTCGGAATGAGCTGGATATCGCGCAGCAGCTCGGTCGGCAGCGAGCGATTCTCCAGCAGCACGAGGCGATAGACCCTGTTCAAGCCCGCGGCGATCTCGTGCTGCGACCAGGCACGGCCGTGGGGCTCATACGCTCGCGTCGCCAGCACAGGCAGTGCATAACGAGTGAGCAACCGCGTGAGGTCGCGATCGATCGAGCTGTCGGTGCCGGCCTTGTCGTGAATCGCGTCCTCCCAGTAGGGAGCGTCAGGCGTAGGAACGCCGCGACGCAGCTTGACTTCGAGGTGCGGCTTCACTTGCTCGTCCCCGGCCAGCCAACGCTGTGCGGGCGTGCCACCGCGGCGCGGCGCCGGTAAAAGCGCACGCCACTCTGCGTGAGCTCCTCGAGCACGCCCTCGGTCACGAGGCCCGCGAGGACTCGAGAAACACGACGGACTTCGATGTCGATGTTTTGCCTCAGAATCCACCACTCCGCGATTCCGTCGATTGTATCCATGGCCGTCGGATGGTCGTCGAGATACGCGAGTACCAAAGCACGCAAGTTGGCATCGGCATCTTCATGCGAGTCGGACGAGCGGCCGTTCTGTGTCACGCGCCGCTGGCTTGGCAAATGCCGCGCCGCTGGCCGCCGGCGCGACGCAACCGAAAGTGAGATCACGCGTTAGGCGACAAAGGCGCCGCGAGGAGCGAGCGGCGAGGTGGGGGTGGGACTGCCCCGTGGCCGGAACACGCGTATCTCGACTCGCCATGACGCGTTAGGCCAGCTCCGAAACCGCCGCGTGGGGGAGGGGAATAGTGCCCCACTGGGGCTTGTGCCCCCCGCTTACGGACGCGGCTCGAAGGCGCGGGGGTCCAAGCGGTGCTTGTGCAGGAGTCGTCTGAAGTCGCGCCGCTCTTTGCGCGCGCGTCGCGCAGCTCGGCTGACGTTGCCAGCGCAGTCCTGCATCACGCGTGTGAGATAGCCCAGCTCGAACGCCGTGATCGTGTCGCGCTTCGCTTCCCCGAATGACCGCGAGAAGTCGATCACGAGCTTCGCGCGCGCGTCCGCCGCGTCCGACGGTACCACTGACGGCGCGCTGCGACCGATTCCGAGATCACTGGTCGTGATTGTATCGCTATCGCAGAGGCTCACCGCGCGGAGCACGGCATTCTCCAATTCGCGCACGTTGCCGGGCCAGTTATGCGCGAGGAGCGCGTCCTTGGCGTCCTGCGCGAGCCGGAACGGTCCGCGGGTCGGCGGCGTCAATCGCAGCAGGAAGTGGTGCGTCAGCGGAAGGATGTCCTCGGTTCTTTGCGCCAGGCGCGGCAGGGCGATCGTGAGAACGCTCAGTCGATAGTACAGATCGGAGCGAAAGACCTTCGTTTCGACGAGCGGCCAGAGATCCGTGTTTGTCGCTGCGATCACGCGCACGTCGGCGCGCCGTTCTTCGCTCGATCCCAGCGCGCGGTAGGTGCGATCCTGCAACACGCGTAGCAGCGCTACCTGGGCGCGGGGCGACAGCGAGTCCACTTCATCGAGAAAAAGCGTTCCACCGTGCGCTTGGTTCAGGAGTCCGGTGCGCGACGACTTGGCGTCCGTGAATGCGCCGCGTTCATGGCCAAAGAAATCGTCCTCGAGCAATGTGTCCGGGAGTGAGCCGCAGTTCACGGCCGTGAACGAGCCTGTGCTTCGCTCGCTCAAGTAGTGAATGGCGCGCGCGACGAGCTCCTTTCCTGTGCCGGTTTCGCCACTGAGCAGAACTGTCGCATCGGCGCGCGCGATTGCGGGGAGTCGCGCAATGGCGGAGCGAAAAGCAGGAGCTTCACCTACGAGTTTGCCTAACGCGTGGGCGCGCTGCAACCGGTCAATTGTCCATTGCGGCGCCGACGTTCGTCGGTCGTCCGACTCCTCACCCATAGCTCCAGGTGCCCCTCAGCGCGCCCACCCCGCGCATCGGTCGTAGCGCTTCCCGCTTACTTCGCTCGACGAGTGCCAGAGACTGAACACGAATGACAGGTACGTCAAGCGATGTCAGCCGTGCACTCGCGCTGCGGGACCGTCGTGCAATTCCGATTCCAAACGATGATTCATGTCGCCTGACGCATTGCAGTAATGCCGTCAGCTGTTGGCTGAGTTTTTTTGGTGACGGATAGCACGAAGCACCGGCCTCCGTCATTATTGTTCGCACCGCATGGACCGCCTGCCCGAAACGCGCGCCCACGATACTTACGCTGCGTTCCGTTTTCCCAACTTTGGGCGGTTCATCGTCTCGCTCCTGGCGATGACGGTGGGCTCGCAGGTGCAAGCGATCGTCGTGTCGTGGCAGATCTACCAGGTCACGCGCGACCCGCTGGCGTTAGGTCTCGTCGGCCTCGCCGAAGTGATTCCCTACATCAGTGTCGCGCTCGTTGCGGGTCATGTTGTGGATCGCGGAGACCGCCGCCGTATCTCGCTCTGGTCGCTCACTGTCCTGGTTGGCGCCGCGATGACATTGTTCGTGCTCGCGCTCATCTGGCCGACGCCGCGAGTCGTCTGGCCGTACTATCTGATCATCGCGGTTTGCGGACTGGCGCGCAGCTTTCTCCAGTCGGCGCGCAGTCCACTTGTCGCTGAGCTGGTGCCGCGCGAGGCATACGCGAATGCGGCGACGTGGCGCAGTTCCACATGGCAGCTTGCCAGCGTCGTGGGTCCGGCGATGGGCGGGCTGCTCTACGCGGGCTTTGGCGCTCGCCTAACGTTTGGCATCAACGTCGCTCTCACGCTGGTGTCGCTCGTGGCGATGTGGCAGATCAAGCACATTGCGCCGGCGCGCGCGCTCGCGAGCGCGTCGCTGGTGGAGAGCCTGAGCGAGAGTTGGCACTTCCTGCGTGGCCAGCCGGTCATACTGGGCGCCCTGACGCTGGACATGTTCGCTGTCTTTTTTGGCGGCGCGACGGCGCTCTTGCCGATCTTCGCCGATCGGATTCTTCAGGTCGGCCCGCAGGGACTCGGCGTGCTCCAGGCCGCGCCGGGTGCGGGAGCTGTGCTGATGGCGATCATCATCGCGCATCGCGCGCCGTTTCAACGCGCCGGGAGAACCCTTCTCACCGTTGTCACGATCTTTGGCGTGTGCATGATCGGCTTCGCGTTGTCGCGCAGCTTTGTCTTGTCGCTGGCGTTTCTTTTCGTCAGCGGGGCGGCGGACAACATCAGCGCGGTGATCCGCTCGACTCTGCTGCAGATCATGGTGCCACACGAGTTGTTAGGCCGGGTCTCGTCTGTGAACGCGATCTTCATCGGCTCGTCGAACGAGCTGGGCGCGTTCGAGTCCGGCGTCGCCGCGAAGCTGCTCGGCGTAGTACCATCGGTGTTGTTTGGTGGCGCGATGACCTTGGCCGTTGTAGTTGCAACCGGATGGAAAGTGCCGACGCTCAGACGGCTGAGGGAGATCGTGCCGGTGCCGCCGACTGACGCGGCCTCATGAAAGCGTCGACAGCGGCACGGGTTAAGCAAAAAGTGCGTCAAACGGCACGTAGCGCGCGGACGTTAACGCGTGAACTTCGTTAAAGACCTGCTCTTTTAGACATTTTGCGCTATTGACGCCTTGACGCAAACGCGTTAGGCACCGTTTACCATTGTCGCAGTTATTACCTTGTGCCGCTGTCTACGCAGTTAAGCGGCACCGGCGCCTGCGCTCGAGCCCAGAGGCAGTACGAGCCGAGCCACGCACCCAGTCCGATCCCCGCGGTTCTCCAGTGTCAGCACGCCGCCGTGTCCCTCCGCGATCTGGCGGCTGAGCACCAATCCGATCCCGGATCCGTCGCTCTTCGTCGTGAAGAACGGGACGAAGAGGTTACTCGTCGTCGTTAGGCCCGGCCCTTCGTCGAGTACGTCGATCGTCACCGCGCGATTCGCCACGCGCCAGGTAACCTCGGCGTGACCACCGGTTTCCAACGCCGCGTCTGCCGCATTGCGAACGAGATTGATGAGCAATTGTTCCAGCTGATCTGCGTCACCGGCGAGCACGACATCCGGCCCAGGCGTGACAATCACGTTGAGACGCACCTCGAGCGCCGCAACGCGACGCACGAGTGAACCAAGGTCCAGCGCCGCGCGCCGCGGCGCCGGCAAACGCGCGAGCTTGACATACGACGCCATGAAGCGCGAGAGCGCGTCGGATCGCCCCACGATGATCCCAAGTCCGCGTTTGAGGTCGTCGGCTGCGGCGCGATCGGCCGGCAG
>DASYRX010000333.1:0-2559 GCA_036003845.1 Gemmatimonadaceae bacterium | reverse complement strand
ACGCCGGACAAGGATCTGGCGCAGTGCGTCCGCGATGATCGGGTCGTGCAGATGGAACGCAAGGGCCCCACGATCCGCAACGCGGCAGGAGTCCGCGAGAAGTTTGGCGTCGAGCCTGCGCTGATTCCCGATTATCTCGCGCTCGTGGGCGACGCGCAGGACGGATACCCGGGAATTCCGGGCATCGGCTCCCAAACCGCGGCTCGGCTGCTCAACCGCCACGGCCGCATAGAGGAATTCCCGCCGGAAGTATTGGGAGAGAAACGCAACCTTGCGCTGCTCTTCAAGAATCTCGCGACACTCAGAACTGACGCGCCGCTGTTCCGCAACGTGGACGAGCTGCGGTGGCGAGGGGCGACGAGCAGCTTCGCGGCATTCGCCGAGCGCATGGGCAACGCCGCGCTCGTGGAACGCTGCCTCAAAGCGCTGGTCACCTAGGCGAAGCGCGCCTCCGCAGGATTGCGCGCGCCGGCGCCCCCTCGTGACCTCCCACTTTCATCGGAAGGACGATCAGGTCGTACTCCCCCGCGGGCACGCCCGCGAGAGACAACCCCTCGACGATCGGAATCCCCTTCCCGAGAAGAATGCGATGCGTCGCCGGCGCGGGTGCGCCGAACTGCTCGGCTGAGATGTAGTCGATCCCCACGAGCTGCACGCCGGCGTCGGCCAGCAGCTGCGCCGCATCGGGAGCGACGTAGGCAAAGTCGCGATGAAAGGTCGCCGATGTCATCCAGCCGCGCACCGAGCTCCTCGTGCGGAAGATCACGCGCGGTGCGCCCCGCCACTTGTGCCGGTTCAGCTCCGCGGCGTCGATCGCCTGCACGTTGTCGGCAATGTCGATCACGCGCGCAGGGCCGACTAACGGCTCGAGCGGCACGCGGTCGATCGACGCACCGTCTCGGATGAAGTGCATTGGCGCGTCGATGTGCGTTCCGCTGTGTGCGCCCAATGAGTAGACGGACAACGTGAAGGCGTCGCCTTTGCGCATGTCCTTGAGGAACTCGAACTTCATCGGTGCGTCACCCTCGTATACCGGCGTGGTCGCCGGATCGAGGGTCGCGGTTGCGTCGATCCACTCCGCGCTTTGCGCTGTGAGCTGTACGCTTTGAGCTGACCGCTGTGGATGGCACGCAAATGCGCCGAGGAGCGTAAGTGAACAACTCAGGTTTCTCATGCTGTCCTCGTCGGTGTCGCGCGCGAGAGAGTCGGAAGCAACGTGGCCTGCAACACCAGAGTCACGGGCACGATCAGCAGCGCCCATCGCATGCCCTGGGCGCCGCCGAGGACTCCCGAGATGTAGGGCAGCAACATTCCACCGGCCAGCGCCATCGCCATCACCAGGCTTAGCGCCGTACCCGACAGGTGAGCGTACCGATCGCCGACGAATCCAAAGACTATGGGAAAGATTGCCGCGAAGCCACATCCGAGCAAAAACACGGCGACGCCACCCGCGGCGGCGCTGCGCGTCGACACGAGCGCGAGTGCGCTCACAAGAGAGACTGCGATCGACACGAGCATGACGCGTACGCTGCCCGTGCCGCGCAAGACAAGGCCAAGCGTCAGCCTGGTCAGCATCAGCCCGAGCCAAAACATCGACAGATAGAACGGCGCGCGCTCGACGCGCACGCTCAGCTCCTCCGCGAAGAACGTCGTAGTCCAGCCGCCGATGGTCGACTCCATTCCGCTCTGGAGGAACAGGATGAATCCCATCAGGAGCAATACGGGGTCGCGCAGGAGCCGTTTCACCTCCGCAACGGGAAAGCCGTGCGGCTGCTTCGATGGTGGAAAGTTCGTGAATACCGTGAGCACGAGCGGAATCACGATCACGGGCGCGATGATCGCCAATACCGTTGCAGAAGACGATTCGTTGGACAGCATCGCGAACACCAGCGGGACGCCCGCGGCGCCAACGCCAAAGAATCCCCCGACGAAAGTCAGTGTGGCCGCACGCTCTTCCGCGCCCACGTCCGCCGCGAGCGCGTTGACGGCGCCATTGAGCAGGCCGCCGCTGAAACCGATCAGCAGTACCGCGCCGCGCAGAAAGCTTATCGATGGGGCGAACGCCGTCGCTTCGAGCCCGACGATGATCGTCGCGAATGCAAAGACGAGGAGGCTCCTATGGCCGCGACGGTCCACGATCGGCCCGAAGACGAGCGAGCCGGCAAGAACTCCGAAGTTCAGCAGCGCCAGCAGCGCCCCCGCTTCGGCTTTGTCGATGCCGTAGCGCGTCATGACCGCCGGGAGCGAGGCGCCCAGCGTCGTCAGTACGACACCGAACGTCACCATGCCGAGGGAGGCGATGACGACGATCGGTCGCTTTGTGTGCGTCGCGCTAGAGGACAAAACTCAGAATCATGGTGAAGGCGAGTCCCGCGACGCCGATGATGGTCTCCGCCACAGTCCACGTCTTCAACGTCTGTGGCACCGTCATGTTGAAGAACTCCTTGATGAGCCAGAAGCCGGCGTCGTTCACATGCGAGAGCATCAGCGATCCGGCGCCTGTCGCGAGCACGAGCAGCTCGGCGTTCGTTCCCGGGACTAGCACCGCGATGGGTGCGA